>NZ_OX458932.1:2167087-2476671 GCF_949774925.1 Candidatus Methylacidiphilum fumarolicum
AAACTTTAACTGGATAAAGCTGAAAGGTCTTCTCTTTTCCCCATTCAATAAGAAGTCCTTTTTCCTTAACTATCTCATAATCCTTTCGCATCAAGAAATTGACATCATACCCAGCTTTCGCAAGAAGCCCTCCATAGAACGAACCAATAGCTCCAGCACCTATGACAGCAATCTTTCCTTTATCGGGATGCTCCAAAGATGATTCAAACGACATAGTATTTGTGATATCCTCAACCCGCTAAAGCAGGTGAACATCTATCTAATACGCACAGCCTGTGACAGTTCCCAAGGGGAAGCCACCGGCGAACTGACGGTGCTTAAAGCTGTGCTCCGTGTCCAGTCTACTACTACTTCCCGACCACCAGCAATTCATCCCGGCGGACTGCCTCTTTTCAGCGACTGGGTTGTAGATACGTCTAACTTTTACTATACTCTTATTCCAACAACTCCCCAATCCCATATTTCAGGGCATCACTAATTAGAGATGGCCGCATCAGGACATCAGATCTTTTGATGAAGCACACGATGCGGACTTTATTTTAGGTTAACTTTTTGTTGTACTAAGTCAATATCTAATTTAGAGCTCTCATCTCAATCCCCTAAAGGGGATGCGTCTTTTCCTCGCTGGTTTATAAAAATAGTAAAAGGGTTGAAAGGAACCAGACTAAATTTATTTTCCTTCGTCATTCTAACCCCTTTCATAATACCTCCTCAAGTCTCTCTAAACCATTTTAAAGCTGCTTTCTTGTTTCTCTGAGTCTATAGTTTTATGTTTATCCTACTATCCTATGACAACTATGACAATAGTCATCTCCTCTTCACAGGCTCAAGCCTATGGCCCTCAGGGCCAAATTCTTTAGATTGTTCGCTGCGTTAAGATTACGATCGTGGGCTTTCTCTATAGAATAGATTCCTCCACTCTTGCCGATGTTCATGTTCAGCCAGATTTCTAAGCTTCTAGCCTCAAGAGGAGAATTGTCAGTCCTTGATCTCGTTTAAACGCCCAACACAGTACCACTTCCCACGACTTCACTAGGTTCCTATGAGTCATACATGCCTCATATTGCCTTTTCTTGCCCTTAGGTGTAGCTGAATTGTTCTATCTCTCCCTGTCGCCCTACCAAACAAGATTGCGATTTCTTAACAAACTGCTTTAAGCAAACATTCCACCAGGATTTTCCATGACTTCTACCGAATCCACTTTCCCATTTTCATTACTCCCCTTCTTGACATCCATCAATCTTTCCTGCTGGATTAAAGAAATAGCCTTTTGTAAGTTTTGACCATTAATCCAGATATCATGACTGATCGTCCGGAGAAAAAACCGATTGCCTTCGGTATCGGTATGAGCAAAAAGGATTCTTGAATAAGGGAAAACCCAATTTCTTCCTGGAGATTCTATAGTAAAAAAGGCAACTGGTGTCTCAGAAGCAACGACCCCACCCTTTGTCTCTATCGAAGGCGCACTTGCTACCTTTCTATTTTCTTGTTGGTCATCATTCATGAGCTAGCTTTCCCTTTTGTAATAACTTTTTCTCTTTTATTTTATCAGGCTTTGGCTTAGAAAGATCGTCCACAACCACTACTTTATCCCCTTCTTCAAGAATTTCAGGAGGATTCAATATAATTTTCTGATCTTTGGAAAGTCCAGAAGGAATCTCAATGAATTGTCCCAAATCTTTCCCCAGTTCTACTTTATTATAATGGACTGTCTGATGTTCATCAACACTCAGCACATAATTGCCATCCGCTCTTGCGACTATTGTATTGACAGGGACTAGATAGGTTTCCTGTGTCCTTGGAAGATGGAAAGTCACATCTACATACATGTTGACAATAATCTCTCCATTGGGATTACCGACATCGACTTCTGTCAATAGTGTACGAGAAAGCGGGTCAACCGCTTTCGATGTTCTTACAACTAGCCCTTTGAAGATTTTCCCAGGTAATTCCGAAGCAGTAACATCAGCCCAAGCACCAAGTTGGATCTGAGGAGCATAATTCTGAGGAACAGCCACATACACCCTCATGACATCCGTCACTGATATCCGATAGAGTTCTCTTACTCCTTTATCACTTCCCAGAGACACTAACGTGCCAATATCTATATTTCGAGCAGTAACGACCCCACTAAATGGGGCATAAATCTTTTCAAAATTTTGAAGTTCTTTCCAATGTTCATATTGTCCTCGAGAGGCGTTGACTCGAGCAAGAGCAGCATCATAAGCAGCCTGCCTTTCATCGAGCTGCTGTTGGGAAACCGCACGCGTTTTAATTAGTTCTTTCCATCTATCCAAAGAAATCCTAGCAATTTCCAAATTAGCCTCAGCTGATTTCAATACCCCTTCCATCTCCAACACTTGTCGATCAATGTCAGGGGCATCAATTACAGCCATTAGTTGACCTTCTTTCACTTCATCCCCTATATCTACCCACCAATTTTTAATATACCCGTTGACTCTTGCCCATATGGGTGTTTCAAAATAGCCTCTAGCTGTCCCAGGAAGCCTTAAATCCGTGATTGGTGGAGCAAGCTTTGGGCTAATAACAGAAACAGGGATTTCATTCGCTATCGCCACATATTTTTTCAGTATTCCTTGATTATGCAGCCTTGGGATGAGTCCTATAATAAAAAGAGCAAGAAGAATTGCTCCCAAAGAAAGAGCTATAAAAGCAGGTCCACTTTTGATTTTCTTTAAAATGGGTTCTAGTCGTTCCCGTTTTTTAATAGGAGGCGGTTCAGGAATGGTGGGAGAGAGATTGTCCTGTTCTTTATTCTGAGTAGGTTCCTCTTCTTGGTTTTTCCCACTCCCTTTACGCTTTTTATCAACGATCCGTGATAGTTTTTCTAATATGCCACGTTTAGTGTCTTTTATTTTCGAACCCACATCGAACTCCTTACTACTCATAAAATCTACCCATTTGTAAGCTTTGTCTATTCCGTAGGACTTGTTTTCTTGCCACGGATAATGCTGAACACGACTGGAACGAAAAAAAGAGTTCCTATGGTAGCAAAAATCATCCCTCCAATAACCGCTCTACCAAGAGGTGCATTCTGTTCTCCTCCCTCTCCAAGTCCAAGGGACATAGGGAGCATACCAAGAATCATCGCCCCAGCCGTCATAAGAACCGGCCTAAGCCGAATTCTTCCAGCCATCCAAGCAGCTGTAAGAGCATCGGCTCCATTTCTCATTTCTTCATTGGCAAAAGTAATCAGCAAAATGCTATTGGAAGTGGCGACTCCAACGGTCATAATCATCCCCATAAGCGAGGGGACACTAAATGTTGTGCCAGTAAGATAAAGCATCCAGATAACACCACAAAATCCTGCCGGCAGTGCCATCAGAATGATGAAAGGATCCACCCACCCTTGAAAATTGACTACTAACAAAAAGTAGACCATCAAAATGGCAAAAACAATGCCAAGGCCAAGACGACCAAAGGCATTCTGCATGCTTTCAGCCTGTCCACGAATATGGATTTCATAGGCTGGAGGCAATTCCTTTTTGACGCTATTGATAACTTTTTGGACGTCGTGGACTACCCCTCCCAGATCTCTTCCTTGCACATTAACAAAAACATTATAAATAGGCTTGACATTATAATGGCTGACAACGGCAGCCTTTTGGGTATGCTCCACCGAAACCACGTTACTCAATAGCTGAGTCTCTTCTCTCGAAGCAAGGAGATCAGAATAATATTCCTTTATCGGGTGAAGATTAATATTGAGCAAAGAGTTATGGCTGTCAATCAAGTGCTGGGGGGTTTGAACAACCACCGGATAATTGATGGTTGTTTTAGGATCTGCCCAATAATTAGGTGCCACCACATAGCTTGAACTCAATTGGTTTAAAATGTTGTTAGCAATTTCCCTTTGATTTAAACCAAAATCAAGCGCCCGTATTCGATCTATTTTTAGATGCAGATAGGGCTGTTTTTTTTGATAAATGGTAACATCAGCAGCTCCTTTGATCTTTTTTACTTTTTTTTGGATTTCTTTTGCAAATCGAGACGTAATATCCGGGTCTTTTCCTACAACTTGTATATCAATTGGAGCAGCAGAACCAAAGTTAAGAATCTGATTGACCATATCTGGTGGTTGGAAGAAGAACTCGCATCCAGGGAACTTCCTTGGCAATTTCTCCCTTATCTTTTTCATGTAAGCAAATGTGGAATGATGATCTTCTTTCAGCGATACTAAAATCTCTCCGTCAAATGTCCCTTCATTGATATAATCACCAAAAGCCATTCCTGCAGGAAACCAAAAAGGAAGCCCTCCTAAGTCCACTATAGAATCAATTTCTTCCTCCGGAACAATTTCCTTTTTTATGTATTCTTCAATTTCACTGAAAATTCTGGCTGTTGTTTCCAATCTTGTTCCTGGCGGGGTAAAAACATGAAGCCTAAACTTACCAGCGTCTACAGGAGGGAAAAAATTTTCTCCTACAAAAGGCAAAGCTACAAAGGAAGCAAAACCCAAGATACCAAAGAGTAAAAACACCGCTCCTTTATGATGCAGGGCCCACTTCAAAAGCTCTCCATAATTATCCCTGAACTCTTCAAAACGTTCCATGAACCAGTGATGAAACCGCATAAAACGTGAGATTGGTTTGCCCTCGATTTTCCTTTTATGCTCGATGATCTCTTCCTGTCGAATAAGCATATTGGCCATCGTAGGAACAAGGGTCCTTGAGAGAAAATAAGAGAAAAGCATCGAAAAGACGACCCCTAAGGCCATGGGAGTAAAAAGATATTTTGGAGGCCCCTCTAAAAAAATTACAGAAGTAAATACGATACAAATAGAAAGCGTTGCAACAAAAGCCGCATTAGCAATCTGCTGAGCGCCATCGAGAATCGCCTGAATAAGAGGCTTTCCCATACCGTGATTTCTATGGATATTTTCCACCTCCACTGTCGCATCATCCACAAGAATTCCAACAGCCAGAGCAAGCCCTCCAAGAGTCATGATGTTGATGGTATTGCCCATGCGGCTAAGAATGAAAAGAGCCACAAGAATACAAAGAGGAATGGAAGTTAAAACGATCAAAGTCGATCTCCAGCTCCCTAAAAAGACTAAAATCATAATCCCCGTAAGGCCTGCAGCAATCAACCCTTCCTTAACCACTCCTTCTACAGAAGCCCGGACAAATACTGATTGATCCATTAATTCTTTGATTTCAATTCCTTCAGGAGCTGAAGCTTTAGCAATCGGAAGCAGTTTTTTTAGATTAGCGACTAACTCCAAAGTCGATGCCATACCGTTTTTCAAAAGAGGCATAATCACAGCAGGGATGCCATTATACCGAGCAAAATTCCATTGGACTGCGCCTCCATCCCTGACATACCCTAGGTCATGCATATAAACGATTTGTCCATTGACTTTTTTAATCGGAATGTCGTTCATCTCTTGAACATTCGTTGGGACATTGTTCACAGAGACTAAATAGTCACGATCTCCTATTTTGATATCTCCGGAAGCATAATCCAAAACTTGGTTATTGATTACTTCCATTAATTCTTGAGCGGTGATGCCTCTAGCTAAAAGCTGATCTGGATAAGCATCGACACGAATGAATCGCGCTGTCCCCCCCCAAGGTGGAGGGAAAGTGGCTCCTCGAATCGTAGCTAATTCTCTTCTAAAAATATACCAGGTATAATCGAACAAATCGGCATTTGATTTTGTTTTCCCACTTACAGCCAACTGTATAACGGGGACTTCAGCTGCAGAATAGCGCAAAACATAAGGAGGGGTGGTTCCTAGGGGCATTCTTTTTATAACCGTCTGACAGATCGATACCGCTTCTGAAACGGCCAGATCGATTGGGACTCCTGGTTGAAAATACATGCGAATAACATTAAGCCCATAATAAGTTCTTGACTCCATTCGGGCTACATTATCCACATACTGGGAAAGATTGAACTCGCTAAAGGTAGTAATGAAATTGGTCATATCCTCTGGAGTCAGACCCTGATAAAACCAGACAACGTTCACAACGGGAATATCAATATCGGGGAAAATATCCGTTGGAGTTGTTTCAATAGTCAATAGCCCCATGACAAATATGAGCGCTGCCATAACAGCGACTGTATAAGGCTTTCTAAGAGCAACTTTGACCAGCCAGAGCATAATATTATTTTTCCCTTAAAAAAAAGAACCCCTCAACTTAAAATAAGTTTCTTCTCGACAATAGCAGTTTCAATACCATTATGTTGTAAAAATCAAAATTTTTTTTACCCACCATTTCAAAGGGTTTGTGTTAAATACTCAATGGAATCATAAATAGATGAAAAACGATTTTGTAATTTGTTTCTAATTTCTTGCTATAAAAATCTTCAATGAAAATTGGTTTTATAGGTACTGGGAAGATGGGATATCCAATGGCCCAAAACCTTTTGGCCTCTGGAAAAGAACTCTTTATTTTCAACCGTACGAAAGAAAAAGCTGATCCTTTGGCAGCTTTCGGTGCCAAAATTCTTGGATGTCCCAAAGAAGTGGCAACAAGCAGTGATGTTGTCATTACTATGCTTGCCAATGATGAGGCATTATTAGAAATCACAGCTGGCAGCGAGGGGATCATCCATGGATTACCCAAAGAAGGTATTCATCTCTCTATGAGCACAGTGAGTCCGAAAGTCATTCAAGAAATTCAAAGGATGCATGCAGCCAAAAACCAGATTCTTGTTTCAGCACCTGTGTTTGGTCGTCCTGATGCAGCTGCAAGAAAAGAATTGTGGATTATTACCGCTGGACCTCTAGAAGCTGTGAGAAAATGTCACTCCATCTTCCAAGCCTTAGGAAGAGGTTATTCTAATTTTGGGGAAGACCCCGCCAAAGCGAATATTGTAAAAATTTTGGGCAATTTTCTAATTATGACCGTTATCGAAGCCTTAAGCGAGAGTTTCTGTTTAGCTCAAAGAGCTAAAATCCTCCCTCAAGATTTTCTTTCCGCTGTCAATCAAGCATTGTTTCGTTCACCCCTCTATGAAAATTACGGCCAACTTATCGTTAAAAAAGCCTTTCGCGAACCAGGTTTCACATTACAACTTGGATTTAAAGATGCAACACTGGCAAGAGATTTAGTACAGTCCTATAGGGTTCCATTGCCTTATCTTGACGTGGTGTACTGGCGCTTTCTCTCTGCATTGAACCATGGGAAAGCTGACCTTGATTTCGCCGCCATCTCTTCAGAAGTGTTCGATTGTTGTGAAGTCCCTCCCCCTTTAAGTGATTAGAAGTACTTAAATGTTTTTTTTAATATTTTCTGCTCTTGAATAATTTCCATTTTTATTGCATCATTGAAGCATGGAGGAGGCATTAAAAAAGTCTTTGGATCATTTGGCTCATTGGAGCAGAAGAATTAGCCTCCTCATAGCCATTGCAACCTTGTTGTATTGGATAGTTATTGGTTTTAGTGAGTTGATATTAAGAGCAAGTGGTAGTGAAACAGAATTTAGCTCTGCTTTGATTGGTTTTTTTACTTTTCTGGGCCTTGTCGCTAATTTTTTTGGTATCCTGTTTGGTGGCCTTAGTCTTTCATTAAAAGAGATGTTTCGGCCTTCCTGTATCGTTGGTTTCCTTTTAAATGGGCTTTTTTTTGTTGTTGTTCTGGCTTGTATTCGATTGTTTTAAAAAACTTCGACCAAATTACCTTTTTATAGAAAACCAACCAGCAACGCCTTAGGAAAAGTTTTCCTAGAGTCAATATTTCTCATGGTTCTCTGATATTTTCAATTCATTGAGATGAGAGATCATCCATGTATCCACTAGCTGAAGGATTTCTTCCCCAGGTCGGAAGGCAAATGCATAATCAATTCTTACAAAAGTTTTTTCTGATACCTCTAATTCTCCCCCAAAATCTTTTTGAATTACATACCGTAACTGTTCTAATTCGGAAAGAACAGCATCTACTTTTTTCTCTTTAAGAGCCTCCAGAGCACTATTTAAGGTATCAAACAGGGTCGCTCGAATTTGCCTTTTTTTTAAATAACTGCTGCCCATCGAATTTTTTACAGCAGCTATACGAATTTGAGAAAGATCTTTAAGTTTAATAATATCCAAACTGACTTTTTCTAAAGCCACCCCTGCTGTAATCCACGCTGTAAAAAAAGACAGTAGGACCACCCCAACAAACATCCAAACCATAGCTACCGTCCTACCGCCGACAGTTTTGGGGACTTTATCCCCATAACCAATAGTCGTCATGGTAACAGCGGCCCACCAAAAAGCATTACCTATACCATGAATAAAACTGCCTCCAAAATGAGGGTTTTTTTTTCTTTCAAAAATCCAAACAAAAAATCCAGCGATCAATGTCAGAAGTGTCATCCCACAAACAACAACGGCAAATTCTGGGTTTAACATAAACCGATATACTGCTTGTAGAGAACTAATTGGACTTGATCTATAAGCAACTCCCAACCCAGAAGAAAGGAAGGGATAACTAAAAGCAAGCTTTTTTAAAAGCTCAATGTTGATTCCCATCCCTGTTACCACCACATCTACTTTCTTATCCAGTAAGCTTCGAATAAGGGCCTGTTGGTCACCGGGTATTTCGATAAATTCATAGGAAATATTGAGATCAGCAGCGATCCTTTTCCATAAGTCAACCGCAATTCCTTCCCATTCTCCATCTATACCTCGAACGGAAAATGGAGGGTCATTTCTGGTTGCAACCCTAATCTGGATATGGGTTTTTATGGGATGAGAGACTTCAGCAGAACAAAAAAATAGGAGGTGAAAAGAAAAAAAGAAGAATAGACAGCTTAATAAAGCCTTTCGCAAGAGAGTTTTTTTATACAGATTTAACACGTCTGCAAGATCTGGTCACTTTTGACTTTCTCTTGCAAAGATGTCAACCTTTTTTTCTTTGGAATGGGGAAAAAATCAACTTAAAGCGTTTTCCACTGCTTTTTTCCAACTCCCAAAAAACCTCTTTTTACAAGCGGCTGCAAAAAGAGCAGGATTAACCTCTCTGACCTTCGTACTCGTTAATGAAATTCCCTTTTCTTTTAACGACCTTATCCCTTGAATAATCTGCTCTTTTGACCACCTTTTTCGGTTACGAATCTTATCGTAATCCAAGCCTGCCTGTTCTATTGCCGAAGACCAACTACCAAATCTCCTTCGGGCAATAGCGATTAAAGAACTTGCATTCTTTTCCATTTGCTTAGAACTTAAGTCCGCACCCTCTTTATACAATCTTCTAATTTCTTCAAGAATATTTTCGTTTTTCCAAGATTTATATCTATAAATGTCCTGAGGTGCCAATCCAGCAGCTAGAAGTGCATTTTTCCAACTTCCAAAATAATTGGGCCGGATAGCCGCATAAACCATAGGCGCGTATTCTCCAAGCATCATGGATCGAAAAGAAAGATCAGTACCTTGGCGATAAAGCTGTTGAATCATCTGAATAATCTTTTCTTTCGACCAGGCCTTGTAACGACGGATTTCATCATAAGATAGACCAGCAGCTTCCACCGCTTTCCCCCAATTGCCAAAATATCGAACAGCAGCAGCAAGAAGTTCCTGATAATGCTTCCTCATGTAATGGGAAAAAAGAGGCTTACCTGCTTCATGCCATTTTTTGATTTCCTCGAGAACCACTGCCTCGGTCCATTCTTTATTTTTCTTTATAGTTTGGTCTATTGGTTGGGGTTTCATAGAATCACCTTTGAAAGATAAATATTTTAAATTTATATCGTTTGTCAAATAAATTTAATAAATTCAAGCTTTCCATAAGCTATTAATTTTCCAAAAGAATCATTAATTTTTTTACAATTAATTCTACCGTTATGCCTGACAAACATTGTAAGGGAGACTCTTTGTTTAAGCAATTTGCATGCCAACATGGGGAACAAGAAACATCGCTTTGAAGCACAAAGACTTTTCTCCCTATCGGACGAGATTCTGCCGCATCCGTAGGGCCAAACATCACAAGGGTCGGACATCCTAAAGCGGCTGCCAGATGAGCTGGGCCCGAATCCCCACTTATCATAGCTTTGGCATTGCCTAATAAAGCAATTAGCTTTCCTAAAGGAAGTTTTCCACGAAGGTCCGTGCAATTAGCTTCATTGACAGGAAACCATGGTCCTATCCCAACAAAAACAAAATGGAATTGAGGCAGCCGTAGGGTTAAGGCTTGATAGTTTCTCCAAGGCCAAATTTTGGAAGGCCACCGGGAGTAGGGATGAACGACTATATAGTCTTTTATATCTAAAATTGGCGGAAGCAACGGCAACTGAAAAGCATAAGGATCGGGTTGGATTCCTAAGTATCGCAAAAACTCTAGATATCTTTCTTGAGCTGGAGGAGGGGGAGGCATAATCCGCTCCTTATAAAAGAAAAGAGAGCCTTCCCTCCCATTCCATGGCCCTATCTTTCTTTTTGCTCCACTAAAACCACAGATAATACCACTTCGGAAAAGACCCTGGAGATCAAGAACCATATCATAACGCTCTTTTTGAAGCGTCCTAATCAGCTTGATAATCTGAACCAACGATTCTACCATCCCACAAGAGGAATAATGTGGGATAGTAAAGACACGAGATATGGAAGGTTGATATTCGAATAGCTCTCTATAATTATCATATGTGACCCAATCGATTTTTGCCGAAAGAAACTTTTTTAACAGCCCACTAGCTACTGGAAAACATTGAATAATATCTCCAAAGGAACTTAATTTGATGATTAAAATTTTCATTTCTTTAGTCCTAAGAGGATCGCTAAATACCTAAATCCATTTTCAAATACCCCACCGGAGTCTTTCGGCCAATTGGATGGGTAGTTTTGCATTTTTAATTTTTAGCGCAGACTTTTCAATATCATAGGCTACTCTGTAGAGGGTTGCCTCATAACTTTCAGTTTCATAAACAACAAAAGCGGCCCTTGGATCCCCATCTCTTGGTTGTCCAACAC
The DNA here is from genome assembly GCF_949774925.1 of Candidatus Methylacidiphilum fumarolicum. Classification (GTDB taxonomy): domain Bacteria; phylum Verrucomicrobiota; class Verrucomicrobiia; order Methylacidiphilales; family Methylacidiphilaceae; genus Methylacidiphilum; species Methylacidiphilum fumarolicum. Next base: position 2,178,003 of record NZ_OX458932.1, read on the forward strand.
TTCCAACATTAAGTAGAAATCGGAAATTTTCTTTGAGAAATAGCCTTTTGAACCGAAACTGAAAAACAGAATGATCATTTTGTACAAAGAGAGCTACAATATGGGTATGTCCCAAAAATCCTATACGGAATGAAGTCGCTCGAAAATTTTCTTCTGCTTCTTCATTAGACAAAACATATTGCCAGCTAGTAGGAGAACGAAAATTAGAATGGACAGCCATAAGATCTTCATTTTGCCAAATCAAGGGAAGAGAAGCTAAACATTGCTTTTCTTCTTTAGACAAAATCGACCGGGTAAAATGTATGGCTTCCAGAGCGATAGGATTCAGTTGATTTGCAATCGCTTCTGGGATTTGAGGCAAAGAACAGTAATAATCGTGGTTTCCCATGAGAATGATCTCAGCCTGTTCTCTTATCTTTTGTAAGCATCGAGAAGGTTCGGCCCCATAGCCTACCACATCCCCAAGACATATTATTTTATCTACTTGTATTTTGGCAATTTCTTCCAGAACCGATTCCAAAGCCTCTAGATTCCCATGAATGTCACTTAAAAAAGCGATTTTCATTTTCCAATCTAATAAATTTTCTCGAAATACGAAACCGTTGATAAGTTTTTCTTTTTGTCTAACATTATTCTTGACTATAGATAGTCTATTTTATTACTAGAGTTAATTCTATGCGTATTTTTCCCTCTATCATTGAGACAATTGGAAGGACGCCTTTGGTTCGATTAAATAAAATGACCCAAGGACTGGAGGCACAAGTAGCTATTAAATGTGAATTTTTCAATCCTTTGAGTAGTGTCAAAGACCGCATTGGTATAGCAATGATCAATCAGGCGGAAAGAGAAGGGAAAATAGACGCTAAGACAACGATCATTGAACCGACTTCTGGGAACACTGGAATTGCATTGGCCTTCGTAGCGGCTGCCAAAGGTTATCCTCTTATTTTAACCATGCCCGAAAGCATGAGTATAGAACGAAGAACTCTTCTAGCCCTCCTTGGTGCTCGTCTGATATTGACTCCAGCTCAACAAGGTATGCGTGGGGCGGTCGAGAAAGCAATAGAAATTGCATCGAAAACCGAAAATAGCTGGATCCCTCAACAATTTGACAATCCCGCTAATCCTGAAATCCATCGGAGGACCACAGCCGAAGAAATCTGGAATGATACAGAGGGAAAAGTAGATATTTTTGTTGCTGGTGTGGGAACTGGAGGCACGATTACAGGAGTGAGTGAGGTAATAAAGAAAAGAAAATCATCGTTTTATTCTGTTGCCGTTGAACCAGCTGCCTCCCCCGTCATTTCTCAGACTCTTAGAGGGGAACCTCTAAAGCCTGGTCCCCATAAAATTCAAGGGATAGGAGCAGGTTTTGTCCCTAAAAATCTGAATCTTAAGATAATTGATGAAGTCTTTACAGTAACTGATCAAGAGGCAATCACTACGGCTCAACGGCTTGCTTCCGAAGAAGGCATTCTAGCAGGTATTTCTTCTGGAGCTACTGTTTTTGCCGCCATCGAAATTGCTAAGCGCAAAGAAAATAAAGGGAAATTGATTGTAGCTATCGCAGCCAGCACAGGAGAAAGATATTTAAGTACTGCCCTTGCAGAGCAGGCTAAAAAATTTGCAGGTGGTATTATCTAAATTTTTTATCTTTTCCCTTGACTTGTTATACTTTTAAAATATGTTTTAGTACAAATCAAATATTACAAATCTGATTCTTACCTTTTCTTAATGTACCAAAATAACGGAAGTTATTTTCAATAATTTCTTATTTACTTTCTCAACTTTTCACTAATTCTAAGCGTATCAATATTAAGCAATGGATAACAACGATTCTGCTCTCAAACTTTATTTAAGGGAAATAAGCCAGATTCCACTACTGACAAAAGAAAAAGAAGTGGAATTGGCTAAAAGAATACAACAAGGGGATCAAGAGGCAAGACGGCAAATGATTCAGGCCAACCTCCGGTTGGTCGTGAAGATAGCACATGACTATGCCAATAGTGGGTTGCCTCTACCAGACCTTATTTCCGAAGGCAACATTGGACTAATGAAAGCGGTCGATCGCTTCGACCCCTCAAAGGGAGGGAAGCTGAGCACTTATGCTGCATGGTGGATCAAGCAGTCCATCAAACGGGCTCTAGCCAATCAAAGTAAAACAATTCGCCTTCCAGTCCATCTTGTTGATAAAATCGCTAAGATGAGAAGGGTAGCCATGCAGCTGTCGGAAGTTCTTGGAAGGGATCCAACAGATGAAGAATTAGCTGAGGAACTTGGCATGTCTACAACCAAAGTTGCTGAGTTAAGGACGATTGCTATCAGACCCGCTTCTCTCGATGCCACGGTAGGAGAAGAAGAGGATGGTACATCCTTGGGAGAACTAGTTAAGGATGAATCAGCAACGAGTCCCGACCAATCTGTTCTTGACCAAAATCTTAAGAATACTATTCTCGAATTGCTGCCTAAGCTCGATGAAAGGGAAAGAAAAATATTAAGTCTTAGATTTGGGCTAGAAGGCAATGAACAAATGACTTTGGAAGAGATCGGAAAAGAATTTCATGTAACTAGGGAAAGAATTCGTCAACTCCAAAATATTGCTTTACGAAAAATTCGAAAAGAGCTAGAAAAACAAGAAAAAGGGAAAAACCGTCTTACGAATAAACAATCCTTAAAAAAATAGTAGAAATAAAGGGAAAATACTCTTTTTCACATGACCTATGTTTTAAGTAGCTCTATCGAAAGGCTTAAGGAAAAAATTCGAAATATCCCCAATTTTCCCCGTCAGGGAGTACAATTCAAAGATATAACCCCTGCAATCGGTGAGGGACAATTCTTTAGATTGATAATGACAATCTTTATTTCTCGTTATCAAAAGAAAAAAATTGATAAAATTGCTGCAATCGATGCCCGAGGATTTATTTTTGCAGGAGCTTTGGCTCATTCTTTGGGAGTTGGGATTATTCCCATCCGAAAAAAGGGAAAATTACCCTATAAAACTTATGAATTGCCTTATAAAAGCGAATATGGGGAAGAAATTTTAACAATACATCAAGACGCCATAACCAAGGGAGAAAGTATCTTAATTATAGATGATGTGTTGGCAACTGGTAATACAGCGCTTACTGCAGCTTTGCTTATCGAAAAGTGTGGTGGGAATCTAATGGAATTAGGATTTCTTGCTGAGCTGTGTGATTTAAAAGGGAGAGAAAAGCTTTTCCCATTTCCTTGTTATTCTATTCTTCAGTTCTAGTGATACTCCCCTATTGCTAAAGGGGATGGGTATTCTCCCTCTTTTAAAAAAATTGAAACCCATCTCTGTTCCTAAAAACATTCTTGGGTCTTGATTACGCCTGATTCGAGTTCGTTCTTTTCGTTCTGGTTTTGGACCGAAATGACTCGAGATTACCAATTCCGTTTCGTTCTCCGGAAAAGCGGCGTGGTATTGACGAACCTGAGGCGGAGGGTCCACCGGCGCTCCAACAAGTCGCGATGGCAATTACTCCCGTTTCGCGTCTACCCGCTGTGGTTATCCGATGGCTGGAGTCTGTCATCCCGGAACAGCCCATCTCGTCGGGTTCCCAATCGTGCGCTTTCCCGTTCCTGCAGGAAAACCTCTCCAAAAGAATCGCATCCAGCCGGTTTCGCGGCGACCACGACAATATTCTCCCAATCTCCGATCCTTTCCTTGAGGTGGTATGCGCCAACCCAATCCGCACGGCTCTCGTACCCGCAATGCAGGTACGCAAACCTGTCTCCGGATCGGTTCTTTGGATGGACATAGCCGCACTTCGAACAAAGTCAGAGGGTTATAGGCCGGGTTGACCTTTTCTTGAGGGGAACCTCCCGCAGGCGCCAGCGATTCGATTCGATCCCGAAGCATCCCTGTCTGCATCTGGATGATATGCCGAGAAAGCTCCTTGCTTGGAGAAAGACCCCGAAAGTCGAGGATCTCTGGTGCGATCGCCAAGGGCTTTTGCAATACGAGAAACCGGCGCAGGCTCATGTTCAGTTACCGCTCTATTTCCACCTGCGCCTCGCGCATCAGCTTTCGGCACTTTTTGTTGTCCAGGTTATTCCTGCGGATCCGCTTGGCCTTGGACAAGTCCTTGGCGTTCCGCCGGATAGCATAAAAGCTGCCCCGCTTCTCCCCCTTCTCCTTGTGGATGCAAGACAACCGGACGAGCAGCTCGCCGAAGCCTTTCCCATACTGCTTCCCATGATTGTCGGTAAGGACTTCGGAAAGACCGGCGTCGCTGCCGCCAGCATCGCCTACCGCTTCGGGATCTTCACTGCCTATGAATAATGGATCTCCGTACGCCTCTCGTTCAGAGCAAGGCGCATCGTCTGGCAGAACGCTGCGTCCAAAAAGCAAATCGCTTCTCAGTTCCCATCCATCCTTCCATGCGGCGGATCTTCAGACCGATCGCTGCCGAGGAGGCGAACCACCACTTCTCATCCGTTTCGTAAGCATCCTTGAGCGCCTGTTTCCACATCTGATCCTACAAGACGTTCGGACTGGAGGAGTCTTCTGCCACTAGCTGGTCCCGCTCTCCGCGTTCGCTAGAGGTTTCTGTTAAGCGGTTCAAGCCGGAGAAATAGATAAGAAAACGCTCCTTCTCAGCTACGTAGCGAAGGCAAGAGATCCGTAAGAAGCTTGTGCTTCTTCCGGTTGAGCGGCAGGCTCTCCTCTAGGGATCGTTCGCCACATCGTCTTTTCCGGCCTCATCGGCTTTCCCCACCTTGGCCTCTGGTCTTTTCTTTTGTATTTGCGCAAACCGTAAAGAAAGGGGAGTTGGGAAAGCAGGGAATGATTGAAAAGAGTTCTTTGAGCACCTCTTCCTACAGAGAGAGAGTCGGCGTTCATGACGGGGATATTGGTTCCATGAGATAAGCAAAACTTCTAGGGACCACTCGAAACCGAACCAGACTAGCAGGTCCTTGAGAGCCACCATGACCATCGGAGATCTCTCCCCATTCCTCCATTTCCATCAGACATGAGGAAATTCTTTCTCTTGTAGTTTAGTCCGCAGCTTTCAATACCCCAGCCGTTCGGCCACCGTTTTACCCTAAGCCAAACATAACCTTTCTAGCGTTTTCCGCTGATTCTTTAGATCCTCCTTTTGCCCGGCTCTGGAGACTTTTGTATACGCCCTGTGCGGCGCTCTCGTTGCTTTTTATCCAATCATCTACAGTTAGTCCTCGTGAGTATCACCGATGTGTCGGAGTCCGTTTGGCCGACACCTCCCCTTCCCGACGCCTTTCGCTACTGCCTATTGATACTCCGACCGATCAGCAGATCAAACTTCTTCAGCGCATATAAGTTCGCCATGCCTGTTTATAACTGGATTGGCATGGCAAAACCAATAATTATTCATTACTCTTTAGTCTTTCTAACTATTAGATATATTGCAGTTTTTTGGCTGCTTTTCTCTTATAGGCACCATATCAAAAGAACCGGTTCTTTCTGTCCTTTAAATGCCTCTTCTTGCTTTATTCTTCTGGAAGGTCTTCCTTGTTTTTTTTCCTAGCCATGCAAATTCCTCTTTTTGTCTTCCGAATAAAGTCCACAAGTTTTTGAATTTCATTACACTTCGAAACTTTTTCAATTTTCTCCAGGGCCTGGGAAACATTATATCCGCTAAAGTAAAGAATCTTGTAAGCCTCTTCGATTTTTCTTCTTATTTCTTCCGTAATCCCTGCCCTTTTCAATCCTACTCTATTAATACCTGAAACTTCGTTCGTATCGACAGCCATAAAATAAGGAGGAAGATCTTTCCCAATCCGGGTCTGACCACGAATCATCGTAAGCTCCCCTATTCTAACGTGTTGATGTATAACCGCTGCTCCACCTAAAAACGCTCTTTTTTCAACATGAACATAGCCAGCAAGGAGAACGTTATTGACTAAAACAACCTGATCTTCCACCAAACAGTTATGTGCTACATGGCTTCCAGCCATGAGAAAACAATGATTACCAATTTTTGTAACAGACGATTCGGCCGAACCACGATGGATAGTCACATATTCTCGAATGATATTATCATCCCCAATAATAACCGAAGAAAATCCTCCTTTAAACGACACGTCCTGAGGCTCAGCCCCGATGACAGCGCCAAAACCAATCTGATTTCTTTTTCCAATCTGACTATTCCCTGTTATTACTGCATGGGCCCGAATTTCAGAACCATCACCAATAGAACAGCCCGCTTCCACAATAGCCCATGGACCAATAGAAACATCTTTCCCAATTTCAGCCTTGGAACTAACAATTGCCGTTGGATGTATCATATAAAAATTTTCTCCCCTTGCTCGCTCCTAGGGCAATCTTAAAAAGAAGAAAAAATATATTAAAATGAGTTTTTTTTCTTATTGTATCCTTTTCATATTGCCATTTTCATGTCCCTCATGATCATTAGCTTCATGGCCATTGGATAAAAGATTAAATGGTTCGAAGGAAGAAACAAAAGAAAGGGGAATCCATCCATTAACTAAAATCCCTTCAGGCTGATAATCGGTCTCGACTCCAAAGCCCACCTGATGAAATTTAGCAACCATGTCCATCCTATCGACAGGCAACTTTAAAGAGAGATATCGACGCTTTGTTTTCAACCACTGCTCAATTTTAAGCAAAAGCTTTTCACATCCCTCTCCCGTTGCCGCAGAAATAGGTACACTACCTGGATATTCTTGGATTCTTCTTTTAATGAGTCCATTGGACTTCACTAAATCGATTTTATTCCAGACCAGAATTGTTGGTTTGTCTAAGGCTCCAAGCTGTTCCAAAACTTTATTAACTTCTTCAATCTGATTTTCAGATAAAGGATGGGAAATATCTACCAGATGAATTAACAAATCGGCCTCTTTGACTTCTTCTAAGGTTGCCTTAAAAGATTCAACTAAATGAAAAGGTAACTTTTGAATGAAACCAACCGTATCAGACAGAAATATTTTTTGACCGCCTGAGGCTTCAAACAGTCTAATGGTCGGATCGAGGGTAGCAAAAAGCTTATTTTCAACAAGGACTTTCGAATTGGTTAGAAGATTAAAAAGGGTGGATTTCCCCGCATTAGTGTATCCAACAAGACAAGCCGTTGGCCATGAAGACTTTTGTCGGCAACTTCGTTGGATAAATCGAGTTTTCTTTACCTCCTCGAGCTCTTTTTTTAATCTATGAATTTTTTCCTGGATACGCCGGCGATCAACCTCAAGTTGAGTTTCTCCAGGACCTCGCGTCCCAATTCCTCCAGTCTGTCGAGAGAGATGTGTCCACAACCGTGTTAGCCTAGGAAGCAGATAGAGAAGTTGGGCAAGTTCAATTTGGAGTTTACCTTCCCGTGTCTTTGCTCTCTGTGCAAAGATATCTAAAATAAGTTGGGTTCGATCCAGCACCTTACAACCGAAAAGAGAACTCAAATTACGGCATTGAATAGGAGATAGATCGTCATTAAAAAGAACAAAAGAAACCTTTTTTTCTTTACAAATTTCAGCAATCTCTTTTGCTTTCCCTTTCCCAATATAAAAAGGAGCTGTTGGAGAAGAGAGCCGCTGGACAATTCTTTCAATAATACATCCACCCGCCGAAATGGCTAATTCTTCCAACTCTTCAAAAGCTTCTTCAAAATTCTTCTCTCCTTTATCTAATCCGACAAGGATACCTATTTCTTTTTTCTCCTCCTCGACTAAAGATATCATGCTCGCTAGCTCAAAAATCTCTTTTTTCTCTTCCTCCTATAAGACAAAATTAACCTTTTTATTTATTTACGAATAAAAAAATTTATTTTTTCAATATAACTTTTAATAAATGAACACTCTTCCTGTTCATTTTTCAACAAACAGTAACTTAAAGAATTTTCCCTTTTGAACCAAGTTTTTTGTCTTTTTCCATAGGCACAATGCTCTTTTAATATATCCTCCATCAATTTTACTTTATTTTTTTCTTTTTGCAGCAAATACTGGCCAATTTGCCTATAACCAATGGCCTGGCAACTTTCGATTGCCCCAATACCCCCTTCTTCAAGTAGCATGCATGTTTCCTTTTCCCATCCCGCTTCAAACATACTTTGGATTCTATTCCTTAAGCGTATTTCTAATTCTGGCTTAGGACGATCAATCCAAAAGGCTAATGCAGGAACCACCAACGGAAAGGTTGTTTTTTTTTGCCATTCAATAATAGAGATGCCACTACATTTTTTAACTTCTATGGCTCGAATCACTCTCCTTGGATTGGAACAGTCGATAGCAGATGCGGCTAAAGGATCGATCTGTATTAAAAGCTCTATTAGTTTTTTCCTATCTAATTTTTCTAATGACTTTCTCAACAGAGCATCCGCTGCAGGTGCCGCACAAAGTCCCCTAGTCATCGCCCGGAAATAAAGACCACAGCCGCCAACTACTAAGATAGCCCGATTTTGTTGCAGTTCTTTGGATAAATACTCTTTAGCCCATTGGATAAAAAGAAAGACATTAAAAGACTCTTTCCAATCTACAAGATCTATACCCCCATACCTATACCGAATTCTCTCATGTAGAGAAGGTTTTGCTGTTCCTATGTCAAGTTTCTTATAGACTTGCATTGAATCAATAGACAAAAGGGACACCCCCGTTGCTTCAGCAATCCTATGAGCGATTGCTGTTTTCCCAGTTGATGTCGCACCAACCAAAAAAAAAATTGGTGCCTGTTCCAAGGCCATAGGAAGGCAGTTCTTTGAAAAATCTAAATTCATCATTTCAAATCAATGTTCACCCAGATCTTTCTCTCTCTATTCCCTCGTATCGTTACTAAAAAAATGAGGCTGTTCTATTTTTCAACCCACTTCTTATTCTTAGACGAAAAAAGGAAAAAAAACTTATGGATTACAAACATTTTTCTGTAAAACTTACCGCCACAGAGAGTGGAAATTACCATCTAAATGCCCAGTTCCATCCCTTTTGGAACAACAAAAAAACAATACTTCTAGATCAAGATTTCCTCAATTGGAAAGAAATTATCACTGGCGCCCGCTCTCTTTACGAGACAGTATCGAATCTTTTTAGTTGGGCCAAAGAACTTTACGATTCTTTTCGTATCCAAGACTTATCCAAAAAAACTTATGCTTGTGATACAGAGAAAGAAAAATCTCAGGCAATAGATAAAAACCTTTCCACTAAAGAGACAGAAGCAACCACTCACAAAGATCTTAACCGCTCGTCCCATAAAACATCCAAGGAAAGATTTCAAGAGCCAGATTCGAAACAGAAAATCTCTGCTACTTCAGAAAAAGCAAAAGCTACGATTTCCGAAGCTAAAAAGAAAGCCCAATCAAAAAAGCAATTGAAAAGTTCTTCATCAAAAGAGGATTTTGTAAAAGCAGCTCTTTTTTCTCCTTTGACAAAACATATTCTGAAGGCATGTATGGAACTGGGTCGAACCCTCCTAAAAGAAAACAACAGTGTGATAAAAACAGAAGATCAAAAGAACCGATTTGAAAAGAAAAACTCTTCTCTAAAAAACGACAAAGAAAAGGAAAAATGGTCTATTTGGATTGGATTTTCAATGTCTGATACAAAACAAGGTTCTACTCCTAAACGAAGAGAAACCCTCTCTCTCTAATGAGTTCTAAGGGAAAGTATTTTTCCACTATCTATGGAATCCACCACCCCCGTGGAATCCACCCCCGCCATGAAACCCACCTCCATGAGGTCCACCACCATGGAAGCCGCCAGGAACTCCTCTACCCCCAGGATACCCATGAAAACGTGCTCCCCCATAAAAAGGAGCATGACCATATCCTCTCATAGCGGGTGAAGCCCAGTTTCTAGTGGGAAGCCCCTGATGGAACTGAGATCCCCCAAGTCTAGCATTAGCCATGGAAGAGGGAGATGAATGAACGGCTGGAGAATTAAAAGATGTTCCGCCTCCATGTCCCAGTAAAGAACTTCTAGGGTTAATCGCCCTTTGAGTAAAAGTATGAGGGGAAGCCCCATAAGATTGAGCAGAAAAATTCCTTGACCAATTGTTATGACTTAGAGGGGACATTCCATTAAAAGAATGAGTTCCCCAAGTTCCAAAATTCCTTGTTGTGTTGAACATATTCCGATTAATAATCGTATTGTTATTAACAATAGTCGTCCTGTTAAACGAACTAACAGAATACCAGGGCATTCCCCACCAGGGCCTTCCAAAGAAGAATCCAAGAGAAATTCCAGGGATAAAAGGATAACCTATTCCAATTCCTAATCCCCAACCCCCTCCCCAAAATCCTAATCCAATCCCAGCACCCCACCCCCAGCCTACCCACGGATACCATAGTGGAGCCCACCAATAAGGACCTAAAAACCAAGGAGAATAAGCCCAATAGGGAGGATACCAATAAGGATAATAGGGGGGAGGATAATAGGAAGAGCCGACAGCTCCCGTATATCCTCTGAAAGTAGATGGATTCGAAGCATTATTATCAGATCTATTGCTTTCTTCTTTATTAGAATTTTCTCCTCTTCTTCCCTGACTAATTGCCTTTTGAACCATTGGAATTTGAGCTTCTACAAACTGAGCAAACTGGTCTGCTCCATCTGCACTGCTTGCAAGTTGTTCCAGTTTCAAAGCTTGAGGAACGGTAATCAGATCATCTGGATTGATATGCAAACGAGAAGCAATTTCATTTTGTTTGGATTTTATTTGCTCGATGGTTCTTCTTATGGATTGAGCATAGTTTCTGGAATTTGCAGCAGCCATTTGCAACTGCATAATGGTCGCTTCGCTAGCGTGCGAAGGATCCGCAAGAAGTCCTTGGACTTGACTCATCCTTCCTTGTTGCTCTGAGTCAGAAGGTAAAGTTGACAAACCAGAAGAAAAAGCAGCACTAAATTCTTTTTTTGCTTTTTGTAATTGGTGCTCATGATAGGCTTGAGAGAAGGAAAAGTATGACATCAAAAGAACAACTATTCCCCCAAGCACACTCCCAATTTTTGTTAACATATAGACATCCTTATTTAGTATTTATAGAAAATTAAGATTATAAGTTCAAAAGGTCAATAGAGAGCTATAAATATGGCTAGATAGTCAATTTTCCCTTTTGTCAAAAAAAGTTGAACTACTCTGGATCAACGATGACTGCTCGTCCTAACAAAACCCTTTTCGTAAGTCTTTTTATATGCCTTTTACTTGTCCTTTTTTCTCTTTTTCTTTTGTATTTTATAGATAAGATCGAGAGAATGTTTCCCAAAAAATTTCCTAAACAACAAAAAATTACTGTTGTCGTACCTACTCCAACCTCTTGTGAAGGGTATATGAGATTTTTTGAAAGAATCGGAGATGGAGGACAATGGACCCCTGAGTCGGATTTTATTCCCATTCTTATTGGCAAAAATGGTTTGTCCTGGGGTAGAGGATTGCACGACGCACAGGTAGGAGAACAAAAAAAAGAGGGAGATGGGAAGACACCAGCTGGTATTTTTAATTTGGGATTAATCATGGGCGTTGCTGAAGAGCTACCTTTAGGGGCCAGCTGGCCTTTATACCATAAAAAAAGCCCTCTAGATGCTTGGATCGAAGATCCCACCTTATCTCATTATAACCATCTTGTCACTATTTCTGAAGCTTCTTCTCCTCCAATATGGTTTGAAAAGCAACGCCTTCGCATCGAAGATCCACATTTGGAATGGATGGTCTTTATAGAACATAACTATCCAGATGCTATCCCAGGCTTTGGAAGTGCTGTTTTCCTCCACGAAAGATATGGAGAACATACCCCTACTTCTGGTTGTGTCGCAATGGAAAAGGAAAGATTAATCGAATTAATTCGATGGATATCCTATAACGCCAAGCCTAAAATTGTAATCCTCTCTATTCCTGATTATACTAGGCTTCAAATCCCGTGGGACCTCCCCCCTTTGTATCAAGCCTATCCAGAGGCTTTCCTAATTGTGAATCAAAACAAACCTTGAGCTGATTTACAAAAGTCTTTACAACTAATACTTTGAATATTTTCCCTACCTATTTCCAAAGAACCGCTCTTATTTATTCTTACTGATTGGTAAGTGGTGATTAGAAAGTTGATACTCATGCCTTCCTGGATGAGAGAAACTCTAATTTTATTTTTATTATCTGTCATGATCCTGCCAGAATGCCACTGGAATATCATCAATAGACGTCACGCAAGTATCGTTTGGTAGAGCGAAGATTTTGGACATATTCTTGAGCTTTTTCTTTGGAAAGCCCTCCCGCCGTCTCACAAATCCTATGAATAGCTGCATCAACATCTTTTGCCATCCTATGGGCATCACCGCATACATACACGTAGGCCCCCTCCTGCAACCAACCCCAAAAGTCTTGCGCATTCTCTAACATCCGATGCTGAACATAAATTTTATAAGACTGATCGCGTGAAAAAGCAGTATCGAGCCGAGTCAATACACCCTTCTTTAAAAAATCTTCCAGTTCCTCCTGATAAAAGAAATCTGTGGAACGATGTTGTTCTCCAAAGAAAAGCCAATTTTTCCCTTTCGCCTCTATAGCCATCCTCTCCTGAAGAAAAGCCCTAAAAGGAGCAATCCCTGTTCCTGGTCCTATCATAATCATAGGAGCGTCTGGATCAGAGGGAATACGAAAATTGGGATTAGAACGAATAAAGATAGGAATGGGGACCTTGGGGGAGGCTTCAGCCAGAAAATTAGAACAAATCCCCCTTCTCCACCGTCCATGCTGAATATACCTCACCACTACCACCGTAAGGTGAACTTCCATTTCATACAGCTTTGGACTGCAGGCAATAGAATAATATCGGGGAGAAAGGGATCTTAGATTTTTAACAAGTTCAAGAGCTCCAATCCCCTTCTTTGGAAAGTCATCAAGGATAGAATTGATTTCGTAATGCCGATATAACGCTTCTCGCAATGGAACATTTTCTCCACTTGGCGTGGGAACAATCTCTTCTCCCGTATACCCTAAGGTTTCGATGATTTCCTGAACAAGCACTGGCCAATTCGTTGGGAAAACGCCCACGGCATCTCCTGGAAGATAACTCAAATCAGAGCCTTCCAAAGACAACTCCAGATGCCGCGTCTCTTTCTCAGAACCCATCAATGTTAATCGCCTGTTTTCTAACACTCTCGAAGGAAAAGGATTTTGTTTATTAAAAGGGGGTTGTGGAACTAAAACTTTTTTGGAGGTCAAAGGAACACTCACTTTTTGACCTTCCCCCTTTATTTCCACGCTAAGAGCCTGCTCACTCTGATCTGAAATCTGTAAAGAACGTGGCAAAATTTCCAAAACACTATCTATCCATTTGGAAGCCGACTCTTCATAATCTACATCACAATCAATCCTTGGGTAGATCCTTTTGGCTCCAAGCTCTTCCAATCTTTTATCCACATTTTTCCCAGCTTGACAAAAATCTGGATAAGCAGAATCTCCCAATGCCAAAAGAGCATATTGAAGATTTTCTAATCTAGGAGCCTCTGAAGAAGACAAATACTCCCAAAATTCTCTCGCGTTATCTGGAGGTTCCCCTTCCCCAAAAGTACTTATAAAGAAAATAGCATAGGATTCTTTAGTTAAATCAACGCTTTTGAAATCAGCTAGATCGATGACCGATACGGGAAACTTTACAGACTGCAACTTCCGCCCCATTCGCTTTGCCAGCTCTTCGGCGTTGCCCGTTTGACTCCCAAAAAATATTTTGATGGTTAAATGATTAGCCCCAGAAGACACTCCTTCCTTTTGTCGCTCTGCTTGAGGAAAAGAGAGTAAATTAAAGATGAATTCTTCTGCCCATTGTCGCGCTATTGGGGAAATTGGTGCCCATTTGGGAATAGAAGGAAAGGGTCTTCCAGCCTCGGCATATTCCATTATGCCAGCTAAGAAACCGCTAATCCATGCTTTCTCTACCAAGGATAGTGGAGCAGTCTCAGGAAGCTTTTGTATGTTCTCTTTTGGTACCAATTCTAAGGAACCCTCCATTTATGTTTTGAAACTACTTATTACAAAAAACCGAAACCAAAAAGTTTCTATATTCCAAGTATAATTCAAGAAAAAAAACCATTTTTTTAAATTTCTTTTTAAAATATTTTGGTTTGGAAGCCTGCGAGGGATAGAGACAATTGGCTTCAAAGAGTTTTAAACAGAGCCAAAAGCATAGCAACAGAACCAATATTAACCATAGAAAGAGGAAGAAAAATCTTCCACCCCAGGTTCATGAGTTGATCATACCGGAAGCGAGGAAGAGTCCATCGAATCCAAATAAATAGGAACAAAAATACAAGAATTTTTAATAAAAACACCAACGCCTGAATTAACAGCGCACCAATACTCATTCCCTTTGTCAATAACCCAAAAGGCAGACTCCAGCCACCAAAAAATAGTGTAATAATCAAAGCACTTGCCGCCACCATTGCAGCATATTCCCCCAAAAAGAACATACCGAATTTCATCCCTCCATATTCTGTATTATATCCAGCCACTAGCTCCTGTTCACTTTCAGGTAAATCAAATGGCGCTCGATTCGTCTCAGCAAACAAAGCTACCAAAAAGATCAGAAAAGAGATAAAAAGAAAGGGCCACATTGCAAAGAGTTTCCAATCCAAATGTTGCGCAAAAAAAGGAATCATCAACCAACCGTGTTCTATCTGAAATTTAACGATATCCGAAAAATTCAAACTTCCTGTCAGAAGAAATACAGGTATGACGGAAAACCCTAGTGCTACTTCATAGGAAATCATCTGGGCAGTAGATCGTATGCCTCCAAGGAAAGCATATTTTGAATTGGAAGCCCATCCAGCAAGGACAATCCCATAAACACTCAAAGAACTAATAGCAAATGCCCATAAGACGCCAGCTCCTGCATTGATAATGACTCCAGGCTGAGGTACAACGATCTTCAAAGAAGAGATCGTCACCGGATCTACCGATGCAAAGGGGATAAGACCAATGATTAATAAAGGAGGGACAATGACAAAAAAAGGAGCGAGGGTGTAATAAAACCTTTTTACAACTCCAGGAACAAATTGTTCCTTAAGCATAAGTTTAAAGGCATCGGCAATTGGTTGGCCTAATCCCCAAAATCGTCCTTTGAGAAAAGGAAGTCCTACGCGGTTTGGTCCCACTCTATCTTGAATGGCAGCGCATATTTTCCTTTCGGCTAAAACAGTATAAGCAACAATGCCTAAAAGAACCCCAACAACGACGGCAATCTTAATCAATGTGCTAATAATAAAAACAGTCAAAGAACCATCCATTACTAAACTCTCTTTCTTATAGAATTGATCGGTTTTTTAACTTTTGACTCAGATCTATCCCTAAATCTCCTACTGTATTCCAAGAAATGCTTTCAAATAAGTCGATTTCTTTGGACATGACATCAAAAACATCACTAATTTTTTCAAAGACCCTCCCCTTCATTCCAACCAAAAGGAGCAGATCTCGTAAAATTCTCCAATCCTCTCTAGCTCTTCCTGGGCAAAGAATAGCTTTATGCAGTTTCTGTAGTCTACCGGCAATATTGATCATCGTTCCGCTTTTTTCAGCAAAACTTGCTCCTGCCAATAGAACATTTGCCTTATGCACTGCAGGCCCCGGAATCAGCCCTTGCCAAACATAAAAAGAAAGGGAAGAAAGAATATCCTCCTGAATGCCAACTTCTTCCGGATTTTCATGAATAGCAAAAAGACATTTGATTTCTTTAGCTCGAATCTTATTTTTTAATTCTTCAATCCTCGTCCCTTCCTTTCCAATGCCAATACCTATAGCTCCTTTAGTATTAGGATTGAGATCAGCACTTCTAAGGAGTCCATCCGCAACGCCTTTTCTTTGAACAAATTCTGAAAATATTTCTGTCCCCTTTCCTAATGTCTCCATGAGCTTCTTTACAAGGTAAAGTTCTTCACAAGTAAGCCTTGCAGAGACCAGAAAAGCGATTTCTGAGGGAGAAAATTCCATAAGCTTTTGAGCAACAGTGCGTAAGGCCTCTGGCCATTCAAGAGGAAACAACGATCCATTCAGATGAGAAGCAGGCTCAGTCACTCTTTTTTTGCTATGAATATAATGGAAGCCAAGTCTTCCTTGGTCACACATCCAATGAGAGTTTACTTCCTCATTTACCCGTGGTGTCAGCCGGTAGACAATGTTTTCTCTACTGCTTATGATAATATTGCATCCCGTAGCGCAATCCGTACAGATACTTTTAGCTTCCCTCAGAAACCAAACTCTCATTTTGAAACGAAAATCCTTACTCGTCAAAGCACCTACAGGACATATATCCACCGTATTCAGTGAATAATTACTATCAAAGACCTTCCCTGGATAAACTGTTAATGTAGAATAGCTGCCACGATTCACAAATCCTATCACATCTTGCTTGGCAATCTCTCTTGCAAAACGAATACATCTAGAACACAAAATGCATCTTTCATCATCAAGAATAATCCTTGGCCCAAAGTCAACCCGCTTGGGTTTCTTTACTTTTTCTTCTACAAACCGACTCCTTCCCTTCCCAAAATCATATGCATATTCCTGCAACCGACATTCTCCTGCCTGATCGCATATGGGACAGTCTAAGGGATGATTGATAAGAAGAAATTCCATCACTCCCTCTTGGCAATCTTTAACGAGTTTCGAGTTGGTCCTAATAGCCATTCCTTCCGTGGCTTGAGTGGCACAGGCAATCTGCGGCCTAGGCAACCAATTAATCACAGGCATTCCTTCAGCATCAACAACAGGCTTCCGATTTGCATCTAGCTTCGGCATGCCCATTTCGAAAAGGCACATTCGACAGTTGCCCGCAATGGAAAGTTTAGGATGATAGCAATAGTGAGGAATAAACTTGCCAAATCGTTTAGCCACTTCAATAACATTTAACCCTTTGGGGACTTTAACCCATTGTCCATCGAGCTGAACATTTACAAGAGGAGTCTCTAAGGGGGGCAAGTCATGATTAAAAGGATTTTTGATTAAAGCACTCATATCCGATACACCGTTGGCTTTGTTATAATCAATTTAAGCAGTCCTATTTGTCAGGGGTTCAAGAATTTCCAAAGAAGACTCTTTTCTTTGCTTCGCATCAAACTCTTCTCCAAACATCTCTACAAAACTTTGCACAGGCCAAGCACAAGCCTCTCCAAAGGCACAAATGGTTCTACCAGCAATATGATTAGCTACTTCAAGAAGTAATTTACTATCTTCAGGCCTTCCCCCACCAGTACAGATTCTATCAAGCATCTTCTTCATCCAAAGTGAGCCTTCCCTACATGGCGTACATTGGCCACAGGATTCATGGGCGTAAAACTCAGCAATGTTCCGCAAGCATTCAACCATATCCCGTGTATGATCCATTACTATTATTCCCCCTGATCCTGACATAGAGCCAGTAGCAGCAACTGTATCGAAATCTAATGGGATATCCTCTAGCCCCATCTCAACCACCTCTGTCGATCCATCCTCTTTTTTTCTAGGAATCTTGTATTTTATATCCGCTCGTAAAACTTTTGCAGACGACCCACCAGGAATTACTGCTTTGAGCTTGTTGCCATTTCTAATGCCGCCACAGATCTCATAGAGAAGTTCTCCAAAAGTGATGGCACCACAAGGATATTCATAGTAACCAGGCTTATTAACGTCTCCACTTACACACCATATTCGAGTGCCAGTATTATTTGGGGTGCCTATTCGAGCATATTCAGCCCCTCCCATCTCCACAATATGCTTTACATGACAGAGTGTCTCCACATTATTGACGATGGTTGGGCACATATACAAGCCTAGTACCGCTGGAAAATAAGGGGGTTTGATTCTTGGATACGCCCTTTTTCCCTCTAAGGATTCTATCAAACCGGTTTCTTCACCACAGATATAGGCTCCAGCTCCACGAAAAACATAAATTTCTAGATCATACCCACTGCCTAGAATGTTCTTCCCTAAAAAGTTTCTCTCTCTTGCTTCTGCCAAGGCCTTTTCAAGAATTTCAGCACCTTTTGCAAATTCTCCCCTAATATAGATATAAGCTAAATGGGCTCGATTGGCATAGGCACTGATGACCATGCCCTCGATCAGCTGATGCGGATCTTTATAAATAATCTGTTTATCCTTAAATGTTCCTGGTTCAGATTCATCCGCATTGCAAAGTAAATAGACTGGTTTTGTGTTTTTTTCATGATTAATGAAGCCCCACTTTACTCCCGTCGGGAAACCTGCCCCACCTCTGCCTCGTAAGCCTGATATCTTGACTTCTTGAATGATCTGGTCAGGTGCCATGGCAAGAGCCTTTTTCAAAACTTGATATCCCCCATGCCTCAGATAGCAATCTATATCGACAGTATAACCAGGCTCATCGGCATGCTTAAGTATCAGTCTATATTCAGCTTTAGGCATGCGTTTATAACTCCTCTTTTCTCTTTTCCCTCATTAAATGATCGAGTATCGCATTAATTTTAGTTTGACTCACATCCATCCATTCTTCTTCGTTAAGCATCATCACCGGGGCGTTTCCACAGGCTGCTAAGCATTCAACAAATTCTACAGAAAACTTTCCATCCTCACTTACATAAACATGATGCCCAACTTCATTAACGGTTTTGCAACTTTTTTTGATATATTCAAAAATTTCGTAGCTTCCAGCCAAAGCACAGGAAAGTGTCCTGCAAACTTTAAATTGATAATGCCCAAGGGGCCTTTGACGAATCATTGGATAAAAAGTCGCAATTTCCTCTACCGCTATTGGTTCTAAACCCAACTTCTCCGCAATCCACTGGACCCCTTGCGGCGAAACAAATCCAAAATGCTTTTGCCATAAGTGTAGCAAAGGCAAGGAAGCGCTTCTTTTAGAAACCGGATATTGACTAATGATCCTTTCAGCTTCTTCAAGAAAACTTTCTTCTAACTGAGGAACATCTTTTTCTGTCGCGTTCATTTTTCAATGCCTTACTAATACAACTAATACTAAACATGCTTCTTTTTTTCTGAAAAATCGGGCAGACTCCCCTTCACCTATCACACTCTCCCATGACAAAATCCAAACTCCCCAAAATAGCTACCACATCGCTTAAAAGATGCCCTGGAAGAATTTTAGGCAATATACTTAAATTAACAAAGGATGGAGACCGAATTTTTAACCGGTAAGGCACCCCTCCGCCTTTACTTACAATATAAAAGCCTAGCTCTCCCTTTGGATTTTCTCCTCCAAAATATACTTCCCCAACAGGTGCATTCACTCCCTGAGTCGCAATAATAAAATGCTGAATCAGCTCTTCCATTTTCGTCAAAACATCAGCTTTTTTAGGCAGATACCCCCTGGGCTCATCCACAGCAATTGGCCCCATGGGGATATCCGATAAGGCTTGTTCTAGAATCCTGCAACTTTGCCTCATTTCTTCAATTCTCACCATATATCTATCAAAACAATCTCCCACACTCCCCAAAGGCACCTCAAAATCATATTTTTCATATCCAAGATAGGGATTCTTTTTCCTTAGATCATGATTGACCCCACTGCCTCTTAGATTCGGACCAGTCAAGCCATAATCAATAGCGTCTTCTTTGGAAATGACCCCAATGTTTTGAGTCCGATCAACAAAAATTTTGTTCTTAGTTAAAAGGCCTTCTATCTCGTCCACTTTAGGTAAGAACTGTTTAACGAACTCTTTTACTTTTTCAGGCCATCCTGGAGGCAAATCCCTGCTTAACCCACCAATTCTTGTATAGGTTGTTGTAAATCTAGCTCCCGTAAGCTCTTCAATCAAAGTATAGATCTTTTCTCGTTCTGTAAAAGTATAGAGAAAGACAGAAACAGCTCCACAATCCATCGCATAAGCCCCAAGCCCCATCAAATGAGAAGAAATTCTAGCAATTTCAGCACATATCACACGAATAACCTGTGCTCTAGGAGGAATTTCCCAACCTAAAAGCTTTTCCACCGCGCAAGCATAGACCACATTATTGGCTAAAGGAGCAAGATAGTCGAGCCTATCGGTATAAGGCACAAATTGGGTATAGTGCATATTTTCGGCTATCTTTTCATCCCCTCGATGCAAATAGCCAACTTCAGGAATAGCTTTGGTGATAACCTCGCCATCTAATTCAAGAATAAGTTGGAAAACACCATGCGTACTTGGATGAGAAGGACCCATGTTTAACACGAGTCTTTCTCCTTCAGGCGCACCGGAAATTTCTTCTGCACTTCTGAGAAGCTCTCCTACATCGGGAACTTCCATGCGGACTTCTCTTGTTAGATGTTC
This sequence comes from Candidatus Methylacidiphilum fumarolicum, assembly GCF_949774925.1. Taxonomy (GTDB): domain Bacteria; phylum Verrucomicrobiota; class Verrucomicrobiia; order Methylacidiphilales; family Methylacidiphilaceae; genus Methylacidiphilum; species Methylacidiphilum fumarolicum. Next base: position 2,198,205 of record NZ_OX458932.1, read on the forward strand.
AGCCATATGGTTCTTTTATAATTATTCTTTTTGAAGCAGGGGCAGCTTTTCTGATTCTTTAATTTCTTCTAGTTCCTCAAGATTCTCTTCATCCCACTTAGCCCTTGGTTCTCTTTGATCCGACAATGGTGCAGGAGAAGACACAAAAGGACCTCCATCCAGAGGGGCTGGTCGAGCAAAGGCTATGGGACTTTGATCCGTTGGTTTTCCTTCGACAGGAAAATCCTTCCTAAGTGGGAAATAAGGATAACCTTCCCACATCAAAATCCGACGTAAATCAGGATGGCCTTCAAAAATAATGCCAAACATGTCGTAGGCTTCTCTTTCATGCCAGTTAGCAGTCGGATAAACAAAAGCAAGGGTGGGAACGATCGGATTGGATTCACTCACTCTTCCTTTAATCCTCAAAGAAACCCCTTTTTCTAAATTGTAAAAATGATATACAACCTCAAATCTAGGCTCCTCTCCCAAATGATCTACCCCTGAAATATCTAGAAGCAAAGAAAATCCTTTTTCTTCCTTTAAAAACCTCGCAACCTCCTGGATCATAGCTAAATCCATTATTAAGGTCCATTCACCACGAAACTCTTTGACTTCCAATAGTTTCGCAGGGAAGAGGTTCTGAATTTCTTTGGCTAATGGAAAAGACAATACAGACATAAACTTTGCTTGCTTTCTCTTTTAGGCTTCTATTTGTTTCAAGTGACGTAAGGATGATTCCTTATCTATTTTTTGCTGAAGCTTGATCAAGGCATCTAGTAGAGCCTCTGGCCGAGGAGGACACCCAGAAACGTACACATCAACTGGGAGTAGCTGATCAATGCCTTGAAGAACCGAATAGCTTCTATACATTCCTCCACTGGAAGCACAGGCACCCATAGCAATCACCCACTTTGGATCGGGCATTTGCTCATAAATCCTTTTTACCGAATAAGCCATTTTATATGTCACCGTGCCTGCCACAATCATCACGTCACACTGCCTTGGAGAAAATCGCATCACTTCAGCTCCAAATCGAGAAATATCAAATCTAGCACAAGCCGAAGACATCAATTCAATAGCGCAACAGGCAAGTCCCATTGGCATTGGCCACAAAGAATTCTTCCTCATCCAATTGATCGCCGCATCAATCCTAGTTACTACTACATCCCCTTCGATAGGAGAATTAAAAGCTACAGAGGTCGTTTGTGCCATATGTAAGAAAACTAAATTAAAAAAAATTATTCAATCAAGAAAAAAGAAGAAAAACTTGTAAAAGACAATTTAGGGCGATTTTATTTTCCCAATGCATATATTTCTCTACTAGTTAAATATTATAATCATTTTTAATAATATATGCAGAAAAAATTTATTTTATTTATATGCACAGGAAATATCTATAGGAGTCGATTCGCTCAAGCTATTTTCAATTTTCATGCTTTCCAACACTCTCTCTGTTGGGAGGCTTTTTCAAGAGGAATTGCCGCCTCAAAAACCCCTGGGCTTCTCTCGCCTTTTGTTAAGGAAACCCTGATTCAAAAAAATATCCCTTTATCTTTTGCTGGGACTGATCCAGTACAGCTTCATATTCGAGATCTTCAAAATGCTACCCTTAGAATTGCTTTGAGGGAAGAGGAGCATAAAGAGCCTCTTAAAAATCTATTTCCCGGATGGGAAAAAAACTGTCTTTTTTGGCATGTTGGCGATATCAATCTCATCCCTCCAGAAAGAGCTTTAAAGATGATTGAAAGTGCCACTCTTGAAATAATCGATACCCTCCTACAGATAGAGAAAGAAAAAAATAAATCACCCCTGGTTTATGGTCTTGAAAATTTAATACATAAGTGTTGATTGCTTGAGCATTATCTTTACTCATGCTAAATATGAATTTCTCCAGTTTCTATCAAATGCAGTGGACATTCCGTTCTGACAGCTCCAAAATGGAAACAAAACAGCATTCAACCCTTTCATACCAATGACAAATATCATTTCCACACAGATCAATCCAAGCCTGACAAAATTAACCCCTTACGAACCAGGGAAACCGATTGAAGAACTTGCCAGAGAATATGGCTTCAGTCCCAATGAAATCATTAAACTGGCCTCAAACGAAAATCCCTTAGGTCCTTCCCCTTTCGCAGCGGAGGCAATCGCTAGAAATCTCCATAAAATCCATCTTTATCCAGATGGCAATGGATATGCTTTAAAAAAGGCTTTGGCCGCTTCTCTGGGCATCGATCCAGAGAACATCGTTTTAGGAAACGGATCGAACGAAATTATCGAATTGCTCTTTCATCTTTTTGCATCCTCATCAACAGAAGAAGTCATTTTTTCTAAATATGCCTTTGCCGTTTACAAGCTCATGGCGGAACTCTTCGGAGCAAGCTTTAAGGAAGTCGATGACCTTTCCTTTTCTCATGATCTTCATGCGATGCTTCACTCTATAGGTCCAAAGACCAAGCTAATTTTTATTGCTAATCCAAACAATCCGACCGGCACTCGAATTCCCAATGAACAACTTTACGATTTTTTGGACACTGTTCCTGAGCATGTTGTCGTTGCGATCGATGAAGCATATATCGATTTTGTTCCCGATCCTCCCCAAACTCTTTCTTTTATCAAAAAAAGAGAAAATATCGTAATCCTCCGGACTTTTTCAAAGATGCATGGTCTTGCCGGTTTAAGAATTGGCTATGGCATAGCTCCAAAAAGCATCGCCAATTACTTGCAAAGAGCAAGACAGCCTTTTAATACCAATTTTCTGGCTCAGGTGGCTGCGACTGCAAGCCTTGAAGATAAACAACATATCCTCCAGACTCTAAAAATAACAGAAGAAGGGAAGAAAAGACTGGAAGATGGGTTCAATCGATTAGGGTTGCGTTTTATTCCTTCGAGTGCAAACTTTATTCTCGTTCATGTTGGAGATGGAGATTATGTTTTTAAATCTTTTTTAAAAAGAGGAATCATCATCAGGCCAATGAAAAGCTATGGATTGGCCGAATGGGTGAGAATAACTATTGGAACTCCAGAACAACTATCAAAACTGTTGGAAGCATTCCCTTCCATTCTGCTTCCCCTCCGTACCCTTAACAAAAAGTGAACAAAAAGACTTTTCCAATAGATACAATTACTATTATTGGACCAGGGCTCATTGGAGGATCTATAGCGAAAGCAGTCAAAGAAAGAGGGCTATGCAAAAAACTAGCGATTGCAGCCAGAGAGGAAGAACTAGATATAGTCAAAAGATCTGGCCTTGAAGCTGATCTGTATCATCAACTTGCTTCTTCCATTGCAGGAGCCGATCTTGTGGTGATCTGTGTCCCCTTCGATGCTCTAAAAACTATTTTACTTCAGATTAAAGACCATATTGAACCTCAAACCGTTATCACCGATGTCATCAGTGTTAAAAAAGAAGTCATGACTCTGTTTTCTGAACTCCTTGGAGAAAAAGTAGAATGGATCGGCAGCCATCCGATGACAGGCAGTGAAAGATCTGGTTTTGACGCTGCTAACAGCTTGCTCTTCGAAGGATCAACAACGATTCTTACGCCTGCCAATCATGTTTCTCCGCTGGCTATTGACTGCATAAAAACTTTTTGGGAGAAACTTGGCTCCATACCCATCGAACTGTCAGCAGAAGAACACGATGCACTGGTTTCCGAAATAAGCCATCTTCCCCATCTCCTAGCCGCCGTTCTTATTGAATCGGTAAGCAGCCAAAGTCTCCAGCTTGTCGGCCCAGGATTTAAAGATACAACCCGCATTGCTGCAGGCTGTCCAAGATTGTGGAAATCCATATTAATGGCCAATCGACATTACGTTCAGAAGATTGGAGAAAAATTTATTCGACAATTTCAAAAAGCATTAAACATTCTGCAGCAAGGAGATGAAAAAGCTCTTTTTGAACTATTGAACAAGGCACAGGCTATTAGAAAAAGATTAGAGAAAAAATAAATCATTCTTATATATTTCATAAAAATTAGCGCTATGCATCTGCCCTTTAGTCTATTTCTAGCCCTTCGCTATCTTCGTCCAAGAAGAAGTTTTGTCTCGGTTATAACTCTTTTGTCGGTTCTTGGAGTCAGCTTGGGGGTTGCTGTCCTGGTTATCGTCCTTTCTGTGATGGCTGGATTCAGCCTTGAACTTGAAAAGAAGATTATCGGATTTAATGCCCACCTAGTGGTATCCAATGGAGAAATTCTCTCTCGACCTCAAGCTATCATGGAACTTGTAGAGAAAGATCCGCTGGTTGTTGGGGCAGCACCATTTGTCAGTGGCCCAGTAATGGTTGAGTACGCCAGCCGTATCACTACTCCTATTTTACGCGGAATAAACATTGATCTAGAAGAGAAAGTCATACCAATAAAAAAATTTCTTATTGCCGGAAGTTATGACTTGGAAGGAGAGTCGGTTATCGTTGGGGAAGAATGGGCCAAACATAGCGATGCTTACCTTGGAGATAAAGTCCTGATTTATGCCCCTCGACACTTCCAGGCTTTCAGAGACAATTACCAAAAAGGCAAACAAACTACTATCTTGCCTTCAGAATTTACCATTACCGGTATTTTCAGGACTGGTCTTTACGAATACGACGCCAGTTATTTTATAACCTCCTTAGCCAACGCCCAATATTTGTACAGTCTTGGCAATGGCGTGCACGGGGTTTCTATTCGTATTCAAAATCCTTTAGCTGCAAATAAAGTCAAAGAACGGCTAAATCTTCGACTTCAACCCCCTGAAGAAGCATTGACATGGATAGATCAAAATAAACCTCTTTTTTCAGCGATAGCTATCGAGCGCATCGCCATGACTTTCATTTTGTTTTTTATAATCATCGTGGCCGCTTTTGGATTGTGCAGTACACTTATTACAATTACCGTCCAAAAAAGCAAAGAAATCGGTCTACTGAAGGCCCTAGGTGCTAGAGATGATCAAATCCTTTCTATTTTCGTTCTGCATGGATTTATTGTTGGTGTTTTCGGTACTCTACTAGGACTTGTCTTAGCCAGCTTCTCCCTATATTATAGAAACAGCTTTAGAGATTTTATAGGAAAGCATTTAGGCATCGACCTTTTTTCGGCCGATGTGTATCATTTTTCAACAATACCAATGGTAATAGATCCTCTACTGGTTGCCGGCATAAGTTTTGGGGCTATTGTCATTTGCATATTGGCGGCTTGGATCCCTGCAATGAATGCAGCGAAGTTAACTCCAGCAAAAGCGCTGCGGTATGAATAATTATGTTCTTGAAGCTCGTTCCATCAGCAAATCCTATATACTTGGCTCAGCCTGTATTGAAGTGTTGTCTAAACTCCATGTTCGATTCGAAGAGGGTCTTTTTTTTACCATCCAGGGAGCCTCAGGATCAGGCAAAACGACTCTTCTGCAACTCCTTGGAGGATTAGAAAAACCAGATAAAGGCTATATCCTTTACCGAGGAGAGAATATATTGCAACTTTCTGCCAAAGGATTAGCCAAATGGCGGGCAGAAACAATAGGATTTGTTTTTCAATCTTATCATCTCCTGCCAGAGCTTTCGGCTCTTGAAAATATAGAACTGCCCGCATTAATCATTGGAAAAGGAAACCAAAAAAAAGCTATGGAACTATTAGAAGCCGTTGGACTCGAGAAAAGAGCCAACCATCGACCCAATGAGCTCTCGGGAGGCGAACAACAAAGAGTAGCTATTGCCAGAGCTTTAAGGAACGATCCTCCCGTGATTCTTGCCGACGAACCAACAGGAAACCTGGATGGAGAAACTGGTAAACAGATCATAAATCTGCTCTTATCCATTCAAAAAGAAAAAAACAAAACACTCATTCTTGTAACCCATGAAAGAGAGATTGCATCTTTAGGAGATAAACAACTCTTGCTTAGTCATGGAAAAATAACTGAAATAGAAAGCAAGTTTTCAACTGAAATCTGAGGTATTCCCTTTATTGTCTACCTTATGATGGATCAAATAAAATGAAGGAAACGGTATTATGAAAATCTACATCAATGGTCTTTTTTATCCAAAAGAAGAGGCTAAAATTTCGGTATTCGATCATGGACTGCTCTACGGAGATGGGGTCTTTGAAGGAATAAGAGCTTATAACCGACGTGTATTTCGGTTAGAAAGGCATATTGAAAGACTCTTTGATTCTGCCAAAGCCATAAATCTATCCATTCCTTTATCTCCTGAAGAGTTTTCCGAAGCTATTCTAGAAACCTGTAGACAAAACGAGATCGAGAATGGTTACATTCGAGCTGTCGTTACCAGAGGTATAGGCGATTTAGGACTCAATCCACTACACTGTCAAAAACCTACCATCTTCATTATTGCTGATAAAATTTTGCTTTATAATCCAAAAATCTATCAAGAAGGACTTACCGTTCGGACTGTCTCCACACGCATATCCTCACATGGCTCAATCAGTCCAGCCATCAAATCCTTAAACTACCTAAATAAGATATTAGCAAAAATTGAAGCCAATCTTTCAGGAGCAGATGAAGGGCTTTTGCTCAACCAACTCGATCATATTGCCGAATGTACCTCTGAGAACATTTTTTTAGTTAAGAATGGCATCGTGATGACACCCCCAGTATCCGCAGGCCTCTTACCAGGCATTACAAGAGAAACCATTCTTTCCTTGGCAAAAGAGATGGAATTGAAAACAGAAGAAAAGAATCTGGTCCTATACGACATTTGGACAGCAGAAGAGGTTTTTATTACTGGAACCGGTGCCGAAATTGCTCCTGTCGTCGAGGTGGATGGAAGACCCATAGGAAAAAGAAAGCCTGGCGAGATCACCCTTTTACTCATGAAAAAATTTAGAGAGCTAACACAACATTCAGGGGTCAATATTTATGCCAAGGGAGACGCATAATTGATCAAGCAGCTAAGCATACTTAGATTCTTATGCTGATCCTATTCTATTACACTGGGAAGTTTTAGGCAGTAGAATGCTGCTGCCCCACCCTTGAAAAACTGACAGTTCCTGTCTGCAGCCGATCTGCCTACATACTCTCAGCACACCAACAAGATCCTTGCGTTTTCCAAAACAGTGAGCAAGGCATCGGCAGTACCTTCCTTTATGCTTTTATCGGAGGATACAGGCAGGACGCCAAGAGAATGACCGCCACCGGCACTCTGTGCAACAGTTAGCATAGGCTATGCGGTAAATCGCCTCGCCTATAGAGGGTGGATATTCTTCAGCTCTCCTGCTTTTCTATTCAATCAATTGCTCAGCAAGAAACTAACTCCCTATTGTTTAGTTAATTAAGTTAAACATAGGCATGGTTTATAGGCTACATAGCTTCTAGAATAGGCTAGGTATAAGGTAAATGCCAAACCAGGCTGCAAGAGGAAGGTTTGGCTTCCTTACACAAACGATCAACCGCATCTTTTTTTTGTCAGGCAAAAGATTTCTGATATGATATAAGTAGTTAAAAACTAATTTTGTATTTTTTTTAAATCAAGATATTAATAGTATCTAATCTTATGAAATGCGCTTTTTGTAATGAAATGGCTACAGTTCATCTCACTCAAATTGTGGGAGAGAAAATGCAGAAAATAGATCTGTGTGAGAAATGCGCTAAAGAGAAAGGAATCTCAGACTCGATGGCCTTTTCTCTAACCGATATGCTTCTTGGAGATGAAACGACTAAAAATCATATTCATGAAGGGGAACTGAGTTGTCCCCAGTGTGGATTTACTGAAACCGATTTCAAGAAAACAGGAAGACTCGGTTGTCCTGCCTGCTATGAAACTTTTTCCGAGATTATCGAAACCATTCTTAAAGACATGCATAAGGGCGTGGTGCATAAAGGAAAGACTCCAAAAAAGTTTGCAAAAGCCCAGTTTTACCAAACCAAAATCAAGCGCCTTCAAGAAGATTTAAAGAAAGCTGTAGCTCAAGAAAAATACGAGGAAGCAGCTACAATTAGGGATGAAATAGCACAGCTAGAAAATCTTATAAAATCCTAAATTTTGCTGGGATAAATTTCTTTCCTCTTCCTCAAAAGCACTACTGTTTTATGGTAGTCGCTCATGCAAGAACCAAACCGCCAAGAGAAAGCTTGGGAGAGGGCGAGCAATGCTCCGATTCCCAAAGGCACAAGGTTGCCGGTGTCGGAGAATACGAAAAAGGCAAGAGCCAAGCTGCCCAGGCTCCACGCCCGCATCGCCAATATCCTGCAGAAGCCTTACAAAAGCTCACGCCTAACCTCACCCGACGGTTTCATCCCATTGTCATCGAAGATTTGAATGGGCATGAGAAGCTGAAAAGCCATCCCCTGATCAGGTCCATTGCCGATAGGAGTTTTTTCGATTCTGGTAGCAACTGGAATACAAGGCGGAATGGTGGGTTGGTGGGAGTAGCCGATTGCTGATTCCCGTCCTGTAATACCTGTTCTTCTTGCGGAGCGGTTCGGGGAAAAATGTCGCTGGCTGTTCGCCAGTGGATCTGTTAGGATTGTGGAAGCCTCCAGGAGCGGGACGTGTATGTGGCCAGAAATTCCATGGCGTATGGCTTAGCAGGACTAAGTGGGTCTACGGCGAGTTCTGCTGGATCTGAAGCCTGGGGAGAGGAAGGCGCTGGCCGTCGTCGCAAGCCAGGAGTGAAACCAGCCTCGATCATGCAGGAAGTCAGCTTTGTTTCGGCTGACGAGTAGAAATGAGCAAGTCTGACGGAACGGTACAAAACAGTAGCCAAAAATAAGTTATCGTTTTGTCTTCTTCCGAAACAATAAGAGCGGATATTTTTTAAAGTTTATAAGAAAGAACCAAATATTTCATCACTTTTAAAACCGAGGTTATTATGGGAAAAAGCTTTATTGGAATCATTGGTCTTGGGGTTATGGGAAGAAATCTCGCCCTCAATATTCTTGATCATGGCTTTACTGTTTCTGGCTTGGACAAGGATCTCTCTAAAGTCGTCGCCCTCAAGGAAGAATCCAAGGAGATGGCTTCTTCTTTTGACTCAGTTGAGAATTTTATTCATTCACTAGAAAAACCAAAAAAAATCTTATTTTTTGTTCCTGCAGGTCATGTTGTGGATCAGGTCATTGAAGAGCTGCTCCCTTTTTTAGAAAGTGGCGATATCCTTATTGATGGAGGCAATTCCTTTTTCCGTGATACGGAAAGACGACAAAAGGAGTTAAAAAACAGAAACATCTTTTTCATTGGCATGGGAACATCTGGGGGAGAAAGCGGTGCTCGTCATGGACCTAGCCTTATGATTGGGGGAGATAAGGAGGCCTATGAACATTTGAGGTCGTTGCTAGAGGCCATCTCGGCGAAAGTTGAAGGAGAGCCTTGTGTGGACTATATGGGTAGAGGTGCGGCGGGTCATTATGTAAAGATGGTTCATAACGGAATCGAATATGGAATCATGGAATTAATTGGAGAATGTTACGACTTTGCGCATAGGGTTCTTAAGTTGGATGAAAAGAAAATTTCAGATCTTTTTGAACAGTGGTCTAAGGAAGAACTAGCTAGTTATTTGATGGAAATAACAGTCCATATTTTACGTAAAAGAGACGATAAGTCCAACGACCTTTTGTTAAATAAAGTCCTCGATGTTGCTAGGCAACTTGGAACAGGCGCTTGGACCTCTGAAGAAGCTTTTTCGCTCCAAGTCCCTGCCCCAATCATTGATGCAGCGGTTACCATGCGAAACCTTTCTTCTCGAGTGGAAGAGCGAAAAGCATATGCACAGCATTTTAAATCAGGCCTAGTAAGTGACATTTCAGAAGAAACTTTTTCTTCTCCTTTTTATGAAGAGCTCAAGAAAGCCCTTTTTTTAAGCATCATTTGTACGTATGCCCAAGGTTTTTCCTTATTGAGTGAAGCTTCCAAAAGATACGATTATTCCATTGACCTAGAGAAAGTGGCTAAAGTTTGGAGAGGAGGATGCATTATCCGTTCGCAGTTTTTAGAAAAAATTCGCGGGGCTTTCCAAGCCAATCCTCAATTATCTAATCTATTATTAGATCCTAATATTTTTAGGGAAATAGAAGAAAAAAATCTCCTTGGATCTCTGCGAAACTTCTGTTTATACGCAATTAAAGTCGGCCTACCGGCATACGCTTTTCTTTCCGCACTAAGCTACATTGATGCTTTCAGAAGTGAGAAATTACCAGCAAACTTAATACAACTGCAACGAGACTATTTTGGTTCCCATACCTACGAGAGAATTGATCTGGAAGGAACGTTTCACACCATTTGGGAATAACTTGACTTCCAGTATAAAATTTTCTCAAGATAGCCTATATGAAAATCGCTTTAGGGTCTGATCATGCAGGATTTCATTATAAAGAGAAGGTAAAAAAATTCTTAGAAGAGTCTTGCCTAGAAGTCATTGATTGCGGAACATTTGCTGCGGATCCTCCGGTAGATTATCCTGATTATATAAGACCAGCTGCCTTATTGGTTGCTCAAGGAAAAGCTGATAGAGCCATCGTTTTCGGAGGTTCGGGCAATGGAGAAGCTATGGTGGCCAACAAAGTCAAAGGGATACGTTGTGCCTACTGTTTTAATGAGGAATCGGCACGTCTGGGCAGGCTCCATAATGATGCTAATGCTATCTCTATGGGAGAAAGATTAATTTCTGAAGAAATGGCCTTGAAGATAGTTAAAATTTTTCTTGAAACCCCTTTCGAAGGCGGTCGGCATATTCCACGAATCAAAAAAATGATGGAGTATGAAAATATGTAGCATTTTCTTACTACCTCGATACAACCTATCATCTTTCCTTACAGCATGGATGGCAGTTCCTTTGCCAAAGGATAAGTGTCCATGGATTGAATTTTAGAAAATAGTGGCCTAGCCATCCCTACATTTTCTAGGACGCATAGCTCTCTTGCTACTCGCCTCTGACGAAGGGAAGAAGTAGCGCTTCTAGAGGCTTAGTCACTGGAAGCTTCTAAGGCATCGTTATTTAGGCAAGGGCCAATACATCCATTCGAGAAGCTCCCCTAAATTCTTTATCTTTTTTGCCGCTCGTTCTATTTCCTTGGCACCGATTCGGCTACGTAACTCATACCTTGTTAGTGGTTTTTTATATTCGCGCAAATCCAATTTCCTCTTTAGCATGTCTTGAGCGTTTTCTGCAGTAAGGGATAGATTTCCCTTTTCATCACAAAGATGCTGTAGCAAAAAGCCTTCATGATTGGGTTCTTGCCAAAGAATAAGAAATCCGTTTTCTTTGGCTTTTTCTTTTGCTTTCTGACATTCATCGGGATTGTTCTTACACACATCCTTATCCATGAGAATCACTTTTTCCTTCCATGTGTAGTCTCCCTTGCTTGCTTTTTTGATTGCTTCTGCCACCATTTTACACGGTCCACCCCCCTTGACATTATAAGATCTAAGAAAAACGGGTAGGGGAGGATCCTTTTCCTGTGCCAGCTCGTTAAGCAGGGCTACGTAGGCTTGCTCGCTTTCGCCTTCACACGCAACAAAGATACTTTTCTTCTTCTTCAGCTTCATTTCCTCTTTAGGCTTTCTAGAAAAGAGAGAGGTTGCTTCTTCATCCAATGTTAGGAAGGGCCCCATAGACACCCTGCCTATAGCCGCGCACAAAATCTTCGCTATCACTAATCCCTTCAATGTCGGCTAGCCGATACATCCTGGTATACCCTTCTTTTGGGGTTTTCTCACAAAAAAGGATTTCCTCTTTTTTGAGTTCTTCTAAAAGGTGAATAGTATGGCAGCTAAAGAATAGCTGAGCGCCAGAGGGATTCTTTTCAGGATCCCAAAACCAACTGATAATCTCCCGAAGCACATCAGGATGAATGGAAGCATCCAGTTCATCAATAACGGCGATCCCACCAGTTTTCAAAACCATCCAAAGATGCGGGAAAGAGCGAAGAAAAGATTGGGTGCCATTGCTTTCTAAAACCCATGGAATGGATTCTTTTAAGCCCTGATGGGTAAAAATAAGCTCCCCATTTTGAGAAATCTTTAGTTCAAGAAGTCCTAAATCCAGCCGACGCAGTTCCCGGTTGGCCTGTTTCAGAAGTTCAGGGTCCTGTCGGAATAGAAGAATCAACCGTTCAAGAGAGAGAGCCTCCTTATACCAAAAAAGATTGTACCGAATTCCCTGCAAAACCTTTTGGAACTCAATGGCTATCTGATGGCCTAGCTGTGCATACGTGGAAATGACACTGGTGTTGGGACGGATTTTGAAAACAGAAGGTAATGAGAGGATTGGAAACAAATCAGTTCCTTGGATCCTTCCATCATCTCCCCGCTCAAATACTAGCAATGGCTTCCGGGCCGTACTGGGTTTGTAGGAAAGAGATTCTTTTGTGACAGAAGAAGGTAACGACTCTTTCTGGCCTTGAATCTCAACCTCATACCGATACACTCCCGCTTCTCCTTCTCTTCCAGGAAAAAGCGACCTTTGTCCGATTTCCACTGCCAGCCGCGTTGGCTTTTTTGCCCAATGTTCGTTTTTAAATTGAAAATCTGGCAGTGGCTGATATGGTGGAAGTTGAAAGCTGTCTGTGGCAAACCAAGCCAAAAACGAAATCGCCCGAAGGAAAACCGTTTTTCCCGAAGCGTTTGGCCCAAAGACCGCTACCACCTTGGGAGCCCGCTTCTTAGCATTTGGATAGATAGGTGCAAAACGAGGATCATCAGGGACTCGGAGGCAAAAGTCAATCTCTTGTCGGTCGGCTATGGAGTAAAAATTTTCGATTTCTAGCCGGAATAGCATGTTTTGTTTAATCTTTTAGTTCTATTTGGCAATTTACTTGGGATTTCAAAAGCTAGAAAGAGAGTTTTTTACTCTTTTTCTATGCAACAAGGAGATAAAACAATGGAAAAGGAGAAGCGCACTCAGAGGGATTCGAACCCCCAACCCTCGGTTCCGAAGACCGATGCTCTAGCCGTTGAGCTATGAGTGCATGCAACTAAAAAATATAATACTAATGCCACAAAAGAATGAAAAAGGGAATACGAGTAAATCTATTATTTTCTTGTTAACAATTTTTAAACTTAATAAATTTCAAATTTGATAACAAAATGCAATCTTAGTTTTTCTCTACAATTTTCAGAAGGAATGTCTAATTGTATTTTCTATTTGGTTTTTTTTCTATGTTTTCCTTTGGTCATTAGTCATCTTCAGGCTTCTCAAAGTGATAAAGGCATAGATCAAGGTTATAGTTCTACGGGTCTTCGGATTAATTATTCAGAAATACCTGGATATCGTGTAGAAGATATAGTGGTAGACACAGATTCGGGTGAATTCCCTGTTTCTGGAGCTACAGCCATAGCGATAAACCCAATCGAAGATACCCTGCTACTTTTGACAAGTGGCTACAATAAGCATTTTAATCCAAATGGACAAGTCATTCCTGAACAATCTAAAGAACATGTCTTTATTTACGATATCTCCCGAGGCTATCCTCAAAAAATGGCTATGGTGAGTATCCCCAACTCTTTTATGGGGATTGATTGGAATCCAGATGGGAGAGAATTTTACGTATCTGGTGGTATGGACGATGTCATTTATGCTTTTAAAGGTTTTGAACAACGTTGGTCCCTTTCTCGTCCTCCTCTTAGCCTTAATCATTCGAAAGGAAATGGTATTGAGACTAAACCAGTTGTTTCTGGCCTTCGAGTCAGTCCAGACGGGAAATTCCTTGTGGTTGCTAATTTTACTAATGATTCCATTAGCATGATCGATTTGGAAAACTGGAAGAAAATTGGAGAACTTGATCTTCGTCCTGGGAAAATCGACCCTAGATATGCCGGAACTCCAGGTGGGGAATATCCATTAGACCTCGCTTGGATAGGCAATAATAAAATTTATGTTTCAAGCCTTAGAGATAGAGAAATAGACATTATCAGCTTCGAAAATAACACCATGAAATTTTCTAAAAGACTATATCTTCAAGGCCAACCCAATCGAATCATTGTCAATAGCACTTTTAATCGAGCCTATATTACTGAAGATAATGCTGACCGATTAACTATTGTCGATACAAGCATCGACAAAGTCATAGAATCCATCCCGACAATGGGTCAACCTTCTGGAAAGCTACTCCAAGGAGCTGCTCCCAATAACCTCTCACTCGATCCTAGCGGCAAATTCCTTTATGTCACGAATGGTGGAATGAACTGTCTTTCCCTCATCAAACTAAGCCCCTATGCTCAAGGGATAACAAAAAAGAAAAATCCTCAATTGAAAAGTGAGCTCTTATGCCTCATTCCAACAGGCTGGTATCCTTCTGCCGTGGGCCTACGATCCGACGGAAAATGGATTTATGTCTGTAATTTTAAAAGCCGATTTGGTCCAAACAATGAACAATGGGAAAAACCAATAGCTTTAAATAACGAATTTTTTAAAAAGTGGTTATCGAAAAATCAATTTATCCTACAAAAATACTATTCGACTCTTTTGAGCTTTCCTCAACTCAAAGCCAACACCTATAAAACTCTTACGGAAGCTGTCATTGAAAATAATCATCTAAAAGAAGCTTCCAAAGAGCCACCTTCTCTATTTAGCAAGCTCCATGTTCTTGTGCATCATGTCCTTTATATTATCAAAGAAAATAGAAGTTACGATCAGCTTTTTGGCGATCTGAAAGCGGGTAATGGAGATCCAGATCTTGCGATTTTAGCACCCTATGCCCCCAATCACAGAAAACTGGCTTCTCAATTTGTCCTTTTAGACAACTTTCTTGATAGTGGAGAAGTGAGTGGCAATGGTTGGCTTTGGAGTACTGCAGCGAGGTCTTTAGACATCACAGAAAAAACTGTTCCTCTCCACTATAGTGGCCGTGGCATCACTTATGATTGGGAAGGAATGAACAGAAATATCAATATTGGGGAATCGTCTTTTGAATCCAGAAAAAAAGCTGATCCTCTTTTACCCAAAGATCCAGACATTCTCCCAGGGAATAGCGATATTTCTGCTCCCGATGGACCAGAAGGAGAGTTAGGGCTAGGTTATCTCTGGGATGAGGCCATAAGAAAAGGAATCTCCATACGAAATTATGGGTTTTTTGGAGATTTGACTCGATATCACTTACCAAAAGATCATCCATCATTTATTCCTTTAGCCAGGAATCCCTATAAGGAAAATATCGTTCAATTTTTCCCCACCAAGGCCTCTCTAGCTAAAGTCAGTGATCTTTTTTACCGCGGATTCGATATGAAATACCCAGATTTTTGGAGGTTTAAAGAATGGGAAAGGGAATTTGATGATTTTGTAAAAAATCACAATCTTCCCACGCTGGAACTAATAAGGCTTCCACACGATCATTTTGGATTATTTGGTCAAGGAATAGATAAAATTGATACAGTAGAAACTCAGATGGCAGACAATGATTATGCCCTTGGACTCATTGTTGAAAAGATCGCTCATAGCCCTTATAAAGATGACACTCTTATTTTCGTGATTGAAGACGACGCGCAAAATGGGATTGACCATGTGGATGCCCATCGAAGCATAGCACTGATTATTGGACCATATGTTAAACAAGGAATTACTATCTCAACTAGATACACGACAATTAATCTTCTCAAAACCATTGAAAAAATTCTTGGCCTAGGTTCATTATCCGTTTACGACCAATTTTCTCAACCTATGAGCAATATCTTTGATTTGAAACAAAAAAACTGGTCTTATACAGCAATCATTCCAGAAATACTGAACACGACCGATCTTCCTCTTCCGAACAAAAAATCAGTCCAACATCCAGCGCATGATAGCGCGTTCTGGAACGCGTTGATGTCAGAAGAAGATTTTTCTAAAGAAGATCAATTGGATGTCGATCGGTTTAATAAGGCTTTATGGATAGGGTTGAAAGGAAACAATCAACCCTATCCTCATTTAAAGTTAAAAAATAAGAACTAAAAATACTTTCGACAAAGAAATTAAGGAATAATTTCAGCATCCTCAATCAGATGATATCCGTCGGCACTGACCAATTTGCCTTTGACTGTGACTTTTTGGTCGGCATACTTTGCGGCTTCTTTCCCTATTGGCTTATGCTCTCCAACAATTATATATAGTTTTCCATCTTCTCCCTTCAACCCAGGGGGCAACCCAGCATTAAGACAAGTACGGCCACATTTCATGTGCTTTTCACCACGAGCAGCATGATCAATATAACAGACCAAATCGACTAGTTCTCCTTTAACAGTTACCTGTTCAGCTGCAAACAACCAAGAACCCTGAAAAGCAACAAGAATGAGAGCAAAAATAAATTTTTTCAATGCTTACCTCCTTGAGAATTAGTAATTTTTGCATTTTTTCATACCATAATATTTTCTCAAAAAAAATAAAATTTAAAAAAATGGACATGAATCCTTATTCCAAAATGTTAAACTATTCCAAGCTTATATCTGGCTAATCGAATCCTTTGTCTGAATGAACCAACAAAAGCAGATCAACCTCTTCGTTAGCTTAAGCATTCTGGTTAATTTCCTTTTGGCTGCTGGAAAAATTTCTTTTGGACTTAGTGGCCATTCTTTTGCTTTAAGTGCCGATGGTCTAGAATCCTTGGCTGATATAGGTTCTTCATTGCTTGTATGGTTTGGAATAAAAATTTCTCAAATTCCTCCTGACCCTAACCATCCTTTTGGCCATGGGAAAGCTGATCCTATAGCTGCATTTATCGTCTCCATACTCCTTATGCTTTGCACACTATTCGTATCCATCGAAGCCATAAAAAACTTATGGATTTCCACACCATTGCCTTCCCTTTATACCCTTCCTGCTATTGGCATAATCGTCATTATAAAAGAGATTTTTTATAGAATCTTTAAGAAACTTGGAGAAAATACCGGCAGTCTTGTTTTATGTGCTGATTCCTGGCATCATCGCTCCGATGTGTTATCTTCTTTATCCGCTTTTTTTGGAATTCTTATAGCAGTCGCTACTGGGTTAAAACAGGCGGACAGCATCGCAGCGATCGTATCAGCAATAATCATTTTTTGGAACAGCATTCATCTTATTAGACCTTCTTTCCTTGAAATGATGGATACGGCTCCCTCAAAGAACATTGAACAGAAAATCCGAAATATCGCAGAAGAAGTTCCAGGAGTCATAAAGATTGAAAAATGTAGAATTCGCAAAAGCGGCCACGGTCTACTGATGGATATCCATGTGATGGTATCCGGCACGCTGACAGTGAGAGAAGGGCATATTATCGGCCATAAAGTTAAAGATAAACTCTGTGCTTCCCCGATGAATATCACCGATGTAGTCGTCCATATCGAACCGGTAGAGTGATGTGCTTTCCTACTCCGTTGATCTGAAAACTCGCCGCAACCCTCTTCAGGAAGAGAATAAGGCACGTCATCCCAGTGTTCTCTGACTCTCAATATACTGCCTGATAACGAACAGAAGAGCGCCCCCACAACTCCCGGCGAAATAACTTGGAAACCAGAGATGCCCACCCAAGGGCTTTCAGCGAATTTGCCTAAAGTGTTTCTTTCGAAGCAGGCAGCTGGGCAGGCCTTTTCAGACTGTTCTCTAGCGCGGATATGGCCACTTTGGGTGGATAGATCACCAAAAAGTGCCCATAGACATGTTCCCCGTCAAACTCCAATCATTCGGATTCAAAATCTTTACAGACGAAGTCCATAAACTGGCGCCGGTCTTACAAAATCTCTTTGGTGAAGATTCCGCACCGATACTTAGTAACAAAGTCTAAATGGACATGAAGGTTATATTCGCAATGTCGACCTCAACGGCTTTCGTTTGACTTTGTCATTGACCAAGTAGAGACTAAAAAAATTGAAAATTTTCAAATCCTTTCGATTCCTTTTGGAACCCTACCCTGAACAAGACCTGCGCCTCACTCGTTACCGAGGAGGTGCGCGATGGGTTTTTGTATTTGCGCAAACCCTAAAGGCGGCTGGAAAAGCAGGGGATGATCGAGAGGAGCTCCTTGGACAGCTCTTCCTGCGGAGAGAAGGATTCGCCCGTTCATGACGGAGATTTTGATTCCATGAGACTACCAAAACTTCTCGGCGGCGCTCTTCTTACTTTTTGGCGGGTTAGCCGCAAGAGAGTCCTTGGAAGAAGCCCTTGGACTTTGTGGAAGACCTGTTTCCCATGCTCATCTTTACGGTGCTGGTTAACCCGTATCCCTCTATGGAGAGACTAACATGGTCGAAGTAGAAGGCCTTTTCAAGCGCTTCGGTCGGCGGATTGCTCTGAAAAACGTAAGCTTCCGGCTGCAAGAGGGCACCATTACTGCCCTCATCGGTCCCAACGGTTCCGGGAAGACAACGATTCTTAAAATTCTCTGCTCGTTAGTTCGTCCCGATCGAGGCTCGATTCGACTGGGAGGGAAAGATCCTCGTCGAGATCCCGAAGTCAGGCGACTGATTGGCTACATGCCGCAGGTCTACGACTTCCCAGAGCATCGAAGCCCAAGCGAGCTCATTCGCTGGCTAAAAGAAATTCGCGCCCAACCGGCCTCCAGGGAAGAAGATCTCGTTCGGCTCTTCGAGCTCGCTCCCGAAATGAAACGCAGCTTAGGCACTCTCTCCTGGGGAACCCGTGCCAAGGTTGCCTGCACCCTCGCTCTCATGTTTTCCAGCCCCATTCTTCTTTTGGATGAACCGACCGCTGGTATGGACCCGATCGCATCTACCCGGCTCAAAGACCTTCTGCGTATGGAACGAGAGGAAGGCAAGACTATCCTGCTCTCCTCTCATTCGATGGCCGATGTTGCGGAGGTCGGAGACCGATTGCTGCTCTTGGAACGCGGGAACCTCGTTCTTGAGGGAAACCCTAAGAAAATCATGGAAACCGAAAAGGTTCCAACCCTGGAAAGAGCCATTGCGCAAATTTTGGAGAATCGTCGACATGGACAAGCTTCGTAATCTTTTTGGCCGCGAGTTCCGCGATGCCCTGCTCCGACCCTGGATATGGGGATCGGCCGTGATCTTTGCGGCGGGGAGTATTGGTCTGCTGTGGGCAACCGGAGATTCCCGGAAGGCTTTGGCTGCGGTCACCGGGCTCTTTCCCTACTTGGTTTCACTCCTAGGAACACTTGGAGCAGCCATTGAGATGGCTGCCGAAAAGGGGTTTTTCGAGCTGGTTTTGCCCCAACCCATCTCCCGTATGATCGTTTTTCAAGCAAAGTTCCTCGCGTTTTCGCTGGCCTTTGGGTCTGCCCTACTGATCGGCCTTCTTCCGCTTCTTTTTGCTGCCTTCGAGGCGGTGGGGGCACTCGTCCTGAGCTTATTGGTCGGAGCCATCCTAGCCTTAGCGTGCATTTCGATCGGTTCGGGCTTTCTGTTTTGCCTTTTCTCGCGGGAGCGGGTCGCAGCCGTAGGTGCGGTTCTTGTTCTCTGGCTTTACTTGGCCTTCCTCCATGACTTGGTGATCCTCTGGGCCTGTAAGATGGGTGGAGGACCGGCTCCAGATCTCCTCGTGATCTCTCTGATCCTGATTAATCCAATCGAGGTTGCCCGCCTCGCCGTCGTCCTCCAACTCGACATTGCGGCTCTCCTGGGCATCACGGGCGCCATTCTTTCCCGCTTCTTTAGCGGCAGTGGCTTGATCTTCTGTGGAATGGCTCTTGCGCTCTGGATTGTTCTTCTCAACGTCCTGGGAAGCTGGATCTTTTCGCGAAAGGACTTTTAGCCAATCTTCCACGTGCGCCGTAACAAAACGTGCATCACGCCTCTGGGAGAAAATAATCAATTCTCCGGTGAATTAACTGAACCTCCGGAACTTTAAACCGCAAGTAATTGCAGCAGAACGGATATTATTTTTCGTTCTGGCTACGTGGCTCACCTGGGCGGGGAAGCGAAGAGAGAGAGCAGATCGATCTTTTGAAGGAGGCCATCAGCTCGGAGGGAATCCGAGAGAAGAGCTCGATTAGGGGCCGTCCTCTCAGAGAGAATTTGACTAAGCGGATCGCCTAAAGAGGCCAAAGCATCTTGGGCACCTCTAAGGGAAAGCCCGTGGCCACCCATTCCCCCCTCAAGTAGGTTCCTCATCCAGAAGGCAGATCCAGGTATAGTCACGGACCTGGTCCGGCCGGTTGTAATAGACGGGATGGACCTCAAGATGACTTTTTAGATCGACGAAGCCCGATTCGACTGAGGCAAGGACCTTGTAGGGCAAGACTTCTGACGCTTCCAGCTGTAAGGCGTTCAATCGGCTGATCTATCTTGCTAAAAGGATGGCCAGAGGCTTTCGAAGCTTCCGATACCTCATTATTGCCGCCTTCCTCAAAGCAACCCAAGTTGACCCGCAATGTTGCAGCGATAAAACTGCCAAGAGGCTCCGTGGGCCTCCGCTTCCTACGGTCAAGGAACCCGACGCATGCCAGAAACCGGTAGTCCCGCCGCCACGACCGCTACAGCCGTGTAGCCCAAGATCTCCGCATCCAACCACCTGACCTTTTTCGTCGCTCACAAAATTGCCCCCCCTGCGATCCTTCCTCTCTGCTAAATCCGTTCCCGCCCCAATCTCATGAACCATCCAGCTCCTCTAGTCCAGGCGGTTATCGCACTTCTCTGTGACGCCTTCATCTTTTATGTTTGACGTAAATTTATTATAATGATAATTTTATTAATAATGTTATTACAATTAAGACCACCATGAAAAAAAGGATGCAAGTCTTCCTGATAGGGTTGATATCGGTGTTTGTTCCCCCGCTTTTTTTCTCCCAGGGACAAACACAGGAGGCTAACACTCCTCCTGCCCAATCCCAATCCACAACCCCCTCTCCAGAGCAAGACAAAGGGATTGGTCCTATCCGTGAAGACGTCATGGGCAATAGGGTGCCGCGCAAAGAGGGGCAGCTGGTACGATCGGGAATGGTCGTTGCCGGATGCTTGACCCTCCTTGCCCTCTTCTTCCCTCTTTGGCATATCACCCTCACCGCGCCTCAGTATCCCGAAGGGCTTTCGCTAGAAATTTGGGCCCACACCATTCGTGGTAGCACCCCTTATGATCTGGGCAACATCAACCTCTTGAATCACTATATCGGAATGCAGTCTATCAATCCGGACCTGGTCCCAGAGCTCAAACTCGGTCGGCCTATCTTGGTTGCTCTCGCTCTCTTCGCTTGGCTTACCGCCCTGGCCAATTCGCGAAGGCTTGCGTGGATCTGGATTGGTCTGACCGTAGCTCTTTGCCTCGCGGTTGCCATCGACTTCTACCGATGGGAATACGATTACGGACATCATTTGGATCCGCATGCAGCGATACAAATCCCTGGCATGGCTTATCAGCCTCCCTTCTTCGGCAGCAAACACCTTCTCAATTTTGTGGCGACTTCACTGCCAGCGGCGGGAAGCTACCTGATCCTCGCCGCACTGCTGATTGCCGCTTGGTCCGCAAAAAGTAAGCACGCGGCTTCCCGAGCATTTACTTCCCTTTTCCGCTTCAGGCGAACTACGGGTTAGAGAAGCTATTAGACGGGTGTATTATGATTTCAATAATGCGAAGCTTCGCTTCATTACCATCTCGCTGGCTTGGGTTTCATTTGCTCCTAGTCCCCCCTCTACTGCTTCCTTCCGCCGTTCAGGCTCGAAGTTGGATCGTCTCCCCTCAGGGGGGAGACTTTTCCACTTTGCGGAGCGCCCTCGCCGCAGCGCAGCCGGGTGATCGACTTGTCCTGCAGTCCGGCGTCTATCGAGAAGGCCCGCTCCTAATCCGAAGCCCAATTGTAATCGAAGGAGAAGGATGGCCCGTGATCGACGGGGAAAAACGTTACGAGATGCTCCGGATTGAGTCCGACGGTGTCCGGATCTCGGGCATCGTTTTCCGAAATTCCGGCATGAGCTACTCGATCGACATCGCCGCCCTTAAGCTCCTTAAAGGGAAAAACTGCCAAATCGAGGCCAACCGGTTTGAAAACAACTTCTTTTCGATCTACTGCGCGAATGCCCAGGAATGCACGGTGGCAAACAATGAGATTGTGGGACATGCGATTTCCGAAGGCGCTTCGGCCAATGGAATTCACCTTTGGAGTTGCCAGCGGATGAAGATCCATGGGAATCGCGTGCAAGGGCATCGAGATGGTATCTATTTCGAATTCGTGACGGAAAGTCTTGTCGAGGGGAATCAGTCGATTGGTAATCTCCGTTATGGACTTCACTTCATGTTCTCCAACGATGATGTCTATCGAACGAACCTCTTCGAACGAAACGGAGCCGGCGTTGCCGTGATGTTTTCCAAGCGAATCCTTATGGAAGGCAATCAATATCGGAACAACTGGGGGCCAACAAGCTACGGGCTACTTCTCAAGTCCATTGACGACAGCCTCATTCGGCGGAATCTTTTTGTCCGCAACACAACGGCGATCCGATTCGACGAGGCTATTAGGAATAAATTGAAAATTTTATATTTCTTTACAAGCGGGCTTTTGGTCTTATGTAGTCATCTATTTTTAACTAAACTCTTAGCTGAAAAAAAAACACAGTAGAGCAAGTTTTTTACTGTTGTTGTAAAAACGGTTCGTGGAATAATGGCTTCTGTAGGGAGCAAGAAAAGACACTAACCAGCCGAAAGGCAAAAAGTTTCCTTCAGTCGCAGGGCTGAGGCCTCGTATAAGTAACGCTCGACGAGGGCATTGGACATTCAACCAACAAGTTCCCTCAGCTGCAAAGCTGATGCTTCGTTTAAGCGTTGCAGGGGTTATTGCCTGGAGCGAAATTATCACCTTCCCTCTGCTGATAAGCTGAGGCTTCGTTTATTTCCATGCTGTTAAAGCACAGCGGGGAATTTTTTGTTAACCTGAATTAAAACGAAAAAAGAAAGAAAATATAGGAGACTTCAGCCTATCGAATAAGGAAGGCAAAATTTACATAATGATTAAGGGAAGAGTTGTTAATGATGAAGGGAATCCTTTTAATCCTAACAGCTCATTAGTATTCTGTGCTCGGCTGACCTCTTCCGCGCTCGTTTTAGAGCTTCGTCACAATGACAAAATAGTTTGCTTTTTCTTACCTCCGGATATGAAACTTGCAAAATAGTGTTTCGCTGTTGTTGACAGAAAGCCTGCCATTCAATTTTTCCTTTTTAGGTAGTTTTTTTCCTATATCAACTCCGCGGAAAAAATGGCTTATACAAGGAAATAAGAATTCTATATCTGGTAGTTATGGTAGTCAGGATGCTATCTACCCCGCTTTGACAGGCGAATTTACAAGTTTTTCTATCTCCTCTTCCGAAGACTCATACAAGTATCGTGCAAAGATATAAACTTTATAAAGCTTCCCCCCTATTCGGATATTCTTTGTTGGAGACTTATTCTTACCTTTGCCCTGCCATCCAAGAAGAATACTTCATTAACAAATATTTTTTCTGCAATTCTTGAATTCGGTCGTTCTAATTCTTCCTCACAGAATTTGTCGTAACCTCTTTTTGTCATCATTACTTCATTTTCTCTAATCATCCCAAACAGCGGTTCTTCCACTCCTGCATCATTTCCATTTTTCTCATCTTTGTTTACGAAGTGCCTTATATTTCCCCTAACAAATTCCTTTAGTTTTTTTGAAACCGTTTTAGCGCGCTCTAGTGGCGGGAGGCTTGGTATCCTGTTACCTGCATTAGCTAACCTGAGGAAAAAGTTTATTTGGGCTCTTCTTCTTTCTTGCTTTTCTTGCCGTTTTCTACACTCTTCCTCTACCTTTTGTTCAACCTTTCGCTTTCTTTTGTAAGCTTCCTTTTGCCTCGCAAATTCTAAAATCCTTGCCTCTTTCCACTGTATTAATAGTTCTTGTTTAGATGTTTTTTTCTGCCACCGGTTTGTAAAATTTCGTTTTGCGGGCAGCTCCCCTTCTCACCATTTTGCACTACTTTTAGTTTAGGCTCCGACCAATCAGCACGTCAAACTTCTTCGTCGAATATAGGTTCGCCATGCCTGTTTATAACTAGATTGGCATGGCAAGATCAATAACTATCCATTACTCCCTATCCCTCTTAAACATTGACAGCTGTAGAGAAAGCTCGGCTGTATTTTAAAGAAAGTGGGTGTCTTGGACCAAGATATCGAAATAAGTTACGAACCGCCTTTAAGACCAATCCTTCTCCAATATTCTTATTTATATGCAACAGAGAAATCCAATTAAACAGTCCTTTTTCTATATCCAATTTTTTAATTGCTTCTAACCCCTCCACAAATCGTATTTTTTCTTCTGTTTCGCCCAATTTTTCTATTTCCATTCCAAGCAATAAAGTTCCAAGACATTTGATTGCCTCATAGATGGATGGATCTTCCGATTCAATTTCAGGTTGGAGAACTGACAACGCTTTTTGCGGATCGGACAATAGAAGGAATTTCGCATAGATTAAAAACTCTTGGGGATTCTCTGGCTTTTCCTTTTCTTTTTCAAAAGCCACGATCGCCTCATGGAACTTACCCTGCTCAAATAAATCAAGAGCTGTTTTCCATTTTGTCTTCTGCCCCTTTTGACTCAAATTTTTCTCCAGCCAACTCTTAATTGCTGCTTTAGGTTGCAAACCAACGAAGCGGTCTTTTTCCTCCCCATCAACAAATATCCTCACATCGGGAATTCCACTCACTCCGTAGGCTACAGCCACTGCTTCTTGTTCATCTACATTCACTTTTGCTAGATCCCATTTTCCTTGCGCTTCGGCTGCCAACTCTTCTAGCAGGGGAGACAACATGCGGCAGGGACCGCACCACGCTGCCCAAAAGTCCACCACAACAGGGATGGTTTTGCTTCTATGGATAACTTCTTGTTCAAAATCGTTTACATCGAAAATCATAAGATTCCTTCTAGTTTTTCTTTCTAGCGATCACCACTCCATCGGCTATAGGAAGGAGTACCGATTCAATTCTAGTATCGTTGCTTAGTTTGTCGTTGAGTCTACTCAACACAAGAGAATCTTTATCAGAGTCTTCAGGACGAATCACCCTTCCTTTCCAAAACATGTTGTCGAATACAAGGAGTCCATTCTGTCGCATTTTAGGCAATAACAATTCATAATAATTCTCATAATTTTCTTTATCCGCATCAATAAAAGCAAAATCAAACCGTAAATCCTCTTCCAAATCTTGAATGGTTTTTAATGCAGGACCGATTTTCACTTCTATTTTATGTTCCAACCCAGCTTCTTTCCAATATTTAGATGCCAATGCAATCCACTGAGGATTAATTTCACAACAAACAAGCTTTCCAGATTGAGCTAATGCCCTTGCAATGGCTATGGAACCAATCCCTGTAAAGGTTCCCACTTCTATCGCAGTCTTTGCATTACATGCCGCAACCAGTATCGAGAGGAAACTTTCTTCCTCTGGAGGAATAGCCATCTCAGAAATTTCTCCTAATGCCAGGGTCTCTCTCCGAAGCTTTTGCATTAAAGGATCGGAAGCATAAGTCCTATGGCAAATGGCATAATCGTAAAGTTCTTTGGTTATGGGATAAAAAGTCAAGCTCATTCTTAAGATTCTTTTATTTATTTAAAGTTGGCTTCCAATGTTTCAGCCTTTTTCTTTGCCGCTTCTATAGCTTCCAGTAAAATATCTTCCCACCCCTTTCGAACCATCACTTGAGTCGCTGCTTCTGTAATTCCACGTGGCGTTTTAACTTCAGAGAGCAGTTTTTCAGGGGATCTCTTTGTTTCCATTAACAATGAGAGGGTCCCCAAAACCATCTCATTCATCAATTGAATCGCCTCTAAATCCGGAAATCCATAGGCTTTGGCTTGTTCTATTAACCCTATCATAAGCATACAGACATAAGCCGGGCCACACCCTACTAATGCAGTTGCTGCCGCCATAAGATCTTCGCTAATCTGAATAGGATGGCCTAGTAGGGAAAATAAATAATGGATCAGGCCAACCATCTCCCCATTCTTTGTATCCTGATCCCTATTTAAAGCATAAGGGATCACTCCTTTGCCTATTTGGCAAGGAAGATTTGGCATTGCCCGAACCACCATGCAATGGGATAAAAGTTGGGTTATGTTTTTTATTGTCAGGCCAGCGACAACCGAAATGAAAACTTTAGATGCTATTATGGCACTGATTTCTCGTAAAACCTCTTCTGCTTGGAGTGGTTTCACACATAAAAATACCAGATCTGTATTATTAACTAGCTCCCGATTATCCAAGGTAGTATGGATTTTATGGCTCTCAAATTCTTCTAAAAAAGATTGAATGCTCCCTTTGGAACGCCCAGAAATCCAGAGTGGATTTTCTAAGCTTATTTTATTATTCCCTAAAAACCCGTGCACAAGCGCCTTAGCCATTTTTCCAGAACCAATAAAGCCTATACGAGAATGTCTTAGCCACTTTTTTTCTCCGTTGCTCTTATCCAATGACTCCATAAAAGTTCTCCCAGCTGTTCAATTGATTTCCCATCCACCTCAATTGCCATGTCTGCTGCTTTGTAAACAGATTCTCTTTCCTTCAATAACTTTTCTAATGTCATTTTTGGATTTTCCCCAAAAAGAAGGGGTCTATCCGTTTTATCTTGTAGCCTTGACCAAAGAAGTTCCAAAGAGGCTTGAAGATAAAAAAGAAACCCATGCTCTTTTAAAAGAGAAAGGTTAGATGGATTCAGTAAGGTCCCCCCTCCCGTGGCAATTACTCCGGGTGGAGAGGAAATGACTTGGTAAACCATTTCCATTTCCTTTTTCCTGAAATACTCGCCTCCTTTCGTGGCGAAGATTTCAGCTATTGTTGCCTTTTCTGCTTCTTCTATCATCCGATCCAAATCATAAACGGGAATCGCTTTTTCTTGGGAAAGCCAGGATCCAACGCTAGATTTTCCAGCCCCCATCATCCCCACAAGTACAATGTGCCTTGGCATACCCTAAAACTCGTTTTTTAAATTATATCTTTTTTAATGTAAATAGAAAGAAAGAGACCTTTTGCTACAATTTATTTTCTTATAAACTCAAGGTGCCTATCCTTTATGAGTAACGGTGTTTAAAAAAATTTTTAGCTCATGATTTCCTCTAGCGATTATTAGAAATTGAACCTAGTATGAATAGGATAATGGATTTTTAAGGCTCCATATAGCCAAGCCATTTACATTTCTTTTATTAGGACTATACAATCATATATATATATGCCCAATACATTCGGACATTTATTTCGCATTACTACTTGGGGCGAATCTCATGGAAAAGGAGTTGGAGTCGTTGTAGACGGCTGTCCATCAAAAATTCCCCTGACTGAATCAGATATCCAGAAGGAACTTGATCGCAGAAGACCTGGACAAAGTAAAATCACTACCCAGAGAAAGGAAAAAGATATCGCCGAAATTCTTTCTGGTACCTTTAACGGGATGACTTTAGGAACCCCTATATTAATTTTAGTAAGAAATGAAGATGCCCGTCCAGAAGCCTACGCTGAGATGGAGTATATTTATAGGCCATCGCATGCGGATTATACCTATCAAGTCAAGTATGGAATTCGCAATTGGCAAGGGGGTGGAAGGGCCTCTGCCAGAGAAACTGTAGGAAGAGTTGCAGGAGGAGCGGTTGGCGGAAAGCTCCTTGAAGTTCTCTACCCTTCCTTAGAAGTTATTGCATGGGTCTCAGAAGTTCATGGAGTCAAATCCTTTTGTGATCCTAATAAAATTACCAAGGATAAAATTGAATCGAACATATTACGTTGGCCCGATTCAGAAAATTTTGATAATGCCTTGAAGGAAGTAGAAAAGGCACAGAAAGAGGGAGATACGGTCGGGGGAGTGATTGACTGTGTAGTTCGTGGTATGCCTCCTGGCCTTGGAGAGCCTGTTTTTGATAAGCTGGAAGCTGACTTAGCAAAGGCAATGCTTAGCTTACCTGCTTCAAAAGGCTTTGAAATCGGTTCTGGCTTTCAAGCAGCCAGAATGAGAGGTTCTGAGCATAACGATCCTTTTTATATGGAAGGCAAAAGGGTAAGAACGTATACGAACTGGAGTGGCGGAGTCCAAGGAGGTATCAGTAATGGGGAAAATCTTTTTTTTCGTGTAGCTTTTAAACCGGTAGCCACTCTTGCCAAAGAGCAAAAGACAGTTACAGTGGATGGCGAAGAAGTTCATTTACGGGCGAGAGGAAGACACGATCCGTGTGTGTTGCCCAGAGCTGTGCCAATCGTTGAAGCGATGACTAAGTTGGTTTTGGCTGATCACGCTTTAAGACAAAAAGTACTGGATTGTAGACCATAAATGTATAAAAATGCTTTTTTTCAATGAACCATTCCCTTTTGATTGTGTATTTTCCAGCATCTTAATTGCATCGGCTCGTTATGGGATCTGAAGCTATTTCACCGCTTTTGCTTTTTAGTGGCATCCTCCTTTCTTTTATTTGCGGTTCCATTCCATTCGGTTTTCTTCTAGGCAAAGCCAAGGGGATTGATATTAGACTTTTGGGCAGCAAAAACATTGGAGCTACTAATGTCGGTAGGATTATGGGTTGGAAATGGGGGCTTTTAGTTTTTTTTCTCGATTTTTTAAAAGGCTTTATCCCTGTTTTTCTTATTCGTTTTCATTTCGATGTTCATCAAACCTCCTCAGATCTTTTTGCTCTGATTTGTGGTCTTTCTTCTATTATTGGCCATAACTTTACGCCTTGGCTAAAGGGAAAGGGAGGCAAAGGAATAGCAACCTCAGCCGGTGTCCTCCTAGCTCTTATGCCCAAGGTGTTCCTCTTGCTTCTGATCTCTTGGTTCGGCATCTTGTTTTTTACCCGCATTGTATCGATCAGCTCGATCTGTGCTGCTTTGTTCTTTCCCTTCTTTACCTTTATACTCTACCCAAACAATCATTTATTCTTCTTTTTTTCCATTGTCGCTTCTTTTCTTGCTATATGGAGACACAGATCCAACATAAAAAGAATTTTCAAAGGGACTGAACCAAAATTGAATTTTTCAAAACAAAACAAATGAAGATCGGTATCCTAGGCCAGGGGAAATGGGGAAAAACGATAAAAAAACTCCTTGCAGAAAATGGTCATGAACCTTTGGGTTTTCATCATACGGATAATACGTGGGAACAACAACTTGACTGTCTTTGTATAGCCATTCCCGTTCAGCATATTCGACAAACGCTTCATCGCTTTCCTAATCCAGAGTGTCCAGTCATAAGTTTAAGCAAAGGATTGGAGATCACTACAGGAAAGAGGGTCACAGAAATAATCAAAGATGTATGGAAAAATGAAAATGTAGGAGCTCTTTCGGGCCCTACCTTTTCAGAAGAAATCCTTGCTGGTCTTCCTGCAGCCGCTGTTGTATCGTCTGAAAAAGAAGCTTTAGGAATATTTTTCCAAAATATTTTTCATTCTAGAACCTTTCGTGTTTATCGGACAACCGATCTGGTGGGATTAGAACTGGGAGGAGCGCTTAAAAATGTTTATGCGATTGCTGGAGGCCTTTGCTATGGACTGGCTCTAGGGGAAAACGCTCATGCCTCTCTTTTGACTCGATCCTTAGCTGAAATGACCAGACTGGGAGTGGCTGCAGGCGGGAAAGCTGAGACTTTCTTTGGTCTTAGTGGTGTAGGAGATCTCTTTCTTACGGCTAGCAGTATGAAAAGTAGGAATTTTAGGCTTGGGATGAGAATAGCTTCTGGCATCCCTTTGACTAAGGCTTTATCAATGGAATCAACCGTTATAGAGGGATATCCAACAGCTTTTTCAGTCCACAAAAGCGCTCTTTTTTCTAAACAAAAAAAACCAGTCGCTGATGAAATCTATAAGATACTTTACGAGGGAAAGAACATTCAAGCTTCAGTAATGGATCTTTTAAGACGGCAAGTGGGGGAAGAAGACTAACTGAAACAACTGCTTATTCTACCGTAACGCTTTTGGCCAAATTTCTAGGCTTATCAACGTCTTTGCCCAAGATAATTGCCAAATGATACGCAAACAGTTGCAGCGGAATAACGGTTAATATGGGACACAAATACTCTTGTGCATTGGGAATATATAAGACCTCATCGGCAACTTTGGAAACAAGGTCGTCTTTTTCTGTCGCAATAGCAATAATCGGTCCTCCTCTTGCCTTTATTTCCTCCATATTACTAATGTTTTTATCATAAACGCCGTCTTTAGGACAAAGAAAAATGCTCGGAGTGAATTGATCGATTAAAGCTATAATCCCATGTTTTAGTTCTGCCGAAGGGTTCCCCTCGGCACTACAATATGAAACTTCCTTTATCTTTAATGCACCTTCCAATGCCACTCCATATTGAAACTGACGTCCAAATAGCAAAAACCTTTTTGAATGGGCATACTTTTTTGCCAACTCTCGGACTTGAGGATCCAACTTGATGACTTCAGCCACTTGATCCGGAAGCGCCTCAATAGCTTCTACGATTTCATGACCTTCTCTAGCAGAGAGAAACCTCAACCTGCCTAATAATAAAGCAAGAAGAGTGAAGATAAGGACTTGTGAGGTAAACGATTTTGTGGCGGCCACTGCGATTTCAGGGCCTGCATGCATAAAGACTCCCCCTTCTGTTTCTCTGGCTATAGAGCTTCCCACACGGTTACATATACCAAGGACCTTCAGTCCCTTTCTTTTTGCTTCTTTTACAGCTGCAAGGGTATCAGCAGTTTCTCCAGATTGGCTTACAGCAATAACCACCGTATGCCTATCCATCGGAGAATTCTTATATCGAAACTCACTGGAAAATTCGACTTCTACCGGAATATGCGCGAGGGATTCAATAAGATATTCCCCCACAATCCCAGCATGTCTAGCAGAACCACAGCCAATAACTTGGATTCTTTCAATCCTGAGTAGTTCCTGAGGACTCATATTCAGTCCTCCCAGTTTAGCCGTTGCTTCTTCTTGGATTAATCTACCTCGGAAAGCATTCCTAATCGTTTCGGGCTGATCATAAATTTCTTTTAGCATGTAATGAGGAAAGCCTTTGAGGCTGGCGCTCATTTCGGTTTGATCAACATCCCGAATTTCAAATCCATTATTTGTTTTATTCAAAGACTGGATATCGAAAGTCTCAGAGCTAATTGTTACAAGATCCCCATCATTTAAATAGACAACTTTATGAGCATAGGGACAGATCGCTGTCACATCGCTACTTAAAAAATACTCCTCATTTCCAATTCCCAAGACCAATGGACTCCCTCTCCTCGCCCCTACAAGCAAGTTGGGGACCTCGGAATGGATCAAAGCAATCCCATAAGTGCCACTAATTTCCTTTAGCGAACGCTTGAGTGCTTGGATAAGTCTAGCAGTGGGATCGTCTTCCTTTCCTAGCTCATAGTAATGACCAATAAGATGAGCTAAAACTTCCGTGTCTGTTTCTGATTGAAAGGTATGCCCTAAATTGATTAATCTTTGCTTTAAAAGTTGGTAATTTTCAATAACTCCATTATGAACCAACGAAAGATGGCGCAACTGATCGAAGTGTGGATGCGCATTTTCATCGCTAGGAATACCGTGAGTGGCCCACCGGGTATGACTAATCCCTACTCTACCATCCAACTGCTTTTTCCCAAGAAGATGGATAAGTTCAGAAATTCTTCCCTTTTTTTTGACCACCTCGATCTTGGTCCCATCGAATATGGCAATACCACTGGAATCATACCCCCGATATTCCAACCGCTTGAGCCCATCAAGCAGAATAGGCTGCGCCTTCTTTTTCCCCAGGTAAGCAAAAATTCCACACATGGTGT
Source organism: Candidatus Methylacidiphilum fumarolicum (assembly GCF_949774925.1). Taxonomy (GTDB): domain Bacteria; phylum Verrucomicrobiota; class Verrucomicrobiia; order Methylacidiphilales; family Methylacidiphilaceae; genus Methylacidiphilum; species Methylacidiphilum fumarolicum. Next base: position 2,229,758 of record NZ_OX458932.1, read on the forward strand.
ATTCTTTTTAAATAAAATCAAAATAAATATCAAACATTATGAATAGATCTCATCTTTTTTCCTTTTCTCCAATGGATGTCATTACAGTGATTCTGGGAGGAGGTGCAGGCACAAGACTATTTCCACTCACCAAAGAAAGGGCAAAACCCGCCGTGCCCATTGCTGGCAAATATCGTCTTGTAGATATTCCAATAAGTTTGTCAATCAATTCTGGGTTAAGAAGAATTTTTATATTGACCCAGTTCAATAGCTCTTCTCTCCATCGACATATACAGCAGACCTATCGGTTTGATGACTATTCGCAAGGTTTTGTAGAAATTCTGGCTGCACAGCAGACTCCCAAAGGAGCTTACTGGTATCAGGGTACTGCAGATGCAGTGAGACAAAACCTTATCCATTTTGCTAGCCACCCTCATGATATGGTCTTAATTCTTGCTGGAGACCAACTCTATAAGATGGATTACCGAGTAATGATCGAACAGCATATTGAAACCTGCGCAGATGTGACGGTCGGAATCACCCCTGTTCCCATAAAACAGGCTTCATCCTTAGGAATCTTAAGGGTCAATGAAGAAAAACGAATAGTGGCGTTCGTTGAAAAACCGAAAGAAAAAGAAGTACTGAAAGAATTTGCTATATCCGACCCTTTTTTAAGTCTTTATCACATACCAAGGGATTCAGCTTATTATTTTGCCTCTATGGGCATTTACGTTTTTAATCGTAAGACCCTTTCCAATGCCCTTGGAGGCGCTGAGCCAGATTTTGGCAAAGATATTATTCCTTCGTTAATCCGTACCCATCGCGTCTACTCTTATATTTATCCTGGCTATTGGGAAGACATTGGAACAATCTCAGCTTTCTATCAAGCCAATTTAGACCTATGCCACCTCCATTCCAATTTTGACTTTTACGATAGTCACTTCCCCATATTTACTCGGCCCAGATATCTTCCGCCTTCCAAAATCCTCGATGCAACAATCGAAAATTCTCTTATTGCAGAAGGCTGCATTATTACAGGAGCGAAAATTACCCATTCTCTTATTGGAATAAGAAGCATTGTTCAACCACAAACTTGCCTCAATGACACAGTGCTTCTCGGAAACGACTATTACGAAACAGAAAGTCAGGCGCTAAGCGCAGAAGGCCACGGCCTTCCTAGAATAGGGATCGGCAATAACTCTTTTATTGAAAAAACCATCATCGATAAAAATAGTCGGATTGGCAATAATGTGAAAATTTCTCCTGCCGGCAAGCCTCAGAATTACGATGGTGATTTCTATTATATTCGAGATGGAATTGTTATCATCCCACGGGGCGGAGTCGTCCCGCATGGAACGATTATTTAACTGAAGCTTTACAGTCTTTAATTTTTCATTTTATTGATTTTCGTTCCCTATGAACTTAAAAAAGAATGCTGTTCGAGCAAGCTGCCATGGATTTTCCTATCCTTCCGATCCTGTAGATTGTCTGACCAAATTCCGGTCCTTTTTCGATCTGCCAGGCGCTTGCGCTTGGCCTAAAAAAAATACGATCGGTAAAGAAAAAAAAGAGAGGCTTGCCGTTTTGTCTCCTCATATCGATTTTCAAGTTAGTCCCAAGGCCTATACTCATGCCTTTTCCCATTGGTTTTCTAGGGCAGAAGCCGACTTTTTTATTATCCTTGGAGTTGGACATCATAGCCGGCTTGAATGGAGTATTGATAGTAGAGATTATATAACTCCTTTAGGAAGAGCCTATAATAGAATAGAAATTGTGGAGCGCATCGAAAGAAGTGTCAATTTTTCTCTTGCTGATCCTGATGGACATCAAAGAGAGCATTCTATCGAATTTCCTATCGTTTTTATGCAAGCTTTGCGTTACTGGATGGGCATCGAAAAGCCCTTAGAATTTGTCCCTATCCTCTGTGGCGGCTTACACGATCTCATTATTTATAACAACGGCAAGGAAGCACTTTCAATGATGCGAATGCTTGCTTCTGCTCTCCGTGAAGTACTGACCGCTTATGGGGAAAAAGCAGCTCTTATCATTAGCATTGATGGATGCCATATTGGTCCAAGATTTGGTCATCCTTTGGACTTAACAAAAGCATTGCTCAAAGATACAGAGTTATGGGAAAAAGAACTATGGAAAAACGTCGAAGAACAAAATTTGGAAGGTTTTCTTGCGCATCTCCAAAAAGAAAAAAATATTCGTTTTTTTGATGGCGTTGGGGCTATTGCCCTTCTTATGGAAATCTTTAAAGACAAACCTTTTTTCTTTAAAAGAACCTATTACGAACAATGGTTTGAACCGCGAGACAGTTCCGCTGTCACTTTCTCTAGCGGATTCTTGACTTACTGATTCCCAAATAATACTCTCTTTAACTCTAAAAAGAAAACAGCTGAATATTTATTTTTAAAAAGAGCTTTCCTAGAATAATTTAGACTAGAGCCCGTATCATTTTTTAACTTATCTTATCTGCCATGACCTCAACCACTCCATCTCATCCACGCGTTCGATTCGCTCCGTCTCCTACCGGCTATCTTCATGTAGGGGGAGCCAGAACTGCTCTATTCAATTGGCTTTACGCCAGGCATACGAACGGAACTTTTATTTTGAGGATCGAAGATACCGATGCAAGCCGGAATACCCCTCAAGCACTATCGGTCATTTTTGAGAACCTCCGCTGGTTAGGTTTAGATTGGGACGAAGGTCCATTACCTGACGGCCGAACCATTGGACCATTTGGTCCTTATTTTCAAAGCCAGAGAAACGATATTTACGAAGCATACTGTAAGAAGCTGATCGATAAAGACATGGCTTATATCAAAGAGGGAGCTGTGCTTTTCCGCATGCCTCGAAAGCGAATTATTGTGCCAGATATTATCTGCGGCGATATCTATTTTGATTGTACCCTTGAAAAAGATTTTGTGATTCGTAGAAAAGACGGTTCTTTTGTTTTTCACCTCGTCAATGTTGTAGATGATTGTGAAATGAAGATAAGCCATGTGATACGAGGAGAAGATCATTTATCCAATACCCCTAAACATATTGCCATTTTTGAATCTTTGGGAATAAAACCACCTCTTTATGCTCATATTCCCCTTATCCTTAATCCGGAAGGCTCAAAAATGAGCAAAAGAGACAAAGGTTCTTCTGTCCAGGAATACATTGATGAAGGTTATTTACCTAAGGCCTTCCGCAATTATTTGTGTTTGCTTGGTTGGTCTATCAAAGAAAACAGAGAGATATTTGACATTGAAGAGGCTATTGCAAAGTTCGATCTGACTCAGATTCATCGGAGCAACGCTCGCTTTAATCGTCAAAAGCTGCTATGGTTGAATGGAGAATACATGAGAACAATGCCCTTAGATGAACTATTCCCTCACGCTTTATCCTGGCTTAAAAAGGCAGGTCTTATTGATGATCACTATGATAATATCCCCTTTTTGAAAGGGGCTGTGGCTATCGTAAGAGAAAAAGTAAAAACGGGCAAAGAACTCATTGATTGGATAAAACCCCTGCTCAGTAATCAAATCGAATACAATGATGCTGTGTTGCAACAATATCTAGACAACGAGGGAAAGAATATCCTCAAAGAAGCCTTCCCATACCTTGAGAAGGTTTCTCCTTTTCACTCAAAGGAACTTGAAGAAACTATTAAGAGCCTAGCGATGAAACACGGAAGAAAGACTGCCGATTATATTCATAGACTTAGGGTAGCGCTTACAGGAAGAACAGTTGGTCCCAGTCTTTATCCAATGTTGGAAGTACTAGGAAAAGAGAAGGTTTTGAATAGATTACATAAAGTGCTATTTGAACATGAATGATGATATATGACACTGGCTTCATGGATAACCTTGTTTAGAATTGTATCCCTTCCTCTTATACTCTTTTTCCTTAAGCAATATGAAAAGAGTGATGAAATCAGCCAACCCGATGAAAAACTGCGTGCAGGTTCCTTGATTTTTTTTCTTGTTGCCGCCTTTTCTGATTGTATCGATGGGTATTTAGCCAGGAACTGTGGACAGAAAAGCAAGCTAGGAGCCATTCTGGATCCGATCGCTGATAAACTGCTTCTTTTTGTCATGCTGTTTTCCTTAGCAACCATCAATGCTTCAAAAATAGCTAAAATTCCTTTATGGTTGCCTCTTCTAATAGCTTCCAGAGATCTTTTCCTTCTTTTTGGTTTTCTTTTTTTAAAAGCCTTACACAAGGAAATGGAAGTTCAGCCGCATTGGACTGGCAAATTGGCTACATTCATGAGTTTTAGTTTAGTGGGTTTTTCTCTGCTAGGAATTGCAAAACTAACCAATATTTCAGTCTATTTGTGTGCGCTTTTTCTTATGCTTTCTAGCATAGTATATTCTATCAGAGCCATAAAAATTCTACTTTCTCAACATCATCATTCTGTTTCTCCAACTGCAAAAAAAGATAATCTTTTATAGGGATGAAAGTCGTAGCCATTATCGGAAGGCCGAACGTTGGAAAGTCTCTTTTGTTCAATAGGATCTGTTGCAAAGAACTATCACTGGTTCATGATATCCCAGGAGTCACAAGGGATCGAATCATTTCTTTTATCCACAGGGATGGCCAAAAAGCAATGCTCATAGATACAGGAGGTTTGGACTTTAATTCAAAAACAAATTTAGAAAAGTCCCTTTTCGAGCAAATTGAGATTTCTTTAACAGAAGCTACCCATATCCTTTTTGTCGTCGACGGCAGAACTGGACTCACCCCTTTAGATCTAGAAATAGGAAAATTTTTAAAGAAAAGGCATAAGCCAGTCTTTGTTGTCGTCAATAAAATAGACGATCCTAAACTGGAAAATAATACTTTGGACTTTGTTGCGCTTGGATTCGATACCATTTTCCCAGTTTCAGCAGCACACAATAGAGGTATAGAAGAGCTTCTTCGTTCCATCTTTGTGAGCGACTCCATAGTGACTGAGCAAAAGGATTTAAAACTGCCCGCTGCTCCTCCTACTCGTATCGCCGTAATAGGACAACCCAACGCAGGAAAATCAACGTTGATAAACGGGCTTATTGGAGAAAAAAGGCTTGTGGTGGACGAACATCCGGGGACAACTCATGACGCTGTTGATGTTGATTTTAGTATTGCTGGTCTTCCTTTCACGCTGATTGATACGGCAGGGCTCAGAAAAAAAAACAAACTACAACCAGGCTTAGAAAGTAAAATAGCTGGTCGGACGGTACATGCTATAAACCGCTCACATATCGTTTTGTTTGTCATTGATGCTGAAAAAGGAATTAGCCTACAAGATAAAAAAATTGGCGGATTGATACAAAAAGCTTTTCGGCCCTGTATCATTGTCCTCAATAAAATTGATTTGTTAGAGAATTCCTTCGATCGGCGAAACTGGGGAAAAGAAAGTCGCCTACTCATACAAAGAGAGCTTCCATTTTTAAGTTATGCCCCTGTAGTGGCACTCAGCGCTGAAAAAAAATGGAATTATCAAAGCTTATTCACTGCAATTCTTCTAGTAGACCAGGAAAGAAAAAAATGCATTCCTACCCATGATGTCGCCGAATTTTTCCAAAGGACCTTGCATCAATTCCCCCCACAGCCCATTCAAGGTAAAAGATTAAAAATTTACTACGCCACACAACTTAAGAATAAAGACAGTTCCAAAGGGCCTCCGTGTCCAACGTTTGTTCTTTTTGTCAATAATCTCAAATTACTCAAAGCTGCCTATAAAAAATTTCTTGAAGGAAAACTTCGCCAAACTTTTGCCTTTACCGGTTGTCCCATTTTGTGGAAATGGAAAAAGGCTCAAGGGAAAAAAACGCTTCTGATTCAAAAGTAGTTTTAGCTTATCCCTGGAACATGACCCTTGAAATCATTTTTAGGAAAATGGCCCAGTTTTCCACTCATACCGCAAACATCCAGCGAACTACTTACTACTGGAGCAGCATGACCAGAACCGACTTTTAGTCAATTCAAGACCCAACTTCAATATCGCAGGCATTTTGAAAAATTTGGTCTAACCTTACACAACAACCCATTGATGGATGGAGACAAAGGATCCAGTCCATGCTATAAGACACGTCGGAAACCAACTTCGCTAAAGTAGAAAATCAGATTCTCTCCTTTTTAGATAGGCTTAAAAGGGGACGGATTTCCCTAAAATCCCTTTGTAAAACATCTGACAGGTTGAGCCTCGAAGACTATATTTTGTCAGTTAGTCTATTTTATTTATTTTTTTAACAATGTCCCCATCCTCTTTAAAACCGATCGAACCATCTGATGTCAGAGCTATTCTTTCCCAAATGAACCTAGAAGAAAAGATTGGACAGTTGGTCCTATTAAGTCCCAAGGATGGGATGCTATCTGAAGAGCTAAAAACTCTTATTCAAAAAGGAAAAGTAGGATCCTTTTTAAACCTAACAGACCCCTCTCAAATTGAAGCAGCTCAGCTGATTGCTTCGAACAGAGGCCGTTTACAAATTCCTTTACTATTTGCATTCGATGTCCTGCATGGTTTCAAAACCATTTTTCCTATCCCGATCGCTTTGGCATCTAGTATGGATCCAGAACTTATTGAGCTGGTAGCTCATGCTGCCGCTAAAGAAGCAAGAGCTTTTGGAATCCATTTGACTTTTGCTCCCATGCTTGATGTTTGTCGAGATCCTAGGTGGGGAAGAGTAGCCGAAAGTCCAGGAGAAGACCCGTTTTTAGCCTCTCTCCTTTCTTCAGCATGGATCAAAGGGTTTCAAGGCAAGAACCTTTCTTCTTCTAGTCTCCTCGCTGCTTGTCCTAAGCATTTTGTCGGTTATGGAGCTGTCGAAGGTGGGAGAGATTATAATTCAGTAACTATTTCTCATAGGCTGCTTCAAGAAATCTATCTTCCTCCATTTCTCCAAGCCTTTAAAGAAGGAGCGTTTGCAACGATGGCAGCCTTTGTAGCCATTAATGGCTTACCGCCAGCTGCCAATCCACAGTTGCTAAAAGGTTTACTAAGAAAGGACATTGGATGGGAAGGTCCAGTTATCAGCGATTGGAATGCCGTCAGAGAACTGGTTCAGCACGGGATCACTGAAAATGAAAAGACGGCAGTGGCACTCGCCATAAATTCTGGCATTGACATCGATATGGTTAGTGGCCTTTATTCCCAATATTTAGAAGAACTCCTCAAAGAAGGAAAGGTCAAAGAAGAAACGATTGATGAGGCAGCCTTAAGGGTCCTAACCCTTAAAAAAAAGCTTGGACTCTTTACCCAAGAGCCACACCCTCTAAAGATAGATCAAAACCAATGGCAGACCATTCTTAAAACCAACAAGCAAATAGCTTTGGAAGCAGCCAAAAAATCCGTGGTTTTATTAAAAAATGAAGATGGGCTGCTCCCCATTGCTCCTTCTATTCGCTCTATTGCTTTGATCGGTCCTTTCAGTGAAGAACGCAAAGAACATTTAGGCCCCTGGTCGGCTATTGGAGATTGCAATGATGTAATAACTCTTGCTGAAGGCCTAAAAAGATATGCTCCTAGAGGAACAAAAATCCACGTGGTGGAAGGCTGCAATAAGTTTAGTCATGGCACGGTAGATTATCAGCAAGCCCTCAAAATCGCTCAAAGTAGTCAACTGATCGTAGCAGCCGTGGGAGAAAAAGCAAATATGTCAGGAGAAGCCGCATCGAGAGCTTTTTTAGACTTGCCAACACAACAGCAGAAGCTTATTGAAGTCTTATTAGAAACCGGAGTCCCAGTTGTCCTCATAGTCTTTAGTGGCAGGCCGTTGGATCTCTCAAGAATCATTTCCAAAACTAAAGCTATCCTGCAAGCTTGGTTTTTAGGAACAGAGACCGGAGAAGCTTTAGGACAGATTCTTTTTGGGCTCTACAATCCTTCTGGAAAGTTGCCGATTACTTTCCCAAGATCCGTCGGGCAGATCCCAATTTATTATGCCCAACTTCCTACCGGTAGACCAGCCAATCGTTCCTTTCCCTCCTGCCGCTATATCGACCAAAGCAACACTCCCCTTTTCCCTTTTGGTTATGGATTAAGCTACACTACTTTCCATTACAGTTTCCCTACTCTCAATCGTTCCAGAATCAATTATCATGAAACATTAGAGATTCTGACGGAAATAGAAAATACAGGCACGGTTCCTGGAGAAGAAATCGTCCAGCTTTACATTCGTGATCCAGTAGCTTCCATTTCTAGACCTTTAAAAGAACTAAAAGGAATAAGAAGAGTCTTTCTTAAGCCTGGAGAAAGACAAAAAATTAAATTTTCTCTTTCCTCCGTAGATTTAGCTTTTATAGATTATGAAGGGAAAAGAAAGATTGAACCTGGCCGGTTTTTCCTCTGGGTTGGACCCAATTCAATGGAAGGCAAAAGAGCAGAGTTTGATCTTGTTCCATAATATTAAGCCTTCCGCAAAAAAAAATATTTACGAATAAACCAAAAGAAACTTTTGACTCGTATTGCTTTTTCTTTTTAAGGGAAAGAAAGTCAAAAAGCTGTGACTATCACCAAAATAACAAAGATCTCAATGCTCTTTCTGGATTATAATTTAATAATTTGCATGCTGCTGTCTCCAACAAAATATTTTTATATACAACCAAATAGCACTTATCCAATGTCTTTTTCAAACGCTTTGCTGCAATGAGACGTTCTGCTTCCTTAGATACCCCATATGCAATCATCGGCAAAAGCCGTTTGGCAGAGGAACTCCGAAGAATGGTAGCAATCGCCGCTATGACTGATCAACCAGTATTGATTTCTGGAGAAACAGGCAGCGGCAAAGAAATCGTTGCAAAAGCCATTCACTTTAGCAGTTCAAGAGCAATGCATCCTTTCGTTTCCATCCACTGTGCCTCCCTTCCCAAAGAATTAGCTGAGAATGAAATCTTCGGAGGACATTTTGCTGGTGTGGAATCCCAGAGAGCGGTTATGGGACATAAGGGCAAAAAAATAGAGGCCATTGGAGGCACCCTTTTTCTTGATGGAGTAGAAGAACTGGATCCTTCCCTCCAATCAAAACTTCTTCGCCTTTTTGAAGAAGAGAAAATCACCAAAGCTAGATCTATTCGGATAATAGCTTCTAGCAAAGAGACGATTGAAAAAAATATTCAAAGTGGACAATTTCGTAAGGATCTTTTCTACCGGTTAAATGTTATTCGCATTCATACGCCTCCCCTTAGAGAAAGAAAAGAAGATATTCCTGATTTAGTCCAATTTTTTATCGCTAAATATGCAAAGGAAAATCCCAAACGAATATCAAAAAAAGCGCTTTCTTTACTCTATAGATATCATTGGCCAGGGAATGTAAGGGAATTAGAGAATATGATTATACGACTTTGTCTAACTCAACCAAAAAAGACAATAGAGCCTATGGATATCGATCTGCCCCTTAATAATCCACTGGAAATAAAAGAAATCCAAAATCTTTTCAACTTACCTCTCCCGAAAGCCCTAGAAGAACTTGAACAAATGTTCATACATAAAGCTCTTGCCGAATGTCCCACTCGCTCAGCTGCCGCTAAAAAACTTGGAATCGTTAGGCCCCTCCTTTACGCTAAGTTACGTAAGTACGATATCCATTAATATTTCTTTTTCTTTTCTTGCTTTACAAGGGTAGTAAATTTTCTTTCAAGAAAAAGAATATCTGTTTAATTATGAGAAGAGAAGGACATTTCCATGGACTCCATAAAAGAAGACAACTCTTATTCTTACTCTATTAAAAAAATCTATTCTCCACTCCCATGCTCGCAGAACGATTTAGTCGATTCCATGCAAACGTATTTTACCCTCTACAAAGAATCTATTGCTCATCCTGAACTTTTCTGGGGAAATATAGCCAAAGAAATCGACTGGTTCGAACCATGGACTAAAGTTTCCGATGGCCAATTCCCTCATTGTCAGTGGTTTTGTGGAGGCAAACTTAACGCAGCCTATAATTGCTTGGATAGGCACTTAAGCGGAAATAGAAAAAATAAGACAGCCCTACTCTGGGAAGGAGAATTTGGTGAAAGGCTTTCTTACACTTATCAAGAGTTAAGTCAAGAAGTGGCTAGATATGCCAATGTCCTAAGGAGGCATGGAGTCAATTTCTCAGATACGGTGATCATTTTCATGCCTCTAATTCCCCAAGCAATCATCACCATGCTTGCTTGTGCTCGTATTGGAGCTATTCATAGCGTCGTCTTTGCTGGATTCAGTGCAAAGTCCCTCCTTGAACGAATAGTTGATAGTGGAGCCAAGGTCATTGTTAGCGCTGATGGCGGCTTTCGAAGAGGCAAAATCATTCCTTTAAAAGAGCGTGTGGACGAAGCACTTAAACACACCACACAAATTCAAAAAGTCCTTCTTTTTAAAAGGACAGGGGCCCCCACTGGATGGTGCCATGGAAGAGACTATTGGATGGAAGAAGAAGCCAGCTTAGTTGAAAATACTTGCGAGCCGGTTTCCTTAGACAGTGAGCACCCCCTTTTCATTCTTTATACAAGTGGCACGACCGGAAAACCAAAAGGGGTTGTCCATTCCACTGGAGGCTATTTGGTTCAAACGGCTTTCAGTTCGAAGATTGTATTTGACCTACAAGAAGATGATTTATACTGGTGCACGGCCGATATTGGATGGATTACTGGCCACAGCTACGTAGTCTATGGTCTGCTAGCTAACGGAGCATCCGTTTTCATTTATGAAGGAGCTCCCGATTTTCCTTCTTATGATCGATTTTGGCAGCTTATCGAAAAATACAAGATCACTATATTCTACACTTCTCCTACTGCGATCCGATCCTTTATCAAGTGGGGGCCTCAATGGATAGAAAAACATGATCTTTCTTCCTTGAGATTATTGGGCAGTGTTGGAGAACCAATCAATCCCGATGTATTTTTATGGTTCTACAAAAATATTGGCAAAGAAAAATGTCCCATCGTAGACACATGGTGGCAAACGGAAACGGGGTCTATTTTAATATCCCCTCTACCCAAAGTTACTCCAATGAAACCTGGTTCAGCCACTTTTCCACTTTTTGGAATAGAACCAGAGGTCGTTGATGAAAAAGGTGAGCCCATGCCTGCTGGCAAAAATGGGCTGTTGGTCATTAAAAAACCATGGCCTTCGATGCTAAGAGGCATCTATCGTGATGAGGAGAGTTTCAAAAAAATTTACTTTAGTAGAATCCCAGGAGTATACTTTACAGGAGATGGAGCGTATAAAGATGAAGAAGGGTACTTCTGGATTATAGGCAGAATCGATGATGTGATCAATGTCTCGGGACATCGCATTGGATCTGCTGAATTAGAAAGCGCACTCATTAGTCATCCGGCAGTTGCTGAAGCTGCAGTCATTGGAGTCCCTGATTCAGAAAAAGGAGAGGCTCTTATAGCCTTCGTAACACTAAAAGAAGGATGGACTTCATCATTGGACTTAGAGAATGCTTTAAAGGAACATGTTGTAAAAGAGATAGGCTCTATAGCAAGACCAAAGGAAATTCGATTCATTGATGCATTGCCTAAGACCCGAAGTGGCAAGATTGTTCGAAGACTTCTTAAAGAAATCAGTCGTGAGGGGCACATTTCAGGGGATGTAACCACCCTAGAAGATAGCCAGTGTTTAGATAAGCTAATAAAAGGCTAAAAATATTCTTGATCGCCAACGAGAATTAGTCTATGACAAGCTTGTTTCTTATTTTTCTTCCTTGCCTGTGATCAAAAACAGCTGAGATTAGTTTTTTTTCAGAACTTTCTTTTTTGGTGTCTTGCTTGGAAAGAAGAGAGCCATAGAACATTTTATGCAACCTAAAAAAAACCAATCTACATCTAGACCCATGAAAACGATTTTGCTCTTAATTATTTCCAACATATTCATGACTTTGGCATGGTATCTGCACTTGAAATTCAGACACAAGCCTTTGCCTACAGCCATTATGATGAGTTGGGGACTAGCCTTCTTTGAATATATTTTTCAGGTACCAGCCAATAGAATTGGATCGTATTCTTTTAGCGTGACTCAACTGAAGGTGCTTCAAGAATGCATTACTCTTGCAGTCTTTACCCTGCTTGCTTGGATCATTTTCAAAGAATCCCCTAGCTGGAATCTCTTTATTGCCTATCTGTTAATCATAGGAGCGGTATTCTTCGCTTTTAAAGGATAAAAATAGAAAAACCACCTAATCAACCATTTAGGATCTCAAGAATTTGAAAAAAATAGAAGACCCCCGAAAGTCTTTTTCTAAATACCGAATAGTATGCTCTTTTGAAGTCTATCGTCTGATAGAGTTATAGCCTTTGAGATAGATCGGCTTTACGAAAAATAGCCCATATACCACTAGATAAAATACATAATGATAGATGTGACACTCTCAACCCGCTGAAGCGGGTGAGCTTCTAGCTAGTACGCACGGCTTGTGGGCGGTTCCCGTGGGGAACCCGCTGACGAATCATAGCCGTTTGAGGCCGTACTTCAGCTAGACAACGTTGGCCTGTTGTCCAGGCTACACCTGCTTCCAGGCTGCCGGTTATTCATCCTGGCGGCCCGCCCTTGCAGAGGGTCTGGTCGCAGATAGGTGAAGCGCATTGGAAATGGCATCACCTGACCGAAGGCCAGCGGGTGCCTGTTGACGCCGCCGACCACATCCCGGTGGCCCTAAAAGCCACATTTAGACCATCGCCAGTTCCGCCCATTGGGCTTATGGCGATGGCCGCATTCCGGACACCGGCTGGAGGTGTCCCGTTCCTCCCCGGTGAAGCACGCAATGCGGATTTGCTCTACTTCTGCTTCAAATAGTCCAAATCCTTACCATATTCCCACTGGCTCATCCGCTGGTTGGGACGGCGTCTACAGGCGCCGCAACGTACTCCATCCGGGTTACCAGCGAAGATGGATTGAATTCCATGATACAGGTAAAAGTCTATGATCTTCCGGATACCTTTATGATGCAGGTCGCAAATCCGGCGTTTATGACGCAGCGTGCGCTTCGCTCTGGCTCGTCCGAGCTTGCGCATTCGCCGGCTGCCCTTCCTGCATCGGAAGCGCTTTTTTTGGATTTCTCCGAGTTGCTTACTGCGTAGCCGTTTGATGGTTCGCAAGACTTTCCCGGAAACGACTAGAGTGTTCCCATTGTTGGAGACAATGATGGCCTGGTGAATTTGGCCGGAAATCCACCGTGGCACACTGTTCCGTGGGCTCTTGCAAGTTCGGATCAGCTGCCGATTCGACCAAGGTTATGTGCCATTCGTTGGGCAGGTCATTCCAGAGGATCAGGCAAGCGGATTTATGCAAAAGCCAAGCGGGACGCGGCAATATCAGAAACGATCCTCCTCGTCCCATAGGGAGAACGATCCGCTTTTCCTTTATTCCCATTGGTTAGGCCGGCCAACATGAGAGGGGAAAAGCGCTTGTCCTTATATGGATAATAGATAGTCCTGCGGCCATCGCTGCGGTTCCTGCGAACTGCTTCCACGGCTGCGTCGAAGGCGCGAAAGATCTGTTGGACCCTTTGGGCATGCAAGGCGTAACACCTCGGGCGGTGGCTTTGTGATATTTATCGCGTCTGGGCCATGGCGCATTCGTCTTGCGAGCCTTGAAATGCACGTTCCGACACGTCTCCCAGACCTTGACCGCATCCAACTTGCCTTGCTGAATGATGGGGAGCCTCTCTTTTGGAGATACACTTCAGGGATAGGAGGCGGATCCGTTCTATAGGTGTTATCTTCGCGCTATGACTGATCCATTGCAAACCGGAAAAACGCAATGGGTGCATTATCAGCTCGCCTATCACTTTGTATGGATACCAAAATACCGTCGCAGAATTCTATTCGGTGAAATGGAGGCGGCCTGCAAGGCTCTGCTCGCCGAATGCTGCCGGCAACACGGCTTTCGGCTGCCAGTTTTGAGAACGGACATCGACCAGGGGCATTGCTTCGTATCGGCCCCGCCTCGTTGAGCGACTTCATCGATCGTGGGATTCCTTAAGAGTTACATGTTCCGTGGGGCTCTCAGGAGAGCATCCCGAAGCTCAAGACCCTCCGTAGCCGGGAAAATCTATGGACGCAAGCCTATTATGTGGGAGCGGCTAGGGCAGTATCGGTAGAAGTCATTCGTCGTTACATCGCGGCATGCCAAGGCAAATAACCATAGGTTGTGGCGCTCTCATCCCAATCCCCTAAAGGGAATGGGTAATCCCAAGCCGTTTTATAAACCCAGAAAAGAAAACGGAGGCTCTAAGCTCTCCACCGGAAAAGCTCTTTTTTTTCCTTATTATTGGGCATCATGAGGAGAAAGAGGAATAGGAGGCTTTTGTTTTTCAGAAGGGGCTGTCTGATTCTTTTCTTCTGAATCTAGTGTATAGTTTTCTATTTGCTGATAATTTGATGGGACAACAAAAAGCTCCTCAGGCTGTGGACCCACTTTATAATCCTTCCACTCAACCAATACATTTCCTTTTTCTGGCATTATTTGAACCGGTGCTCCAGTCTCCTTCCCAATCCAAAAAGTGGCTTTTCCCGCTTTGGATTCCATCAAGTATTTATCGCAAAGCACCCCTTGAAGCGTATCGGTACCAACCGAAGTCCATTTAGCAGTAGGATCTCCTGGGGTTATATCGAAAAGGGGTGTTTCCTCTTTGACAGGATGTTCAAAATAAATTCTTTCATCTGGAAAAAGAGTATAAATCGTCTTTTTGTCTTTACGTATTATATTGATCTGTTGCTGCACTCCCGTCGGTCCTTCAACTCTAATTTTATCTCCATCAACAAAGATCTTTTGAACAATTTCGCCTCCTCCGACTTTAATAATTTGCATTACGGAAAATTGCTTAGGTAAGCTAAAAGGTCTTTGTGCAAAGGCAACAAAAGAACTACTGACTACAAAAGAAAAAACCGCTAATAAAAATAAACCCACCCTTTTCATCATTTCTTTTTTATATAGTAACAGAAACACAACTTCTAGAAGATAATGAAACAACTTAAGGTTCAGCAATGTTATAATGACAAGCACAACCTTCGGGAAAAACTCTCCAACAATCCAAATGCCACTTCATTTTTTTATCCATCCAATCAACTTCTCCAATAAGACATTGCTTCCTTTCAAAATAAAAGGAAGGAATCCATAACAATGAAATCCTTTGGACGACTCCTGCTAGCAAAGCCATTTTATTGGCCTCAGGAGAACCTAAAAGAAAAAAGGGATTACTTCTGGCTATAATCTCTTTAAAAGCTTTAAGACTGATTGGTTGTAACCGAATAAATTGGTCTTCATCTAAACGAACCGGAAGATCTGTAAAGAGAGTAACGGGGCTAGCCTCCAAAGGTAATAATCTATGACAAAGCAAAGAAGTAGGAAAATCATTGCTGAGGAATTTGCCATCCAGGCTGATAGCTGCAAGCAAGGTACAAGCTGCTTTAATCCTCATCTTTTTGTCCCAAAATCGTGCCAATGGCTAGTCTTGCCCCACGAGCAAAGTCAGCCGCATGCATTTTCTTCCTTCCTTCGAGTTGAACTTCTCTTAACAACAGACCGCCAACACGCCCTGCAGCGACTAAAACTCCATGCTTATCTATGCGCACAACTTCCCCTGGACTCCCTCTAGCCCGATGAGAAATAATTACTTTGTAAATTTTTAGGATCTTTTTCTCCTCTCCTATCTTCAACGTAGTATAAGCCACAGGCCATGGATTAAAAGCCCTGACCATTGCATCAATTTCCTGTTTATCTTTTGTCCAATCGATCAGCGCCTCCTCTTTCTTTATTTTTTTTGCATAAGAAGCCAGTGCATGATCCTGAGGAATCCGCGGCGCTTTCCCAGCCTTTATCGCCTCCAGAGACTGAATAATCAATCGTGCCCCTAATTCGGCAAGACGATCATGCAATGATTCAGCCGTGTCATTCGAACGAATTAATAGCTTTTCACTTGTTAAAATATCACCCGTATCTATCCCCTCATCCATCCAAATGACAGTTACACCCGTCTCTTTATCCATGTTCTTTATAGCAGCTTGGATTGGCGATGCCCCTCTATATTTAGGAAGAAGCGATCCATGGATGTTCAAAATCCCAATAGAAGGAATCTTAAGTACCTCCTTAGACAATATCTGTCCATAGTCACAAACAACAATGACTTCGGGTTTTAGGAACTGAATTTGCTGGATGGAACCGGCAGAATTAATATTTTCAGGTTGAAAAACCCATAAATGTAATTTCAGGGCAGCTCTTTTGATAGGAGAAGGTAAAAGCTCTTTTTGTCTGCCAAAAGGTCGATCCGCCTGAGTAATAACCCCAGGAATTGTGTATCTCCCATCCAAAGCTATAGCTTCCAGACTTGGAACACCAAAATCTCCTGTACCAATAAACACTACTCTCATTCTCTAATATTATTCCATGCCATTGTTGGTTTTTTTTAAAAAGACTTTCTTTTTAAATATTACCAAAGGTAGAATCAAATCTATACTTTTTAGTTCTTTTTTAACCAATACACACCCTGTTCTTTCTTTAGATGAAAAAGGTCTTCATTATTTATTTATCCAATGAAAAATCAAGGATCTGCTTTACCAATAGAAAATGCAATCGAAAAGGCGATAGAACTGTTGCGGAAAGGAGAAGTTGTTGCTATCCCTACTGAAACGGTCTACGGCCTGGCTGCAGATGCACTCAATTCCGAAGCTGTAGCCCGACTGTTTGAACTTAAAAAAAGGCCTAAAATAGATCCGGTCATTGTCCACTGTTATGGTGCAAGCCATGTTTTTGCCTTTGTTCGGAACCTTCCAGAACCAGCTAGGTTACTCGCTACTACGTATTGGCCAGGTCCCCTTACTTTGGTTTTAGAAAAAAAAGATTCGATTCCTGACATTGTTTCGGCTGGGCTTCCTTTTGCTGGATTTAGGGTACCCAAACATCCTCTAACCCTAAAACTAATCGAAAAACTTGGTAGACCACTGGCAGCGCCTAGTGCAAACAGATTTGGGAAAATTAGTCCTACGACTGCACAAGCAGTCTTCGAAGAATTCAACCATCTGATTCCTTTAATTCTTGACGGGGGGCCATGTCCAGTGGGTATTGAATCGACAGTCATTTCGTTTGCTCATGACCCTCCTTTGTTGCTCCGATACGGTGCCATTACTAAAGAGGAAATAGAAAAGAGAATAGGTCCATTGACCGTCCCTGCTCCCAATACAGCATGGAACTTAGCACCTGGCCGATTCCCTAAACACTATGCTCCCTCAGTCCCAGTGGAAATTATTTCCTCCCTCTCAGAGATTCCCTATTGGAAAAGAAAAAACGCTGGCCTGATTTTCTGGGGAAGAGAGGAAACGTCAGGATTCAAAGTTGTCAAAAATCTTTCCAAAGAAAAATCACTAATCGAAGCAGCCGCAAATTTTTTTCAAATGCTTCGAGAATTGGACAAAAGCAGTATAGAAAAAATCTATGCGTTACTCCTGCCAGAGGAAGGTCTAGGAAAAGCCATTAATGAAAGAATCAAAAAAGCGGCTGGCTCCTCCTCGCCATAGAGAGTTAAAGAACAGCTACTAAGACCCTCATTGCAGCTTGTTGCCTACTCTTCTCCATATATTTGCATCTTTCTTCTCTGGCAGAATGAACAACATCAAAGCAGTGGCCAAGTCCTTGGTGGTATGGCCATGGGAATATAAAGAAATGCCACTTGGAAGCCTGAAGGATTTGGTTGTGTGTTCTACAGTCTTGAGCCTATGGAGAGGAAAAGGCTCAGAGCTTGGGAGAACATTTACGAGTGAACGCCGGGAAAGCCCATACTTTTAAGAGTGGCGAGAAGAGGCGGCTTCATTAAGTTACAAATTTCTAATGGTTGTGTTATAACACCTGGCCGTAGGGCTGGACCGGTCCGAACTAATGCCTCTGGAGAAGGAGACCGCTGCACGGATACTGGGGGGTAACCCTGCTATTCGTGTAAGTTTCCTTCGGTGAAAGAGGAAGCCCACTCTTTTAAAGGTGGGAGGAGGTCACGCTGAAACTATTCTTGATCTTTGTGTGGGAAGGAGAAAGTCTAAAGGAAGTGTATCAAAACAATTAAGGAAGCAAAGGCTCTTCACCTTCCTCCTTTTCAGGAACTACTCGAGCAATCGAGGTGACTTTATCATCGCTATCCAATTGAACAAGCCGTACCCCTTGGGTATTTCTACCTGTCTTTCGGAGATCTTTTACTTTAATTCTGATAACATTGCCTTTGAGAGTCAATAGCATCAGCTCATCTTCTTCAAAAACAGTCCTGGCCGATACCACCTTGCCTGTCTTCTCAGTGGTTTTCATTGTCTTTATTCCATAGCCTCCCCTCTTCTGTCGACGGTATTCTTCAAAAGAAGTTCTTTTCCCTATCCCCTTTTCTCCTACAACAAGTAACGTCGCTCTCTCATCTACCACAGCCGCTCCAACCACTTCATCCCCTTCTCGAAGATTAATTCCTATGACTCCCGCAGCATTTCTACCCATGGAACGAACAAGGGTTTCTGAAAATCTTATGCTTTGCCCCTCTTTGGTAATTAAAACAATCTCCTTTTGCCCATCGGTAAACATGCAATCGATGAGTTTATCATTCTCATCAATACTAATTGCTGTAATGCCCCCTTTTCGGATATTTTGAAAATCGGTAACAGGGGTCTTTTTTACGCGTCCTTTTTTGGTACAGAAAAAAATATAATCGTTTTTGTCCCATGAGCTCTCTCTTGAGTCTGAAACTTCGGAATTGGCAACAATTCGCAACATCGAAGCGATCTCCTCGGTAGGTTTTAACTCAAGGAAATTGACTATGTTTTTGCCCTTGCTCGCTCTTTCTTTTTCTGGAAGCTCATAGACTCTCTGAATGTAAACCCTGCCATCGGTGGTGAAAAAGAGCAAATAATCATGAGTGGAAGCATTGATCAGGTTTTCGACAAAATCTTGTTCCTCTTCTTTGCCAACCTCCTGAGTCGCCATTCCCACTACCCCTCTTCCCCCTCTTCTTTGGGACCTGTAATTATCAAGATTGGTTCTTTTAATAAAACCATTATGCGTCAGAGTGATGACAACCCGCTGGTTAGCCACTAAGTCTTCGAAACTAACTTCCCCTGCCTCTTGGAGAATCTTCGTCTTTCTAGGATTGCCATACTTCTCTTTGACTTCCAAAAGCTCTTGCTTTACAATCGCCCAAATTTTCTCTTCGCTTCCCAAAATCGCTTTAAATTGCTCAATTTTTTCAAGCAATTCAGCATATTCAGAGGCTATTTTCCCCCTTTCGAGCCCAGTGAGTTGATAAAGACGCAAATCCAGTATGGCTTCCACCTGTCTTAGGCTGAGGCTATAGACTCCTTCCTCTGTTATTCTATCCTGGGCAATGACTATGCCAAGCGTTTCAAGCAAACGGACTGGAAATTTTAACTCTAAAAGCTTTTTTCGAGCTTCTTCTCGATTCGTTGATTCTCTTATTAATCGAATAAAATCTTCAAGCTGGCTTAAGGCAATCAAAAAGCCTTCAAGAATTTCTGCTCGCTCCAGGGCCTTGTTTAAATCAAATCGGGTTCTTCTGACTACGACCTCATGCCTATGATCTAAGTAACAAAAAAGAAGTTCTTTTAAATTGAGTGATTTAGGACGCAATCGATCAATTGCGACCATATTCACAGCAAAAGTGGTCTGTAGGGGCGTGTGTTTGTAGAGATTATTAATGACAACCTTTGGTATGGCATCCCTTTTGAGTTCTATCACTACCCGAGTATTCTCGTCGGATTCATCCCGTATATCCGCAATTTCTGGAATAATCTTTTGGTTGACAAGTTCTCCAATTTTTTCAACCAAAGCAGCTCTGTTGACATTATAAGGAATTTCGTCGATAATAATTGCCGACTTGCCCCCTCTTAACTCCTCAAAATGCACCTCCCCTCTTACTTTCAGACTACCTCTCCCAGTAGTAAAATAACTGACAATGCCTTCCTTCCCCAAGATAACTCCACCAGTAGGAAAATCCGGGCCTTGGATGTATTGGAGAAGATCTTCAGCAGAAAGACCTGGTTGATCAATCAACGCAACCAATGCATCAATAGTCTCAGAAAGATTATGGGGAGGAATATTGGTAGCCATTCCCACAGCAATTCCCGTTCCTCCATTAACAATTAAATTAGGGAAGGCAGCCGGGAAAACCGCTGGCTCCATCTTCGTTTCATCGTAATTGGGAACAAAATCAACCGTGTCCTTCTCCATATCCGCCATGAGCAAAGCTCCAGCTGGAGAAAGTCGGGCTTCAGTATACCGCATGGCTGCCGGTGGATCGCCTTCAATGGAACCAAAATTGCCTTGCCCATCGATGAGCACTTCCCGCATTGCCCATGGTTGAGCCATATGAACAAGTGTTGGATAGATAGCTTGATCACCATGAGGATGAAAATTCCCCATTGTTTCTCCAACAATTTTTGCACATTTCAAATGCTTGCGATTAGGGGCTAGCCCAAGCTCGTGCATAGCAAAAAGAATTCTTCTCTGGGAAGGTTTTAATCCATCTCTTACATCCGGTAAGGCTCTTGAAATAATCACCGACATCGCATAGTCTAAAAAACAACTCTTCATCTCCTCGGATACATCTACCATCCGAACAGGAGCGTTATCTCTGATTGATAGTTGCTCGTTGTTTTCAGAATTCTGCGCCATAGGCTTCACCAGTCATCTCTTAAGATTGTTTTCTTTTTAAATGTCTAAATTTTTTACCTGAAGAGCATTTTCTTCTATGAAACGTTTCCTTGGCTCAACCTCTTCGCCCATTAAAGTGATAAATATTTTTTCAGCCTCAATAGCATCGGCAATCTCTACCTTCAGCAATTTTCTTTTCTGAGGATCCATCGTTGTCTCATAGAGCTGCTTAGGATTCATTTCTCCAAGTCCCTTAAACCGTTTGATTTCGACTCCTTCTCTACCATTTTCTTTTACGACATCCAATATTTGTCCAATTGAAAAAATATCGAGAAGCTTCTCCCCTTTCTCTCCCTTCTTAACAACCATTCTATAGAGAGGATGCTCTTTGGATCTGTAGCTTTTGATTTCAAATCCAAGCTGCGTAAGCTCATCGAGGATCTTCATCATGATAGGACTTTCAAATAGTTCTACATAGGCCGCACGACGCTTGCTATCCACTCCATTCCGCTCAGAGGAATCAACTATAGATGCCCCATTTTCTATCCCAGCCGCTTCAAAAAGCAAAAGATCTGGATTTTCTTCAGCAAAACGACCTAACTCTCTGTCATCAAAGAAAAAGAAAAGTTTTTCCTGATTGTTTTCCCACACCCGAATAATATGTTCAGGAAGTTTGCCGCTTTGGGGATCTTTTTTAGAAAGCAATAAATCGAAGTCCACGCCATGAAGTTCAAGATATTTGCAAAATTGACTAAGTTTTTCAAGTTTCGATAACAACGATAGAAGGATCTCCCCACGAAAGACCTTTTGTTCCCCGACAATGGAAAGCTCGACATTTTTTACTCCCTGTTCAAGCAGTATTCTGTTAAGCTCCTCGTCGTTCTGGACATATTGTTCTTCCTTTTTTTTGTCGATAAGATACAGAGGAGGTTGCGCAATATAGATATGACCGTGGTTAATAAGCTCAGGCATTTGTCGGTAAAAAAAGGTTAAAAGCAAGGTGCGAATATGCGAACCATCTACATCTGCATCAGTCATCAAAATGATTTTGTGATACCTCAATCTCTCTAACAGAAAAGCCCCTTCACCATCTCCCTCGCCAATTCCCGTTCCAATCGCTGTGATAATCGTCTGGATCTCCTCATTGTTAAGCACCTTATCTAAGCGGGCTTTTTCTACATTGATCAGTTTACCTCGAATAGGAAGAATAGCCTGAAACTGCCTATTCCTGCCCTGCTTTGCTGACCCACCAGCAGAATCACCTTCCACGATAAAAAGTTCTGCTTCTTGCGGATTTCTTACCGAACAGTCGGCTAGTTTACCGGGCAATCCACCACCGCTTAAAGCCGTTTTACGAACTGCTTCCCTAGCCTTTTTAGCTGCTTCTCGGGCTCTAGCCGCCGTCAATGCCTTCTCGACAATTTTCCTAGCGCTTTGAGGGTTGGACTCCAGGTAATTCATCATCCCCTCATAAACAAGAGAAGCGACTATGCCTTCGACTTCTGGGGAGACAAGCTTAACTTTCGTCTGCGATTCAAAACTTGGGTTGGGATGCTTTAAGGAAAGAATGCAAACTAATCCTTCTCTTACATCTTCCCCACTCAATTGAGGATCCTTCTCTTTAAAGAGATTATTAGCTCTACCGTATTGATTAATCGATCGGGTGAGGGCTGTTTTTAGGCCAGAAAGATGGCTTCCCCCATCAGGATTAGGGATACCATTGGTATAACAAAAAATCTGTTCCGTATAGCCTTCCGTATACTGCAGCACACAATCAAGGATCAGATCCTCTTTTTGTTTTTGAATAACAATCGGCTTAGGACAAAGCGGCTTGAGATCTTGAGCAAATTGAGAGACAAACTCAACAATGCCTTCTTTAAAAAAGAACCGAAAGGCATTCGGTTTAGACCCATCGATTGTCCTTTCATCAAGAAGCAAAATTTCAAGTCCCGGATTAAGAAAGGCAAGCTCTCTGAGCCTTTTAGCAATAATCTCTGTTTTAAATTCAAGCGTTGTAAATATTTCAGGGTCTGGCTTGAAAGTAATCAAAGTTCCCCTCTTCTGGGTTTTGCCAACCACTTCTAATGGTCGAGAAGTTTTCCCTCTTCGAAACTCCATCCTGTAGACTTTGCCGTCTCTGAAAACTTCCACTTTAAACCATTCCGACAATGCGTTGACACATTTTGCCCCTACCCCATGCAGTCCCCCCGAATATTTATAGACACCTTGTTTGAACTTGCCCCCAGCATGAAGATTGGTTAATACCAATTCCACAGCAGGGATTTTAAACTTTGGATGCGGCTCTACAGGAATGCCTCGGCCATTATCTAAAATGGAAATCGACCCATCCACATGGATGGTCACTTCAATCCGGCTACAATAGCCAGCTAAATGTTCATCAATGGAATTATCAAGGACTTCAAAGACACAATGATGCAACCCTCTTTCATCGGTAGGGCCAATGTACATCCCAGGCCTTTTCCTTACAGCTTCCAAGCCCTCTAATTTTTCTATCTGGGAAGCATCGTAGCCAACTTCAACTTTCGGCAATGTAGAAATATCAGAAGAATCTAGCGACATAGTATTCGTTCGATTGGTTTAATGCAAAAAAACAACGTAAACATTAAGAAAATTCAATGAAAAAAGAGATCTATAAAAAAGCTTTCTTTTTTGTTAATATACCTAGATTTGCATTCAATTAAAGGAAAAAAATAAACAGCCTTCTTCTTATACATTTTCTTTTAAAAAAGCGATCTTAAAAAAGAGTTTTTTTTATACATTTTTCTCTTTATTATGTATTGTTTTTTATATTTTAATGCCAACGGAAGATTCTTTCCCAAGAATATCTCTTTTTTCCTTTTGTTTCGATTAATTTTGAACCGCATACATAGTTAGTATGGGTACAGATAAAAAAAAGAAAAAAATACTAGTGGTTGAAGACGAAGAAGATGTGTCGGAATTGATCTGTATGCATCTTAAAGCTCAGGGCTTTGAAACGGTTGTGGCAAAAGAAGGTATGGAAGCCCTACGAGTTACTAGAAAACAATTGCCAGATCTGATCGTTCTCGATCTTATGATCCCTGAATTCTCTGGGATTGATGTTTGTAAGTATTTAAAAAAAGATCCCGATACGGCAGCTATTCCGATTGTGATATTAACAGCAAAATCTGATCCATCAGATAGAATCTTAGGCTTAGAGCTGGGAGCAGATGATTACATAGCCAAGCCATTCAGCCCTAGAGAACTTATCTTAAGAATCCAATCCGTCCTCCGTAGACGATTTGAAATCCAAAGCCCCGTTGGACAAGCCGAACATGACGATCAAATCAGACTCGATCCGATTGATAAAGTTGCTTACTATAAAAAGAGAAGAATTGAGCTGACTCCAATTGAATTCCGGCTGCTCTCTACTCTGATGGAAAAAGAAGGGGCAGTCCAAACCCGAGAAGAACTGCTTAAGGAAGTCTGGGGATACGAAAAGACTATTGATACACGAACGATCGACACCCATATCCGAAGGCTAAGAGATAAGCTTGGGAGAGCAGCACAATTTCTTAGAACAGTTAGAGGCATTGGATATAGATATAAAAAAACAACTTAAGGCTGTTGTGCTCTTTGCCTGTTGGATCTGTTTTTAGCACTTCATTAGGATTATGCTTTGGCTGACTCTCAGTTTTCTTTTTGTTTTAACCGGAGTATTCCTTACTCTCTTTATTCTTCGACAGCACTTTTGGCTTTCTAAAATCCGGAAAATAGAAAAAATAACCCACTCTCTAAGGAACAAACAGATCCCCTCTTCTTTTTTGCTTTCTGGAGATCCATCCCTCTCAGCCATATCTAGGAATCTTGAAGCTATCTCCAATGAATTTCACTCTCTTATACGCACATCCAAAGAAGAAGAAATTAATTTAAACACTATTTTAAAATCGATGACCGAAGGCATCGCTATAATTGACCGCAATCATTTCATAAAATTAGCCAATGATTCCTTCAAAAACATTTTAGGCTTAACGGCCAATCCCCAAGGCAAAAAGCTTCTTGAATTGATTCAATTACCAGAAGTAGAGCGGATCATCGAAGAGGCATTTGAAAGCCAAAAACCCCTCTCGCAGGAAGTTCTAGGAACTGACAATAGAAGCAATTTAACTGGATATTTTGTTGTGGATGCTGTGCCTGTTGTGAATGAAAATACAGATATTGCTAGCAATATAATGGTTCTTGTCTTCCGAGATATCACAGAAAGAAGAAAATTCGAAGAGGCAAGAAAAGAATTTGTAATCAATGTAAGCCATGAGCTGCGGACTCCATTGTCCATTTTTAAAGGATATGTCGAGACTTTAATAGAAAATCCCAAACTATCAAAAGCGGAAACAAAAAGGATTTACGAAATTCTAAAAAAACATTGTGTTAGACTTTCTGCTTTAATCGAAGATCTTTTGCTTTTGGCCAAGCTTGAATCACGCAACCTGACCATTGAACCTTCCCCTTTCATTATGAAAGATCTCCTTGAAGAAACCCTTCAAGAGCTCCATCCCCTTTTTCAGCAAAAAGAATGTCAGGTTAATCTGGTTATTGAAAAAGACTTGCCACCCGTAGAGGTTGATCCTTTTTGGTTCCAACAAGCTGTTTATAATTTGATTGATAATGCCGTCAAATTTTCCTCTCCCCCTAGAAAAGTGCTCATTGAAGCGCAGAGAAACGATCAATACTTTGTCCTTAAAATTACTGATAATGGTATTGGCATTTCTCCAAAAGACCTACCATTTATCTTCGACAGATTTTATCGCGGAGACAAGTCTAGGAATACAGAAGGGGGTACAGGATTAGGCCTTTCAATCACCAAGCAAATTGTTGAACTTCATGGAGGGAAAATCAGGGCAAAGAGTAACCTTGGAGAAGGAACAACAATGGAAATAGAAATTCCCATACGTCAAGAAAAGCCACCTTCGGTGAGCTAGCAGAAAAATTCAAAGAAGCTTATGGCGGAGAAGCTACAACCCTTTCTGCTGGTTTTACTGGCAAACTTCGATAGGGCTCTAAGAGAGCCTGAATCAATCGCTGACCACTTTCAGGAACAGCAATTCTTCCTGAAAGGATTTGATAAGGTATGCACTTGGTTTGATAATACTTCCAGTTTGTCTCGGGATCAGCTATCAGATCAATATTTCCTATGGCAATCCCTTTCAACTTTTTCTTAGAAATTAGATAGACATAAACGGCAGCGGTCGGAGAAGTGGCTTGGTCTTCCGTTAATTCAACTAATCCTGGTTGAGCACTCTGCCCAACACCGATATTGCATTTGGTCCCCTTGATTAGCAAATCTATTGTTTCCTGGGTATTGATCACCAACAATAGATCCGCAGATAGGAAACCTACGCTGAGCCCCAAGTCCCATCCCGATACCTTTACTGCCAATGGGCCTGACCAACGTCCTTCAGGAAGCCGAACTATAATCAATCCAACCCCTTGTCTTTCTTTCATGAATAAGCTCGCCTGGTAGAGACTGACAAACCCTATGCCTTTTGCCTCTTGGAAGATCGGTTCTGGCACATTATCCTTATATCGATTTTTCATCATTTGAATAAAAGTCACCACTTGATCAATTTGTTTTTCAAAGTTCCATGCCCAAAGCTTTTGAATGGGAAAAGCTAAAAACAAAAGACTACAAAAGATCGGCCAAAGAAAGGTTTTTGTCTTTTGTCTTCCCTTGTTTAACACTATCATGACGTTGATTGAATTAATGACGGTAAGTTTCAATGCGGTTGATCCAGCCTGCAAGCCATCTTTCCTCATGACGACTTGGGGGTGCATTTTTTACTCTTCTCTTTAGCACGTTTTCAGCTGCCTGGCAAAATGCATCGATCGGATCTCCCCCATCCATTTCTTCCAGAACTTGTAAAAGACCCCATCCTTTCCCTTTATACCTCTCGGTTGGCCAAGTTCCATCCCCTTTAAAATTCACATAATCTACCAAAGCGTATACCCCCCTTGGAGATTGAGAAAGCAAAATAAAATTCTCTTCCACTTTTTTCTTTTCGTTTGCAGGACTCAGCGCCAACATTTTGGGTAAAGCATTTTTTAGTTTCAGAATCGCAAACTGAATCTGAAGAGGAATTGTATCTAATAAAAAAAGCTTTAATTCCTCCATCTGCCTACCTCCTTCCGCAGCATAAAAAACTGTGCGCGTAGACCAAGGGCAATTGGATTGAGGAGTTAACCACCTAGGCAGCTTAGCTCCATTCTCAAGGGCAAACTCTAAGAAGCGAGGGAAACTTTCTTCAAAAGGACCTTTCTTTCCGGCTGGGTACCATATAAAATGACATATGCCCAAAGAAGCGAAATCCTCGCCTACATTCCATGCCAGTAACCCGGATACTTTTCCACCAGACTCATTTTCCCAGATTTTTTTTCCTATGAGCTCCGCTTGGCTTGCTGTCAAAAAAAGTTCGACTCTCTTTTTTTCTTTTCCATAGGCTAAGGCAAGAACTGGTATCCATAGCAGCAGAAAGGAAAATAAAGAGAGGCGATTGATTCGCCAAGCCATTCTTATCCTCCCTCTCTTTTTCAAATCTAAAATGTAGCTCCTCTTTGAACAGATAGTTAGGGAAAATTGACTTTCTAATAGAATTATCCGAAGATATAAAAAAATAAAGAACTGATTTTTGTTTCTAAGAACTGTTCTTTTCCAAATAGACACTCATTCATGAATACTCTAAGCAAAGAAAAAAGTCCTTACTTACTCCAACATGCCCACAACCCCGTCCAATGGCAGCCATGGACGGAAGCAACTATTCAAAAAGCAAAGGAACTCAATAGGCCAATTTTTCTATCTGTTGGCTATTCAACCTGTCATTGGTGTCATGTGATGGCTGAAGAATCTTTTGAAAATCCAACAGTTGCTGAACTGCTCAACGCTTTTTATATACCTGTAAAAGTAGATAGAGAAGAAAGACCCGATATTGATCAGTTCTACATGGAATTTGTCCAAGCTTTTTGTGGACAAGGAGGATGGCCTATGAGTGTCTGGTTGACACCTGATTTAGAGCCATTTTTTGGCGGCACTTATTTTCCTCTAGAAAGTAAATGGGGACGGCCTGGATTTATTGATTTGCTTAAAAAAATTGCCAATCTTTGGCAATCTCACAGATCGGCTCTTCAACAACAGGGTCAGGAAATACTTAATAAAATGCGAGAAAGCATCCTTTGTTCTATAGAAATTGAAAGCCAGCCAAATTTAACACAGATAGCAAGAAAGACAGTAGAACAACTTTGGGGCAATTTTGATAGAGTGTATGGTGGCTTTTCGCCTCCTCCGAAGTTCCCACGTCCTAACCTTTTCTTTTTTTTATTTAGGGCTGGTTCCTTCAAAGAACTCCCTGATCCCCTCCAAAATAAGGCTATGAAGATGGCCCTTTTTACTCTACAAAAAATGTCTTGCGGAGGCATCCATGATATCTTGGAAGGGGGATTTCACAGATATTCCGTAGATGCACAGTGGCGACTACCACATTTTGAAAAGATGCTTTATGATCAAGCTCATCTAGGTTCAGCCTATTTGGAAGCTTTCCAAATGACTAGTGACTTTCTTTTTAAAGAAACGGCCACTGCTCTTTTCGAATATCTTTTTAGCCATCTCTATAATCCTGCTGGAGGATTTTATTCAGCCGAAGACGCAGACAGCCTGAATTCTTCAGGAGAAAAAGCTGAAGGAGCCTATTATTTGTGGACTATGGAAGAACTTGAAAAAATTCTCGAGGAGGTGGTAGGGAAAGAACGAAGTAAAGTATTGGCTTCATTCTTTGGAGCCACCAATCAAGGCAATCTTGCAGAAGGATTAGGAACTGAACCATCCATGCGGTTAAAAAACATGCTCTTTTTTTCTAAACCGCTTTCAGCGTTAGCCGAAGAGCTCAAAATGCCAATAGAAGAAACTAAAGATCTTTTATTAAAAGCAAAAACCGCCCTAAAAGAAGCCAGATTGAAACGACCTAAGCCTTTCTTAGACGATAAAATTATTACTGCTTGGAACGGTTATGCGATCTCTGCTCTGGCAAAGGCTTACATGGTGTTAGCTGACAGTCGCTATTTAAACGAAGCTAAAAAAACAGCAGATTTTATTCTAGAGCATCTTTGGGATGCCGATAGTAAAATCCTTTACCGTATTTATCGCAATGGCAGAGGATCTATCCCAGGCTTTGCTTCTGACTATGCTTCTCTCGCCGCCTCTCTACTTGACCTTTTTGAAGCCGATCAAGATGAAAAATGGCTGCTGCAAGCAAAAATGTTTCAAGAGCTGCTCGAAGAAAAATTCGCTGATCCCTACAGACATCAATATCTTTCGAGAGCCGTCGAAACGGCAGCAACGATCATTCAAACAAGAGAAGAATATGATGGAGCAGAACCTGCGACCCTTTCTCTATCAGCGTATGCTCTATGGAAGCTTTTCAGCATAACCGGAGAAGAAAAATGGAAAAAAAGGCTAGAAGAATTGTTTAACAGCGCCTGGCCTATCTTAGAAAGATTTCCAACCGCATTGCCTTATTTTCTAGGAGTTTATCTGGAATACTCAGTTCCACCCATCGAAATTATTATTGTGGGAGAAAAAGATGACTTAAAAACAAGAGCCCTCTTCAATACCTTATCCAGTGTGCTCATTCCTAATCGGCTCTTTTTAGTTCTTGATCCTCGCCAAGGAGTACCCAGAACTTTCAAATCTATAGATTTTTATTCTAATCTTCTTTCAGTTTATCCAGGATATCCTATTGCCTATATCTGTGCAAGAGGCCAGTGTAGCTTGCCTCAGACCGAGCCTGAAAAAGCATTAGAAATCCTTAAATCTCATGCCACTTTATTTTTAGAGAAGGATTATCTTCCCTCTTTGGATTGATTGTCTGCGGGCTCCTTTTCTATGACAAGGCCGTTGGCAATCTTTTAGCTCTTTTTTCCATGATTGCATTTTGCCTTAAAACCAAAACAGTTTTTAGCATGGGCGCACTTAGCAGCGCAGTTACAATTTATTTTTAAAGCAGAGGATTGAGCATGGGACTCTATTAAAAAACCACCAGCAAATAAAAAAAAGGACAGCCATAAAAAAACAATGCTTCGTCTTTTCATAATGTTTTATTATACCAATATTCCCAACTGAAATAAACGATGAGAATATGGATTATCTAGTTTATTAAAAGGGGAAGCAGTGGACCAGCAGAAGCTCCTCCACAAGTCAATGCGTGTTGGATTAAACCTATAGGAGCTATTCTTAAAAATCACCTTATTCACCACTAGCTGATTGTACAGAATTGGAGAGTTTTAAGAATTTTTTATGCAGCCCCGATAATGTCACTAGCTATTCTGATTTCCTTTAATCTTTAGGGCCAGAAATTATATTGAATAGCCCCCCATCCTTCAAAATCCTGGTACCAGCCAGAGTGAGAAACCAAGGTATGAAATCCGGCCTGCGGAGAACCTTGAAATGTAAAATCCATTGGAGCAATGAACCTAGTGGTATAGGCAATGATCAAATCCCAATGAGGGAAAAGTCTTACAGCCAATCCTCCAATCAATTTGGAGGTAAAAGCTAGAGCAAACGAGCTTTGTCCAGGAACCAGAAGTTCCTCCGCATGTGGTCCAAGAATACTTTCATCGATAAGCCAATTTAACGCCGCCCCAAGAGTTACCCCTACGAATGGAACAAATCGAGTGGCATTAGAAAAATTGACGACGCCAGCAATTTCTGGAATAAAAGACTGACTAGTACCATTGGCATACGATGGAGTCGCGGATAAGGAATTATAAGAGAATCCAGAAGAACTTATCTGTCCATAGTTTAAGACAAAGGCTACAGCTGGAATTGCTTTCCATCTTTTATCAGAAAAAAGGCCGATAGCAGCTTCTTTAAAATCGTATCCTAAATATAGCCCCCCAAAATATCCTGCATGAGGCTGAGTATATCCCTCTGCATGTTCAATTCTACCAGTTGGAAAGTATGCCGAAGCAGAGGTTCTAGATACTGAAGGCCAAAAGCCTCCAGAAAAGAAACCTATAAATAAATCTTTTGCCCAGGTTTTTGTAGCCTTTCCATCCATAGCTTGCTCTTTATCCACAAGAATTTCCTCTATATCTTTCCTGTCAACTTGAGCATGGACCCAACTGGGAAACCACAAAAAGTAAAAAGCAACTAGGAACCTTATTTTATCTACCATATACAACGAAAAATGAGCCATTTTTTCTCCACATAAATCCACCAGTAAAGTGAAAAGAAAACTGACATTTTCTTATTTCTAGTTAAATGGTAATATAAAAAAGTAAAAGCATTATTCTTCAAACTTGTTCTTTATAACATTAACAGATAGACGAAACTCCTCGATTCCTCGAAGGAGATGAGCCATTAGTCCCTATAGCCAGCCGTATAATCTTTTCAGAAAGAATCCCCTGTCCTTTCAGAATGTCCTTAATGCTTGTAAGAGCAACTTGAAAGCGTTGGCCCATGTCCAGGAAGTATATTATTTCAAGGAATTCCTTAGATGGTCATTTATGAATCGTTTTGGAAACGCCCCCCTTGATCCTAGGCAATAGAGGACATCTATGCACCGCACCTACCACCTCACTGTGATTTTCCAATTCTCAGATTTTGTGAATGACCAGCTTCGATGCAGTAATGTTCCTGGATTTTAATTAAAAAAAATTTTTAAAGACTAGTTTTTCAAGAGATTTTTTTGCATTTGAATAGAAAAGATTCCCATTTCTCCTTTAAAGAACAGAATTTTGATAATAAAAAAAACAAGCCAGGATTTTCGTCCTGGCTTGTTTCTAGAATCTACTAACTTAATACTCCATATCACCCATTCCACCGCCGGCAGATGGGACGGCTGGTTTCTTTTCCTTTTCAGGAATTTCAGTAACCATCGCCTCCGTAGTAAGCAGTAAGCCAGCAATAGAAGCGGCATTTTCAAGAGCCGTTCTGGTAACTTTAGTCGGATCAACGATGCCAGCTTCAAACATGTCTACAAATTTATGTGTAGCCACATCAAAGCCCTCGTTCCCTTTTCTAGCTTTCACTTCGTTAACAATAACGCTCCCTTCTAGCCCGGCGTTATAAGCTAGGGTTCTCAGAGGATATTCTAGCGCCTTATAGACGATATCAGCGCCGATTTTCTCATCTCCTTTCAAAGAAAGCTCCTCGATCGCTTTCTGGCATCTCAACAAAGCAACTCCACCACCTGGGACAATGCCTTCTTCTACTGCAGCCCTTGTTGCATGGAGAGCATCTTCTACTCTAGCTTTCTTTTCTTTGAGTTCCGTTTCCGTTGCAGCTCCAACCTGGATCACCGCAACACCCCCAGCCAGCTTAGCAAGTCTTTCTTGGAGCTTTTCTCGATCATAATCCGAAGTGGTTTCTTCTATCTGCCTCTTGATCTGATTGATTCTTCCCTGGATTTCACTTCTGCTTCCAGCACCTTCGATGATCGTGGTATTTTCCTTTTCCACGACGATTCTTTTAGCCCTCCCAAGATCTTCGAGTTGCACGTTTTCTAACTTTATACCCAGATCCTCTGTGAGGCAGCGTCCACCTGTCAATATGGCAATATCTTCGAGCATTGCTTTTCTTCTGTCCCCGAATCCAGGAGCTTTAACAGCACAAACCTGCAAAGTTCCTCTTAGCTTATTGACAACAAGTGTAGCTAAAGCTTCACCTTCCACATCTTCGGCAATAATCAACAGTGGCTTACCCGCCTTAGCTATTTTTTCTAGCAGTGGCAATAGATCCTTGAGGCTGGAAATCTTTTTCTCATGGATCAGAATATAGGCATTTTCTAAGACCGCTTCTAACTCTTCAGCGTTTGTGACAAAATATGGAGAAATATACCCCCTGTCGAATTGCATGCCTTCCACAACTTCCAGAGTTGTTTCAATGTGTTTGGCTTCTTCGACAGTTACTGTTCCATCTTTTCCTACTTTATCTAAGGCATCAGAAATGATTTCCCCTATAGAAGTATCCCAATTTGCAGAAACCGTAGCCACCTGCTTGATCTCTTCTTTTCCTTTGACAATATGAGATATATCTTTTAGTTGCTTGACTACAGCGTGTACAGCCTTGTCAATTCCCCGCTTAAGATCCATTGGATTAGCCCCTGCTGTAACATTTTTCAAGCCTTCTTTGTATATCGATTCAGCAAGAACGGTGGCTGTTGTTGTTCCATCCCCTGCAACATCACTTGTTTTTGAAGCTACTTCCTTTACTAATTGAGCACCCATGTTTTCCCATGGATCCTCTAATTCAACCTCTTTGGCAACAGTTACACCGTCTTTTGTGATAGTAGGGGAACCGAATTTCTTATCAAGTATAACGTTGCGTCCTGCTGGACCAAGCGTGCATTTAACCGCCTTACTTAACTTTTCGATACCACGCAAAAGGGAATGCCTAGCAGATTCATCAAAAATCAATTGTTTGGCAGCCATTGGTTACCTCCTTTTAATAGTTAATCGTTTGTTTATTCTTCAATGATGGCCAAAACATCGTCTTCGCGAAGAATCTGAAAGGATTCTCCATCGATTTTTACTTCAGTTCCACCATATTTGCTAATGAGAACCTTATCTCCTTTTTTAAGCTCTATCGGAATTCTTTTCCCGTTTTCATCCAACTTCCCAGGACCAACAGCAATAACCGTTGCTTCCTGGGGTTTTTCTTTGGCTGTATCCGGAATAATGATTCCTCCTTTTCTTACTTCCTTTTCTTCGTTGAGCTTGACTAATACCCGCTCACCTAAAGGGCGAATTTTAGGTTCAACCATCTTTACCTCCTTTTTTCAAGTTAGTTCCAAAACCATTTTGTTTTGATCTAATCAAAAGATTTGTTTTTATCTCCCAGAATAGCATACCTTCTGCGCTAGAACCTTTAAGGCTTATCCTTGTCAACTTTTTCAAACTCCGCATCGATTACATCGGATTTTTCACCACCTGAGCTTGGTGGCGGAGAAGAACTCGAAGAAGCCTTGGATGAAGCCGCTCTATACATTTCTACTGAAATAGCTTGGACTTTTTCATTGAGTTCTTCCATAGCTTTCTTGATAGCATCCGTATCATCTCCCTTAATGACTTCTCTAACTTTCTCAATGCATTTCTCAATCTCCAGCTTCTTAGCTGAATCGACTTTGTCTCCGTATTCTCTCAAGAGCTTTTCTGCTTGGTAAGCAGCGTTATCCGCATTGTTCTTAGCCTCAGCTCTCTCCTTATTCTTCAGATCCTGTTCTCGATACGCTTCGGCCTCCTTTGTCATTTTTTCTATTTCTTCCTTGGAAAGTCCGCTGGAGCCTGTAATCGTTATTTTTTGCTCTCTGCCTGTTCCTAAATCCTTAGCAGAAACATGAAGAATTCCATTGGCATCTATATCAAAGGTTACCTCAATCTGCGGCACCCCTCGAGGAGCCGGAGGAATACCGTCCAAATGGAAAACTCCCAATAGCTTGTTGTCTCTTGCCATTGGCCTTTCTCCCTGAAGCACTCTTATTTCTACACTTGGCTGGTTGTCTGAAAAGGTGCTGAATATTTGAGATTTGCGGGTAGGAATCGTCGTATTCCTAGGAATCATAGGAGTCGCAATGCCTCCAGCTGTTTCAATAGAAAGAGTCAAGGGAGTAACATCTAACAGCAGCACATCTTTCACCTGCCCCTTTAACACTGCTCCTTGTATGGCTGCCCCAACAGCCACTACCTCATCAGGATTTACTCCCTTATGAGGTTCTCTACCTATAAGCCGCCTAGCTGTTTCGATGATTTTTGGCATCCTGGTCATTCCACCCACTAACACAAGCTCATCAATCTCGGCAGCCGTTAATTTTGCATCCTTCAAACAGTTGAGAACAGGCTGAACTGTTCTTTCAGCAAGATGTTCGGTCAGTTGCTCTAGCTTGGCTCTCGTTAATTTCTTCTGAATATGCTTAGGGCCCGTTTGATCAGCTGTTATAAAGGGCAAATTGATCTCATATTCAAGGGCTGAAGATAAAGCAATTTTGGCTTTTTCAGCCTCTTCTTTGATCCTTTGGACTGCGTCAGGTTGACCATGCAAATCAATACCTGTTTCTTTTTTGAAATCTTGAATAATCCATTCCATTATGGCTGCATCCCAATCGTCTCCTCCAAGATGCGTATCCCCATTGGTCGCCTTAACTTCGAAAACCCCCTCCCCAATCTCCAAAATAGAAATATCAAACGTTCCTCCCCCTAAATCGTAAACGGCGATCCGCTCGTCTTTCTTTTTATCTAGTCCATAGGCAAGAGAAGCTGCCGTCGGCTCATTGATAATCCTCAATACTTCAAATCCAGCAATTTCACCGGCAGCCTTGGTGGCTTGACGCTGGCTATCGTTGAAATAAGCAGGAACTGTGATAACCGCCTGGGTAATTTTTTCTCCAAGTTTGGATTCTGCATCCGCTTTCAGTTTCATTAATATGAAAGCAGATATTTCCTGAGGTGTATAGATCCTTCGTTCCCCTCCTACCTCTACTTCTACAGCACAATCACCATTCTTGCCTTCTATGACCTTATAAGGAACCCTCTTTATTTCTTCTTGAACTTCGCTAAACCTTCTTCCGATAAACCGCTTTATGGAATAAATGGTATTTTTAGAATTGGTGATTGCCTGTCGCTTGGCCGCCTGACCTACCAATCTTTCTCCACTTTTTGTAAACGCCACCACTGATGGGGTTGTCCTAGCCCCTTCGGAATTCTCCAAAACCACTGGTTGGCCGCCCTCTACTATCGCCATACAGGAATTCGTCGTACCTAAATCGATGCCTAATACGTGTGCCATACTTTTTTTAGAGCAAAAAATGTGCCATAAAAAAAACAATTTTAGATCTTATTCGAGAGCAAGGAGATATTTAAATAGTAGATTCTTTATATCTTTTATAAGGAGGGTACCATTGGGTCATTTTGTCCCACTAGAGTGGTCAAATGGATCCACTCGATTTTTTCAGCATTTCCACTAATCTAGAAGGAAGACCATAAAAAGAGCCATTGCTGAAAAACACTACAACGTCTCCTGGAACCAATACTTTCTGAAGCCTTTCCAGGATATCTTGAGGCGAAGAACAGAAATACGAGGGGATACCTTTGCGATTGATATCTTGAACAATTTTTTCTGGATTTAGTCTTTCGGTGGGAGGAATCCCTTCTTTGTTCGCCACCTCACTAACGATTACACCATCAGCAAAAGACAGAGAATGGGGCAGCTCTTCTTGAAAAACAGCTCTTCGAGTGGTATTGCTCCGAGGTTCAAATACTGACCAAATCCTGCTGCCAGGATAACGTTGCCGGATAGCTTGGATTGTTTTACAAATGGCCGTTGGATGATGACCAAAATCATCCAAGATTTTAATGCCACAAACATCCCCCAATATTTCAAGCCGGCGTTTGACTCCAAGGAATCCCTTCAATGCTTTGGCTATCAATTCCGGCCTTATACCATAAAGGGTGGCTGCTGCAATAGCCATCGCTGCATTCCTTACATTATATTCCCCAGGCATTGGTAAAAAAAATGATTCCCCAAGCATCTTGAAGTTGCTACCTGCCTCTTCGTATGTAATTTCACTGATCTGGAAGTCTGCCTTTTTCCCCAACCCAACGGTATAGACCGGCGCCAAGGAGCCCTTGGCTACTTCCGCAATGGTTGGATCATCCTCTGGAATGATTAAATGGCCTGTTTTTGGAATTAGATGAACAAGTCTTTTAAAAGAAAGCAAAATATCTTCTAGGCTCGAAAAAATGTCTGCATGATCATATTCAATATTATTTATAATAACTGTTTGAGGAAGGTAATGGAGAAATTTACTTCTTTTATCAAAATAGGCTGTATCATATTCATCTCCTTCCAAAATCCAATAGTCACTTTGAGTATATCTGCATCCGGAGGCAAAATTATTAGGAAGACCTCCAATAAAAAAGGAGGGATTAAGGGAAGCAGATTCAAATAGCCATACTAGTAGGGAAGTGGTGGTGGTTTTCCCATGGGTTCCAGTGACAATGATATTCTGTTTGCCGTGAAGAAAGAAAAATCTCAATATTTCAGGCAAGGACACAAAAAGGTATTTTTTTTCTAAAACCGCTTCCAGCTCTGGATTGCCTCTTTTGATCGCATTTCCAACAACAACTAGGGTTCCATCCACTTCCTTTGGAAGATTTTCTGCTTTGTATCCTTCTGCTACCACTATTCCTTTCTGGCTCAAAAAAGTCGATAAGGGCGGATAAACATTTTCATCTGACCCTCCTACGACATAACCCATATCTTTGAGCATCGAAGCCACAGCTCCCATAGCCGTTCCACATATTCCCAAAAAATGGAACCGAAGCTCTTTAGCAAAAAAGGGGGTTATTGCAGCCATGAAGGCCAATTCCTACATTAAATGAGAAAAAAAGCAAGACTAATCAGTAAAATAGGAATTTAATTTCGTATTAATAAAATTTTCGATTTCCTGGATCCGGAAGGTGGGCCAGAGAAAAAGTTTTTCCCAATGGCTGACGATTTTATCGATTCCAGAACTTAGAAGATAAAATTTCCAACGTAATGAATGAACAATAAAAGGATCAAAACTGCAAAAACCAATGAACTTTTGGGAACCAATGTCAGTGGCTCGGTTCAGCTGCTTGCAGACAAATACCACCTCAATTTTCAAATTCCTAAACAAATAAAACCGATACTTTGCTAACCGTGGATGTACTGGGTGAATCAAATCGATATTAGAAGGCAACCCTTCTAAGGGATGGATACTCCATATCCTTATACGATCAAGTTTTTTAGATAACTGTTCATATCTTTTTTTATGACTAGTAAAGTTTTTTGCTCCATCTAAAAGAAGAGTTAGTTCACCCCCCTCCTCCCCATTTTCCAAGGCCAGATCTTCAATGGTGTAACCTATTGCTTTCTGGACATAGCCATTAAAGAAATGAAGGTGGTCAGTTTTTGGAATCTCTACGAGCTCTTTAGGCAAAATACCATTGGTTGGACAATATCTTAATTTAACAGAATAAGTTGGTAAACAGCTTCGCTTGAGATTCTCATGGAACTTTTTTTGAAACAGCAAGTTAATATCCTTTAGTAGATTTTTTTCACCCGTGTCATGAACAGTTTTTTCTTCCATGATATTGACATTAACTAATCTCAATATCGCAAAGTGGCAACTCCCTTTTTTTATTTCTTAGAACAAAAAAAAACCTTTTCATTAACTCTAAAGACTCTTCAGATCTAATTCCAGAAGTAATTTCCAATTTTTTTCCCCCATTGAAAAAAAATGTAGGGGGTCGAAAAATTCCTTTTTTAGGGTCTTCAATACCAAATACCACTCTTGCAATGCGACTCAATAGGATAGCGCCATAACACATTAAACAAGGCTCTTTGGTGACATAAATAGTCGTTGCTGTTAGCCTCCAATCTCCAAGAAGAAGCTGCGCATTACGGATGGCTTCCATTTCGGCATGAGCTGTTACATCACAACATTCCTCCACCCGATTGCGTCCCATTCCCAGAATCTTTTGATCCCGCACAATTACTGCCCCAATTGGAACTTCCCCCTTTTCGAAAGCTTCTGTAGCTTTCTCTAAGGCTTTTCCCATGAAATAATTATCAACTTGTAGCTGGTCAGTTTTCATGGCTATAAGAATACCATGTGTTGGTTCCTGCGCGCAAACTACAGGACATAGCCGCCTCCAGATCCTTTCTATTGGTTCTTTCTGCCAGAAGTATAGAACTATCTCCTTTACGAGCAAATCTGGAGCATTCTTCCTATTAATTAATATTTTTTTATTAGTAATGACAACGATATTTGACCCCATTATCTATTCTTTGCCGGCAGCTCAAACAACTGAAGTCCTCTACAAAACCTAGAACCTAAAGACAGCTATGCCCTCGAATCTCTCCTTCACTAACCCAAAAGAATGAGCCATGCCGCTCTTTAGCTTAAAGATTGACGCATAATGTTTAGCTATTTAAATTTACAAAAAGAAAATTACTCTTCCTTTGTTCATAAAAGTTTATTTCATGCAATTTATCAGCAAATGAAGTCAAACAAAGCAGCGACTCTTTTGAAGCTATTAATTGAAGTGTCTAGCCATGAACGAGAAAATCATTTATGAAAAATTAATCCAAGGACAGCCTGGATGGTGTTCTTTAAGAGATCGAAGTCTTTGGAAGGCTTATGGCAAAGACAGGACAAAATATTTAAATGGACAAATCCCAGCTGATCTTTCTTCTCTACCTGTAGGACAATCTTTACACACGGCTGCCCTTAACAGAAAAGGAAGGATCGATTGCGAACTTTGGATAGCCAATCAGGAGGACGCATTTTATATCGATGCACCAAAAGAGAGCGAAGAGAGTACGGAGAAGCGATTAACAAGTTTTCTTGTTGCAGACAAAGTTTCAATCGAACAGCTAAATGACTCCTATAGACTCTATCATTATTTTGGTCTAGAGTCTCCAAAAGGCTTCGAATTGTGCTTTTTTAACAAAAGATTCGGTATTCCTGGATGGGACATATGGTCGCAAACGGTAATTGAAAATTTCAGTTGTATGGAAGTACCTCCCAGGATATTGGAAAGTTTACGACTCGAAGCAATGATTCCTAGATGGGGCTTTGAGCTAACAGCTAATGTTATAGCTTTGGAAGCTTTTCTTAACAAAGAAGCAATAAGCTTTACAAAAGGTTGCTATGTTGGCCAGGAAATTATTTCTAGGATCCATCATTTAGGTCAAGTAAACCATCTTTTAACTCTTTTCATTTGTCTTGATGACAGTATTCCCCAATGCGTGCAGTTATTCGACCAAAATCAAGCCGTTGGTCGGCTAACTTCTAGTTGTTATTCCTTTGGCTATGAAAAACCGATTGCTTTGGGATTCCTTAGAAAAGAATACAGAAAAGAAGGAAATGTATTGCGCACTTCTAATGACTATTGCTTAAAGATCTTAAAAGCCCCACCCCCCATTGGATAGATGCTGGTTTTTTCTTAAAAAGCTTCCACCCAGTTTAGGCCTTCTCCTTACAAAGCAACGCCTTGTCCCTCAGGAAGAAAGAACACGTTTCCTTCCATTGCTTCTTCTGTAGAAAGCTTTCTGGAAAGACATATAGTGCCAGATCCCCTACCAGGAGCACCGTAGCCTATGTTGATCCCTAACAAAAAATAGAACAAAGAGAATGAATCAAAAAACTAAAATGGGGAATATTATTTTTGGTTTTTAATTTTTTCGTCTTTTTCAGATTTTTGCAATGCCTCAGGCTCGACAGTAGATTCTTCTATTCTATATTTGCTTTTGCCAATTTTTATAAGTCCGGGCGTTTTCTTGCCGGTTGTATAAAACCAACTGTAAAGATTATTTATCTTTACTCCAAGCTTTTCAGAAAGCTCTTTTACAGTCAATCCCTCGTTCCCAGCTTTTCTTAAAGCCTCCAGTATCGAGTTTTTAAGATGCCCTGGAATACTCCCCTTTTCTGGCCCCCTTTTTTTTACTGATACTCGTATTTTCTCGATTCTTTTCTTGGGAACTTTGATCCCTACTTTCCAAAGAGTTTGTATCTTACGCTCAATTTCAGAAACCTTTTCCTGAAGTTCTTCTTTTTCCTGTACGAGCTTGGCTAGTTCTTTTACCTCAGCACTCGTAAGTTGTTTGAGTTTCATATTGTTGTTATTTTACTTTAAAATTCTTTATTTACATTATTTAATTAAGTATAACAACATTATTTTATGATGTTTCTTATTTTTATCAAATACTTTTATATAAATCCTTAGGATGATTTTTTCCATGAAAAAATTCTCGCTTTAAAAGAAGCTTTTTCTGCTTCTATCTTATTCCCTAACCTCATATAAGCTAAGGAAAGGCTCGTCCAAACCATAGAATCCTC
The DNA here is from genome assembly GCF_949774925.1 of Candidatus Methylacidiphilum fumarolicum. GTDB lineage: Bacteria > Verrucomicrobiota > Verrucomicrobiia > Methylacidiphilales > Methylacidiphilaceae > Methylacidiphilum > Methylacidiphilum fumarolicum. The sequence continues at coordinate 2,270,219 of NZ_OX458932.1, forward strand.
CGGCCGTAATTCAAGAGCCTTTTTATTAGCATCGATCGATTTTTCGTATTCTCCTAATTTATAATAGGCCATGGCCAAGGCTTGCCATCCTTCGAAATATGAAGGATCAGTCTCTACACTTTTTGTATAATAAAATTTAGCCTTTTCTAAGTCTCCCACAGCGAGAGCTTCATTACCAAGTTCATAAAATTCTATTTTCGATTCCATAAGCCATAGGTATAAACTGTTAGTTACCAGCTCTATTTTGTTTGACAACTTGAAGAAGAGTCTCAATAAGCCCATCAATACTATGTTCTTTTGATTCGACATACACTTCTTGTTGAAAATCTTTTAAGGCCTTTGTGGTGAGAGGTCCTATGCTAACTACTTTAGGTATTAGAGAGGTATCATGGCATTGGAGGTTCAGTTGATGCCAATATCTAACTGAACTGGCGCTAGCAAATAGAATCCAATGGGCTCCAATATGTTTAAATCTCTCTCTGTGCCCACGGACATCTTCGGTTTCGGGCTCTATTGCATATAAAGACCATTGATCGACACTGGCTCCCTGTGTTTTTAACACATTGGCTAGGCTATCATCGGCTAAAGAACTTCGCGGCAGTAAAAACCGTACCCCCTCGATGCCCCTTTGATAAAAACATTCCCCTAAGCTCATGGAAGTAAATTTTTCTGGAATCACATCCACATGAAGATAGAAAGAGGCGATGGCTCGAGCGGTTGACTTTCCAATCGCTCCCAGTTTTACTTTTCCGAGCCGTCGAATATCATTTTCAAGCTGAAGAAATTGATCAAAAAATATGTCTACTGCCGTTGGGCTCGTAAAGAGAAGCCAATCATAAAAGGCATCAATATTTTCTAATATTCGTTTCTGCTTAGCATCCAATGGCTGAGGGATAATTCTAATTGTCGGAATTTCCAAGACTTCAGCTCCAAGTTCAATTAAACGCTTCGCTAGTCTTGAGCAAGCTTCTTTGGTTCTTGTCACCACCACCCTTTGTCCGTAAAGAGGCTTATTTTCAAACCACTGCAATTCTTTTCTAAGCCGAACCACCTCTCCAATGACAATGATAGCAGGCGGAGTAAATATTGAATGCGTTCCAGACAATATGTCCCCTAGGGTAGATTCTACCACTTTTTGATAAGGAAAAGTTCCCCAGGAAATAACAGCCAGCGGCGTCTTAGGATCCATTCCAGACTCTATAAGGCTACTAACGATTGCACCAATTCGCTCCACTCCCATTAATATGACTTTCGTTCCCTTTAATTTGGCGACCGTTTCCCATCCTATAGCCGAAGATTTCTTTGCGGGATCTTCGTGACCCGTGACAATGGTCAGCACTGAAGCATAATTCCTATGGGTTAAAGGGATCCCAGCATATGCAGGAACAGCTAAAGCGGAACTTACCCCTGGAACTATTTCAAAAGGAATTCCCGACTGCTTCAAAGCCTCCGCTTCTTCTCCTCCACGGCCAAACAAAAGAGGATCTCCCCCTTTTAATCGGACTACATTCTTTCCTTCAGCCGCTTTAGAGATAAGCATCTGTTCTATTTCCCTTTGTGAATAAGCTGCTTTGCCGGCAATTTTCCCTACATAAACTTTTATACAATGGTTAGAAGCCCAATCTAAGATTTCTGGATTACAGAGATAGTCATAGAATATAAAATCGGCTTTCTCTATGAGCTCTTTGGCCTTGAGCGTTAAAAGCAATGGGTCTCCAGGGCCAGCGCCAACAAGAAAAACCGTTCCAATCTTTTTATCCTTCATTTTTTTGCTTTTTCCCAATCCAATCTACAGTTTTTTTAACAAATGGGCTAACTCTTGCCCTAACTTTTTAGCTTCTTGAATTTGACCAACAACTTTTCCCTCTTTTGGTCGCAGACTGCCTTCTGGCCACCATATCCCATAGAGGACTAACTTAGATCCTTCTACTTTTGCCATAGCCCCCACAGCCGCTCTGCACCCCCCTCCAAGTTCATAAAGAAAAGATCTTTCAGCACATACTTCACAAGCCGAAGGAAAATCATTGAGGAATTGGACAAGATCCTTAGTCCTTTTATCTCCCTGCCGTGTTTCCAAAGCTAAGGCTCCCTGACCCGGAGCAGCCAGCATCCAATCCATTCCGAGAGGTGTGCAAAAAAAAGAGGATAAATCTATCCCAAGCCTTTTTATTCCTGCTATCGCCAAAATGGTTCCCATCCATTCTTTATTTTCTCTAAGCCTTTTTAACCGTGTCTCAACATTGCCTCGAATAGGAACTACTCGTAGATCTGGCCTCTTTCTTAACAGTTGATTAGCTCTCCTGGGACTACCTACTGCCACAATAGCCCCAGGCTCAAGGCCATCAGGATGCGGATAATGAAGGCTTACCCAGCAATCCCTTGGATCCTCCCTTGGTGGTATGGCTGCAATCTCCAATCCTTGAGGCATTTCCACAGGCAAATCTTTGAGGCTATGAACAGCTAGATCAATTTCAGCTTCGAGTAATTTTTTTTCTATTTCCTTTGTAAAAATTCCTCTTTGCTGGATTGCTTCTAAATGCTCATAGTCACACAATTGATCACCAGTGGTCTTTATTATTTTCGTCTTTATCTCTAGATCCGTGTATTCCTGCTTCAGACGGTCAATAATACTCTGAGTTTGAATTAAAGCTAGCGGGCTACCCCGTGTTCCAATAACAAGTAAGTTCACGCGATCCTAAAATTCCTAATAAAACCTGATTCTGTAGCATTTAATGATCCTATCATCCATTGATAATATCTTTCGATATGCGGCGCTATAAGATTTTTGCATTTATCTACCTCGGCCAGACGATCTTTTAGATTCTGGTCGGCAATCGACTGCAAATCATCAATGTTATAACAATAGACTCCATCCAATTCTTGAACTGCCGGATCAATATCCCTAGGAACGGCAAGATCTATGAGGAAAAGCGGCCTGCCCCCACGCATCCCCATAAGGGGGGCTAGTTTCTCTCTAGTGATTACATAATGGGGAGCGGCCGTAGAGCTAATAAGTATATCCACTCTGGAAATTCGATTTGGAAATTCAGACCAAGGAATGGCTTCAGCTTTTATCTCTTGGCTTATAGAGAGGGCCTTTTCAAAAGTGCGATTGGCTACAAGAATAATATTTCCCCCTTTCTTTTGAAGAGCTTTGGCAGTAGCCTCACTGACGACTCCGGCTCCAACAATCATTATAGAACAACCAGAGAGCCTCCCAAAGAGTTTTTCAGCCAAATCAACAGCCACAGCACTCACCGAAATGCTCCCCCGTGTGATCCATGTCGCAGATCGTGCTGCTTTAGCTGCGGCAAAGCCAGACTGGAATAGCTTGTTTAAATACTTACCAGCCATACCCTGCGCCTTTGCAATCAGATAAGCTTCCTTTAGTTGGCCTAAAATTTCGGTCTCCCCCACAACCATGGATTTTAAACCACTGGCAAGTTCAAAAAGATGTTCGATGCAATTTTTGCCCTTGTAAAAATGAGAATATAATTCAAAGGGGAATTGCTTTTTATGGTATATTTTCAGAAATTCACTCCAACTTTTTGAAGCCTGATCAGGATCTTTACTGACTGCAAAAAATTCCACTCGATTGCAGGTAGAAAGTAACACCGCTTCTTCTAGTTGCATCATTTCTTTCATCATGGAGAGCGCCTGAGGATATTCCTCGCTGCGGAATGCTACCTGTTCACGTAATTCAATGGAGGAAGTATCAAAAGAAAGCCCGCCCCCGAAGAGAATTTTCATGGTATTTAAAATCTATGAAATTGACTAAAATAATTTATTCCCCAAAATGTTAAAAAAATAAATAAAAAGCCGCCAATCGATAGGATAGATAATCGCTTCATTCCTGGATGAAAAAGAAAAGAGCAGAAAACTAGATAAAGATAAAATAACCAGATTCCAATCGACCAGCTAATTTTTACCCAATCCCAAGAACTTTTTGGAGATATCAAAATGCCTCCTATAAGGCCAGCTGTCAGCAAAACAAGCCCCATCAATAAAATTCTTTTTTGAATATAAAAAAGATCCCCTATAGGCGGGAACCAAAAAAATAAAGATGAAAGTTTATGGGTTTTGAGTTCTTTATCTTCCATCAGATAAATGACTGCGGCAAGGGCTGCGATTCCAAAAATCGCATAAGCTAATATCGAAAAAGCCGCGTGCACTTCCAGCATCCACCCTAATTTGGGCATCAGCTTGGGGGTATCGGGTCGACCACTCAAGCCAATCAGATTAATCAAGAAGGCAGTCGGAGCTGTAAAAAAACCTAGAATGGAGATTCTATAAGTTGAGCCGATGATAAAATAGATAAGTAGTAAAGCCCAAGAAAGGAATGCAAGAGTTTCCAGAAAATTGGTGATAGGACAATGATTGATAGAAATGCCTCTCAAATATAAGAAAAGGGTTTCTAAAAAGAAAGCGATAAAAAGAAGAATAAAACTTAACTTGTCTCCTCCCGTCCGCTTTTTAGCTCCTAATATGAAAAAACCATAAAGAGAAACACAAAACTCAAGAACAGTAGCAAGAATCAACCAGATTCTTTCCTGGCTAATATTCATGGCGATCCACAGAACAGTTTTTTCGAAATAGGTTCTTCCATTCTTTTTTTCTGCGAAGTGTCTTAACCCAGATATTTTTTCACCAGTTCTTGAAGTTTCTTTCCATCCGCTCTACCACCAGCTCTAGCTATTACTGTTTTCATAACCACGCCCATCTCTTTTCTGTCTTTGGCCTGCGTTTCTTCAATGACTTTCTTCACGAGGGCTTCCATTTCTTCTTCGGACATCGCTTCAGGCAAAAACTCTTTTAAAATAGCTATCTCCAACTTTTCTTTTTCCGCTAGTTCAGTTCTGTTGGCTTTTGTGTATTCAAGAATCGACTCTTCCCTTTTTTTTATCTCCTTAGAGATGACTCCGATGATTTCTTGATCCGTCAGTTCTTTTTGGGACTTTTGGATAGCAGCATAATTAATCGCCGACTTTAGTAGCCTTAAGGTGGAGATTTTCTCCAATTCCTTTTTCTTCATTGCTTCTTTTAGTTGCTGATCAATTTGTAATTGCAATGACATACTCTTCCCTCTCTTTTCTTTTAGGTTGCATTTGTCTGGTACTTATCGATAATTTGTATCAATTCATTTCTATTGTTTTATTTTATTCTCATCTTTCATGAGAACAATTTATAAATTTCTTTTTCTAGAACTTTTTAAAAATTCTCTTATAACTACTACCATTTTGACCTTTTTTCTAGTCATTGCCAATGCTTTCCGAGATTTATCAGATCTTCTTGTAAATAACGATGTGCCTTTGTGGATTTCCCTGAAACTCCTTTTATCACTAATTCCCTTCGTGCTGACATTTACTTTACCATGGGGACTTCTCATTGCTGTCATTCTGCTATTTGGAAAAATGTCTCAAGACAGAGAACTGGTTGCATTAAAAAGTGCTGGGATTAGCATTGGCGCGATCATGGCTCCCATTATTTGGTTTGCGCTCCTTTATAGCATTTTTAGTTTTGCCATCAACGCCTATATTGGACCTAAAAGCCGGCATGCCTTTAAAGAAATCTTCTCTGATGTCATGCTCCACAACCCTCTATCTTTTTTCAAAAGCAGCAAAACAATAGACCAGTTTGATGGTTTTCGTTTATATGCTAATAACCGTATAGGAGCTAGGCTTCAAGATGTCTACATATGGGAAACTGATGCCGAGCTTCGCCCCTTACGCTCTATTCGAGCCTCAGAGGCTGATATTGAACCCGATCTAGCTCACCAAAGAATTCTTCTGACTCTCTGGAATGCACGGCAAGAAGAAAGAAACATTGCAGACCCTCAAAATGTAAAATTGGTCATGCCTGGTTCACGAGCCACCCAACTGCCTTATGAAATATCCCTTGCCACCTTATTCGACCGGTTAGCAGTTAGAAAAAGCATCGGTCTTTCCACTCTGGATGAGATAGGTCGACAAATTGTAGCCGCTGATTTATTCGGTTTTACTTCTAATCCAACCCCTGTATTGACCGAATTTCAGAAAAGATTGGCCTTTTCTCTTTCTTGTTTTACCTTTGTTCTTGTAGGTGCCCCACTAGCTATTCAAGTCCAAAGAAAAGAAACTTCCATTGGGGTAGCTTTAAGCTTATTCATCGTACTTTCTTATTATGTCATTGTTCTTCTTGCTGATGCTTTAAAAGCAAAAACAAATTTTTTCCCAGAGCTTATTATTTGGCTTCCCAATATCATTTTTCAAACCCTAGGATTCTGGTTGATATGGAGAGTGAATCGGAAGTGATTATTTTGCTTCCCTATTCCTAGGAAATCTAAGGGAGCTCGCCAGGAGGCATTGTTGGGCCAGGGAATCCAGGGAGAGCTGGGGGAGAAGGGGCACTCGGCTCAGGAGCTTCATCAGGAGCTTTTGGCTCATTTTCTTGGAGCGGAGGTAACCAAAATAAAAACATATTCATATTATTCTTATAAAGCTTTATGTAGAACAGAACGCTTTTCAATCAATTTCTAATTTTTCTTCGATTTTGGTTAAATTTTCTACTCCCTCTTTCTTGATGACAACCATATCCTCTAATCTCACCCCTCCAATTTCTGGATAATATAGCCCCGGTTCAACCGTGATCACCTGATTGGTTTTAAAAACTGCTTTCCTAAACCTGGGTGGTTCATGGATTTCTAGCCCTACCCCATGGCCTAACCCATGAAAAAAACCAACCCATCGACCACTTCGGATTTCAGTAGGGTAGCCTTTTTTATCAAACCTCTGTCGGATTTCCTTTTCGATTTTTTTGCCATCGGCTCCTTCCCGTAACACACTTAAAACCCACTGCTTAGCTTCCTGAACCGTTAAGTAAAGTTCACGAAGGGCTTGAGAAGGAGTGCCTTTGACCACCGTTCGACTCAGATCGCCAAAATAACCTGTAGTTTTATCTCTTGGGAAAATATCAATGACAATCGACTGATGAGCCATGAGTTTTCCTTTCCCAATCTCATGAGGATCGCAAGCTTCCTTTCCACAGGCCACAATAGTGTTGCTGGCCAAAGCCCCCTCTCTCATCATTGCAATTTCTATTTCGTCTCTCAGTGTCTTAGAGTCTAAAACTTTCTTTTGCCACCGAAGCGATCCATCCTTGCTAATTTCGCTTTCCTTGAGGATTTCGATGGCTTTTTTCATCCCCTTCTCTGCAACACGAAGAATTCTGATAATCGCTTCTATTTCTTGTTGGGTCTTCACGGAACGTTCGGGGAAAAATTCGCCTTGTTTAGGGATAATTTTTAACCCTTTTTTTCTGAGCACTTCCGCTAATCCTAGAGGAAAGTTAGAAGGAACGGTGAGCTGTCGAAGCCGAAGTTTTCGACAAATTTCTTGGATTAGAAGTGAAGGAGAGAGTTTTTCTTCCTTAATACCGCTAGCTTCTTCATAGGAAAGCACCACATCGGCCTTAGCCTCTCGTTTTGCTCGATCAATCTCAAGTTTACTAAAGAAAGCATAGCTTTTTGTTTCCGTTTCAATCCAAAGGAAAGGATCAGGAACCCGGATGTGGGTCGCATAAAGCATATTCGGATCGTTCTCGCTAGCAGCATACATCATTCTAGTCATAGAAAACTCCTATCCGCTTTAGGATCTCGAGGAAGGCTTCACTTTGGGATTTGCCCCCACTGGCCGCATGCTGTAATCTTCCCATCCGCCTCCCAATGCTCTAATCAAAGCCACTGTTGCAATAAATCTTTCTCCTAGGATTTGGAGATTAAGCAGTTGCGCATTTAGCCATACCTGTTCGGTCGTATCCACTTCAATATAATTCACTAATCCCTCTTTAAATCGAACCAAGGACACGTCAAACTGATCTTTTGCAAAAGCGACTGTTCGCTGTTGTGCCTCTTGCTGCGCTTCAAGAATCTTCAAAGCCGCAAGAGCATTTTCAACATCCTGAAAGGCTACAAGTACCCCCTGTCTGTAATTGGCGACAGCCGCTTGATATGCTGCTTTGGCTTGTTGGAGGCCAGCCACCAATTGACCTCCTTCAAAAATAGGAAGACTGACAAACGGGCCGAGAGTCCAAAACCTGCTTGAGCCATTAAAAAGCATTTCTACAGTAGAACTCAGTAACCCTACCGAAGCTAAAAGATTTACAGAAGGAAAGAAAGCACCAAGAGCCACACCAATGTCGGCGTTAGCCGCAGCCATTTGTCTTTCGGCTTGAGCGACATCAGGTCTTCTCTGTAAAAGATCAGAAGGAAGATATTCGGGTAATACGGGGGGGGATCCAGAAATTGGATTGGATGCAATCTTTACAGAAGAAGCAGGTTTCCCCAAAAGCACTGCGATGGCGTTTTCAATTTGGGCCCTGGTGTTTTCCAATCCAATGTATTGAGACTGAAGGTTAGCCAAATCGGTTTTAGCCCTTGCCAAATCAAGCTCATTGGCTAGCCCCCCATCATATCGGCTTTGCACCAAATAAAGATTATCCCTAAAAACGTCTATCATATAGCGGTAAACAGCCAATTGAGCATCTATATAACGAATGGAAAAATAGTCAGTGGCAAGTTCTGCATGCAATGTAAGAAGCAGGGATTCATAGGCCGCTTGCGTAGCTTGAGCAGAGGCTTTTGCTGCTTCCAGCTCGCGCCGATACCTTCCCCAGACATCAGCCTCGTACGATGCCGCTAGAGGCAAAGCCCATTCATTCCAATAAATAGGTAATCCAACCTGAAATTGAGTAAAACCTATCTGCTGAGTACCAGCCGGATTAAAAACAGGTGAAACCACTGGATGCTGCAGAAAGAAAAAGGGTTGGTTTTGAGAAAATCGTAAGCGAGAATAAAAAGGATAAAAGCCGATGTGAGGGAAAAAATTGGAAAGTGACTGAGTTACAAGAGACCTAGCCTCCACCACTTGAGCATAAATACCCTTGAGCTGTTGGTTGCCAACAAGCAGCTGTGCTTCCAGTTGATCCAAAAGAGGGTCTTTGAAAATTTTCCACCACTCCCCTTTAGCAATCGCATCTTGGGGAAGCGCTTTTTTCCAACGGATCCCTTCCAACCTTTTACCAGAAGCAGTCTGTTGCTCTATGATCGAGACATTGTCTTGTCCTGTCGAAGGTTTGTCAGCATTAGGGCTGTTCCCCCACTTAAAAGCCAAAGGTGTTTCAACTGCTGGTCTATGGTAGTCTGGACCAACCGCACAGCTAGAAAGAGCCAGAGCTAGGGGGACAAATAATAGCCTTCTAAGAAAGGGTTCTTCCCAACAGTTCTTTGGAAAAGAAGCTTCTTTCATTATATGCTTTTAGTGGGTTAATAGAATGAATGAAAGTTTTAAGTTTATTTTTCTTTTTTGATTCCTTTCCACTTGTAGCCTTTTATCATTTGTAAGGATTTCGTTTGAATAGCAAATAAAAAGCACAAGAAAAATAGTACATAACGGATGATATGAATGAGACCGAATCGATAAGGTTGCGAAAAATCCGTACTCATAATTTAAAAGCCATCGATCTGGATATCCCACATAAAGCTTTGACTGTCATTACTGGTCTTAGTGGCTCAGGCAAATCTTCGCTGGCATTTGATACACTATTTGCCGAAGGCCAAAGCCGTTACATCGAAACCTTTCCTCCCTATATAAGACAATTTCTTTTAAGAGCCGAAAAACCAAAAGCCGAAGCCATTGAAGGCATTTTACCTGCTATCGCCATTGAACAAGACAAAACAAGTGCCAATACCAGGAGTACGGTCTCTACCATGACCGGCATTGCTGACTACTTAAAGCTTTTTTACACCAGACTTGCCTATCCTCTCTGTCCTCAGTGCCATCAAAAAATAAGAAAATCCTCCCCTAAGACACTTACAGAGTTTCTTTATAGCGCCTATCCCCAAAAAGATTTTTTTATCTGTTTTCCCGTGCGCTTTTCTGCACACACTCCTTTCAAAGAAGCCTGCCAGTTGCTTCTATCCCAGGGATATTCAAAAATTTGGTTTGAAAACAAAATAATTCGGATCGATGAAGAAATTCTAGAGAGGACGGGCTTCAATTGCCAAGAACTTTTCGTGGTTCATAGCCTCCAACGAACCGAGCCGAATAAGAAAACAGAGCTGTTAGAAATCTTCGATGAGAGTTTTAAGTCTGGAAAGGGTCGACTAATGATTGTCCTCCTTCCTGAGAAGGAATGCCTTGTTTTTAGCGATAAGCTGATCTGTCCTATTGATAATATAGAATTTGAGGAACCTTTTCCTGCTCTCTTTTCCTTCAACAATCCTAAAGGGGCTTGCCCTACTTGTCACGGTTTCGGCAGAATCATCGCAATCGACTATGATAAAGTAATTCCAGATAAAACCCTATCCATTGCCCAGGGAGCAATTCGACCATTTCAATCCCCAAATTTCGCCCATTGGCAGGTTTTCTTAGAGAGAATGCTTAAAAAAAGAAAAATTTCTCTTTCCAAAAAAATATCTGCCTACACAGCTGCCGAATGGGACTATCTTATTCATGGAGAGGCTTCCGAGGAGTCCCCAGAAATTCTAGTGGAAGAAGATTGCTGGTGCGGTATAAAAGGGTTTTTTTCTATTCTTGAGAAAAAAACCTATCAGACTCATATTCGGATTTTTCTTTCTCACTATCGTCTCTATTCCCAATGTCCAGAATGCAGTGGAAGCCGTTTTAATAAAAAAACTCTCTGCTACAAAATTGATTCTGGGAAAACAGCCCTTTCCATCGGAGAATTGCTCCAACTGCCCATAAACGAACTGATCCATACTGTTGAGGCGGTGGAGATACCAGCCTTTGATCAAGCAGCAATGAGGATCAAAGAAGAAATCTTCAGTCGGCTTTGCTATCTAAACGACATTGGACTGGGCTACCTAACTCTGGATAGGACGAGTCGGACACTTTCTGGAGGAGAAACACGAAGAGCTAATTTAACAATCTGTTTAGGCAACAAACTCACCAATACTCTCTTTGTTCTTGACGAACCAACTATAGGGCTGCATCCTAAGGATTGTTCAAGGCTTATCCAACTGATTCAAAAGCTTAGAGATCAAGGCAACACCGTTGTGGTGGTAGAACATGAAGAGACGGTTATTAAGCATGCCGATTATATTGTAGAACTTGGGCCAGGCAGTGGAGCCGAAGGAGGCCAAGTCATCTATGCAGGAAACCTGCAAGGACTCTGCTCAAGCTCTTCTTCCTTAACTGGAGCCTATCTCAGTGGAAGAAAAACAATCCCTATTCCCCAAAAAAGGAGAGCGCCCCAATCCGGATTTTTAGAAATTCGCAAAGCTACTATCCATAATTTACAAGAGCTAGATGTGGATATTCCCCTCGGCTTATTTGTCACCATCACAGGGGTAAGTGGCTGTGGTAAAAGCAGTCTTGTCCAGGAGATCATCTCTTATAGCCTCCACAGAATACAAGAGATAAATCCTCCTCCAGGACCATTCCTCACAGACAGAGCCCTAATCAAAGGTTGGGAAAATATAGAAGAAGTTATTGAAATAGATCAATCCCCTATTTTCAAAACTCCAAGATCAAATATGGCTCTTTATTTAGGCATCTGGCCTTATGTCAAAGAACTTTTTGCTTCAACTGAAGCTGCTCAAATTCAAGGCCTAGAAGAAAGCCATTTTTCGATCAATTCAGGCGAGGGACGCTGTCCAAGGTGTCTTGGGCTTGGCTACGAAAAAATAGAGATGCAATTTCTTTCTGACGTTTTTATCCCTTGTTCTGTCTGTGAAGGCAAAAGATTTCAACCCTATATCCTTGCCATTCATTACCATGGGAAATCCCTCGATCAAATCTTGAGAATGACAGCAAAAGAAGCCTTAATGTTTTTTGATCCACAGGCTGCCGATAGTTCTCGACAAGCTATCCTTCATAAAAAAATAAGCTCTTTGCTTGCTCTTTTAGAAGAAGTCGGACTTGATTATTTGCAACTTGGTCATCCACTCAATCAACTTTCTGGTGGAGAATCTCAAAGATTAAAGATTCTAGGAATCCTTTCCGAAAGATTGTTAAACAAGAAAACAAGAAGCCATACAAAGCAGAGACTTATTATTCTAGATGAACCAACAACGGGACTACATATTGATGATGTCAAACGCCTGATCAGCCTTTTACAAAAGCTTGTGGATGCAGCGAATACGTTGATTGTTGTTGAACATAACTTGGACCTCATTCTCTCAAGCGACTGGGTGATCGACCTTGGACCTTTAGGAGGAAAGCATGGAGGGAGAATTATTGCCCAAGGTCCTCCTGAAACTATTGCTGCAGCAAAAGAAAGTTTTACAGGGATCTTTTTGAAAGAAAAGCTTAAAGCAAGTCATTCTTTTCTTCCCATAGCCTCTTCCTTTGTTCCATCAAGATGTCAATCTCTTTTCATTCGCGGAGCCCGTCATCACAATCTAAAGTCCATTTCGCTAGAAATCGAATTAGCCAAAACAACTGTTCTTACTGGAATTAGCGGATCGGGGAAATCGACCTTGGCCTTTGACGTTCTTTTTGCTGAGAGCAGGAGAAGATTTCTAGATTCTCTTTCAGGGTATGCCAGACAATTTATCCAATCTCTAGAAAAACCACAGGTTGATGACATAGAATGTCTGCCTCCTTCCATTGCAATTGAACAGAGATCCAACAGACCAGGATCTAAGAGTACCGTCGGTACCCTTTCTGAAATCTATCCCTACCTTAGATTGCTTTTTGCCAAAACAGGCATTCCCTTTGATCCCGAGACAAAAGAAGAAGCTATACGGCAAAGTCAGGAAGATATTTTACAAGCGGTTCGCTCCAGACTCTCCTCTAAAGAAGAATACCGAATTTTAGCTCCTCTGATCAAAGAAAGAAAAGGTATTTATGTTGCGCTTGGGAAATGGGCTCAAAAAAAGGGCTATACAGGCTTTCGCATAGATGGACAGTGGTATGATTGCCAGCAATTTCCCAGCCTTTCCCGATTTAAGAGTCATACCATTGATCTTTGGATCGAAAATGTCAACGAAACTACTTCATTTGAAGAATTAAAGAAAAATGTTGCCTTGGCTTTGAGTTTAGGAAAAGAAACGCTCATTTTATGCGACGCAAAAAACCAGCAAGACTATCTTTTTAGTACTAAGTTTCACTGCCCTCAAAGTGGGAAAAGCTTCGATGAGCTTGATCCAAGACTATTTTCGTTCCATTCTCCCTTAGGATGGTGTCCAACCTGTCTGGGAAAGGGAACAGTGGGAGAGGAAGAGGACCAGGCAGAGCAACAGCCGATGCTTTGCCCTGAGTGTCAAGGGAAAAGACTCAACGCTCTGGCTAGATCAGTTTTTCTTCCCTGGCCATTCCAAAATACAAAACCGACCATTGACTTCCTCTGTTCGCTTCCTATTGGGGAGCTAGTCAACTATTTCCGCTCAATCGAGTCATCAGTAAAACAGAAAGAGATTGTAGAAAAAATTGTTCCAGAAATTATCAAACGACTCGAATTTATTTGTAACATAGGCCTTTACTATTTAAGTTTGGAGCGATCCTCTCAGTCCTTATCGGCAGGAGAACTGCAGAGAATTTATTTATGTTCCCAACTCGGTTCTAATCTCAAAGGGATCCTTTATATCCTCGATGAACCAACCATCGGACTTCATCCAACCGAGAACCAAAAACTCCTCAATAGTCTTGAAGCGCTAAAAACTAAAGGCAATACCCTTGTTATCGTCGAACATGATACAGAGACGATGAAAAGAGCGGACAAAATCATTGATCTAGGTCCTGGAGCTGGATCAGAGGGAGGACAAGTTGTCTTTCAGGGAAATTATCAGGCTCTCCTTTGTTCTCAAAACTCTTTGACATCCCAGTACCTCTCCAAACCAATGAAGCATCCTTGGATGGGAAGAGAACGAAGAAACTGCAAGAAGAACACAGCTTGGCTTAAGATTGAAGGGATCTGTTCAAATAATCTTTATGATTTAACAGTGGAAATACCCCTAGGTCGGCTCGTTGTCATTTGTGGCGTGAGTGGTTCAGGCAAAAGCACATTGCTTAGAGATGGCATTTTTATGGCTGTGAAAGAAGCTCTCGGTAAATCACATAGGGGCTCTACAAAAGGCTGCTGGAAGCGTCTGAGTGGCGCCGAAGCCATAAGTTCGGTTTGTTTTGTAGATCAGATGCCCATAGGCAAGAACTCTAGATCAACTCCCTTAACCTATTTAGGTTTGTTTGATAGCATTAGGGATCTTTTCTCACAAACCCCACTGGCCCGACAGCGCGGATATACTAAAAGCCGGTTTAGCTACAACTCTAAAGAAGGCAGGTGCCCGGATTGTTTAGGCAATGGGACAATTCAGATCAGTATGCCTCTGCTTCCTCTTTTTTACCTTCCTTGCGAGTCTTGTGAAGGCAAAAGGTATAATCCACAAACCCTTGAAATTCTGTATAAGGGAAAATCAATAGCTGAAGTTCTCCATATGACCGTTGCCGAAGCTTGCCATTTTTTTTCCTCTTTCGAAAAACTAAGAAAATCCTTTTCGATTCTCTGTGAAATAGGTCTTTCGTATTTATGTCTGGGGCAGCCTACTCCCACTCTTTCTGGGGGAGAGGCTCAAAGGATTAAACTAGCCAAAGAGCTCATCGCCATGGAACAAAAGCGGATTCAAAAAATGTTTGAATGGGGCGCCCAGAAAGAACCTAAAATTTTATATCTTTTGGAAGAACCGACTATTGGGCTTCATTTAGCCGATATTGAAAAATTTCTGCATTTATGCCAAAGCTTAGTGGAGTATGGACACACGGTCGTGATTATTGAACACCATCCTGATGTTATCGCCGAAGCCGATTATGTCATCGAACTTGGACCAGGAGCAGGGAAAGAGGGTGGTAAAATCATAGGAGCAGGAACGCCTGAAGCCTTAGCTGAAATCCAGGATAGCCCTACAGCTCCTTTTCTCAAAGGAATAGTGGACCATTCCAAATAGACTTTAAAAAGTGTGAAAAACCAAAAAGAAGATTCCTAAAAAATCGATTTTTAAGATAAAACATAAGCATGACAACTACCCAATATCTCGCTCGACAACTTCTGGCCCACAAGGTCCAACATGTATTTGGGGTGCCTGGAGACTATTCGCTAAAAATTCTTGATACATTTATCAAAGAAGGTCTACAGATCATTAATACTTGTGATGAACAAGGAGCTGGTTTTGCTGCGGACGCTTACGCTAGACTCAATGGGCTAAGCGCTGTTTGCATCACTTACTGTGTAGGAGGGCTCAAAGTCACCAATCCAATAGCAGAAGCATATGCGGAAAAATCGCCCGTGCTTGTCATCAGCGGAGCCCCAGGCATAAGTGAAAGGAAAAAAGATCCCCTCCTCCATCATAAGGTAAAAGATTTCAACACCCAGTTGAAGGTTTTTGAAGCGTTGACTGTGTTTGCAGCCATTTTAGAAAATCCTCGGGACATTGGTGAGCAGATCCTAAGAGCCATTCAGCTGGCACTTCAATACAAAAGACCCGCCTACTTAGAAATTCCTAGAGATATGGCAAGCGCTGAAATAGCTATTCCAGACGAAATATCTTTTTCGGGAGATACTCATTCCGATCTAAAGGCTTTGGAGGAAGCTCTAACGGAAGCAAAGCAAATGATAGAAGCTGCCGCCCAGCCGCTAATTCTAGCAGATGTTGAAATTCAGAGATTTGGTCTGCAAAAGGAGCTCGAGCAGCTAACCAATACAACTGGCATTCCCGTAAGCGCCACCCTATTAGGCAAATCAGTTATAGCTGAAACCCATCCTCATTATATCGGCGTTTATGAAGGAGCCACAGGAAGCGAAGAAGTGTGCGCTTTTTTTGAAAAAAGCGACTGTCTGATCCTCCTGGGAGTGTTCATGACCGATATTACTTTAGGCTCAACACGATCGGTGTTAGATATGGGCAAATGTATCTATGCGACAAGCGAAAAACTAATGATCCGTCACCATACCTTTGAAGATGTTCGCTTTGAAGACTTCGTCCGAGGCCTTTTGTCTTTAAACATTCGAAAAACACTCCCTCAGCATCTGCCCCATCCTTCCATCTCTTCCATCGATCAGATCGATGAAAATCAAAGAGTATCAGTCAACTCTTTTTTTACAATCGTCAACGCATTTTTATCTTCTCAAACTGTTGTCATTGCTGATGTTGGCGAGTCGCTTTTTGGTTCCATAGATCTGGTTATCCATGAAAGCACTGAATTCATCAGTCCCGCCTACTATGCTTCTGTTGGATTTTCTATTCCTGCTGCTATAGGAGCAGCATTAGCAAAGCCTCATCTTATTCCTTTTGTCATCTGTGGTGATGGTGCTTTTCAAATGACAGGCATTGAGCTTTCTACTACCTGCCGATATAAGCTCCATCCCATTATCCTGTTGTTGAACAATAGTGGATATTCTACTGAACGGATTTTTCTAGATGGACCCTTCAACGACTTAGTGAATTGGAATTATAGCAAAATTACTGAGTTGTTGGGCTGTGGAAGATCTTGCGTGGTAAAAACAAATAGAGAACTGAAAAAGGCTATTGAAAGAGCCATTGTAAACAGAGATTCCTTCTGGCTTATAGAAGTTGTTATCGATGCCGCTGATCGCTCTATGGCTTTACGAAGAATGGCGCAGCGCATTATGCCCTAAGCAAGAAAAGGTTGGCTGAAATTTTGGCTTTTTTGAAGCATATTTCTATCTAGGATGAAGATATTGATTGTGGAAGATGATCAAAAAGTCCGTAAGCATGTCAAAGGGGCTTTGCAAGCTGAAGGTTATAGCGTTGAGGAATGTGAAGATGGGGAAGAGGCCCAATGGCTTTTAGAAAATTACTCTTATGATTTAGCAATCCTTGATTTAATGTTGCCGGTAAAGGATGGCATTGGCATTGTGAAGCAGATTCGTCGAAAAGGGATCTCTATTCCCATTCTTTTTTTATCTGGCAGATCTGAAGTTAGCGACCGCGTCCATGGTTTGGATGCGGGGGCAGATGATTATTTAATCAAACCTTTTTCAACGATAGAACTGCTTGCCAGGGTTCGGGCTCTTTTGCGCAGACGTTCTCCTATTACTCCTTCGGTCCTCAAATTCGAAGATCTGGAAATGGATCTTACCCGTAGAACGGTTTCTCGTGCTGGCCATAGCATCGAACTGACTAATAGAGAGTTTGAGCTCTTACGGCTTTTACTCGAATCAGCTCCAAACCCTGTGAATAAAGCCATCATCACCGAAAAAATTTGGGATAGATGTTTTGATTCAGAAACTGCTTTAGTGAATGTCCATATCAATCATTTAAGGCAAAAAATTCATTTGCCAGGCTTGCCTCCCCTGCTCCATACGATTAGAGGAGTTGGTTTTACTTTAAAACATCCAACCGACAAATGAAATGGTAAGACGCTGGCATCTTTTCACTGTTATTTTTTCTTTCATTTTTCTTTTCTTATCTGCTATTTTCCATTGGATCGCTGCCGCAAAAGAAGCCCAGTTTCTCCAATCTAAAGAACATCGAAGAGAATTAGTCCGCTGGGAAGCCTCTTATGCTTTAGCAATGGTTGTTAGTTTTGGGGTTGCAGGCTATGCTCTTGCAAAATTGTTGAGTAAACCCATTGGCCAGCTGCGTTCGGATCTCGAGCTTATTGACCCTCATAACCCATGGCAAAGAATTAAAGCCGATCGTTATCCCGAAGAATTTTTACCTCTTGTCAATGAAATCAACAAATTGCTTTCTAAAATACAAAAGGTTGTTGAAGAGTCTGGGAAAGAAGCTGCTGAACTAGTTCATGAGCTGCGGGTACCGTTGACACTTGCAAAAATCCGATTAGAAAAATCCTTGGAAAAAATGGACCCTGAAATTGCTGAAGCGATTGAGTCTGAACTGGAGCGGCTGCAACAACATATGGAAAGAGCTATCCTTTTAACTAAAGCAGAAAAAGGTCATCTGACCATCCATTGGGAAAAAATGGAACTTGAGAAAACTACAGAGATCATTATCGAAGGCTTTAGACTTCTTTGTGAAAACGAAGGCCGTCACATACATGTGGAAAAAGAAGCTGGAATCTCCATTGAAGCCGATCCATCCTATCTCAAACAGATTCTTTATAACTTAATGGCCAATGCCATGAAGCATGGCTTTGGAGACATTACTATACGAATGAAAAAAATCGGTGTGAACAGCGCCCAACTCTATGTTTTCAATAGAATTAAGCCAACAAAGACAAGGCCTGGCAATTTAGGGCTTGGGAAAAGAATTATTCAAGCACTCGTATCCGTTCATGGTAACATGACGATTCGCTACAAACAGCTAAATTCTCTCTATTGTGCTAAGCTTTCCATTTATCCAAGAATAACCAAAACCTAATCTATCTGTTGGCAACTCTTCTCAACCCTATCAAGTCCATAGTTCGTACTGACAGAATGGCTAGAAATAGCCGTTCGACAACAATGCTATGCCCCCCAAACAATTTTCCTAGATATCATTTATTTCCATTGCTAATGTTTTTAGGCTAGTCTAATATTATTTTGCTCCCTATCCTTCAACTTTAAGAAAAATTAAACTACGGTTTTCGCTAAATTAAACTTCTACAGATTAATTTGTTCTTACAGAAATTCTTCCTAAGGTCGAAGGAAAGAAAAAGAAATTAATAGTCGAAAGGGGGTGTCAAATGATAAAAGTACTTTGGAAAAATCAAAGCAAAACATACTTTACTGCAGAGCCGTCTTTAGCCCACGAAGAGCATGGATTATTTTCACATGCGATTGCAAAATGCCAAAATTTCGCCAATAAAATTCAGATAGATTCTGAAGTTTGGGGATGGATATTATCGGTTATTTTCCATGCCATTCTGCTTTTTGGGCTTGGATTATCTCTTATTCCTAAATCAAATTCGAATCCACCTGCGCTACCTCCATCCATGATAGAACTTGTCCCTTCGCCAGAACCGCAACAACCTCAGCCAAAAACCGAATCCCCACAGCAACCCATCATTCATCCTGATGACATGGTAAAGGCAGTTGTCCAAAAACCGAAGGCTCAGCCAATAAAAAAACCAGCACCCAAACCTCAACAGCCTGTTTCTCAGCGTGTCACTGCTATGGCCATGCCGGATTATCTCAAAAATCCTCCGCCTATTTATCCTGAAGAAGCCAGGAAAAAGGGAGAACAAGGAGTCGTTTATATTTGGGTGAAGATATCTCCTGCCGGTACTGTTTCCTCTCTGAGCATCTATAGGAGTTCAGGATTCCATGATCTTGACTCCGCAGCTATGGATGCTGTCAAAAGATGGAGATTTCACCCGGCAATGTCTGGGAATGTCCCTGTGGAATCTCAGGCAGTTGTCCCTGTCCAGTTCCGCTTGACTAAGTAACAGGTTTTCGGCTATTTCCCGGGCAGGAGGATTGGAATTTTAGTTCAGTAGGTTGTTTGCATAAAAAAGCTTTCAAGAGAATAACAAAGCGCAGGTAGCGGATAAAAAAAGGTTATTCTTGAAATTTATCTGTCATCTCAATGAAATGCCTTAGGCAATTTTACTTCGACCCATGTTATGGTTTATCTAAAAGAAATAAGCCCTTTTGCCCTTGGTGTTTTTTTGTTGGTCACATTCTTTTTTTCGCTCAGTGTTTTTTCTCAGCCTGCAAAAGAATTACTGCCTCCTAACACTCAAGGAGGACCTTCTGCTGAACAATCCCAACTTCCTTCGACTGGGCAGCCTTCCACAGAGCAATCTCCTCAACAAGAATCCACCGAGCCTTCTTCCGAAAATCAACCACCGACAGAAAGCGCTCACCCAGGGGAGACTTCTCAGACTCCCCCCTCTGAAACAGCTCCAACTGTTCCGCCTTCTGGGCCAGAGGCAAAGCTTCCACCTAATCTACCTATCCTTTTGCCAATAAGCGTCACAGCGCAAGAAGAATTACCCGAAGAAGAAAATGTTGTTTCTACTAATGAGGAAACAGGTGTGCTTGGACCTGCCATAAAAATCATCGACACTCCACGAACGGTGCAAGTGGTTACAAGGCAAGAAATGAATACCATTAATGCACAGTCAGTAAATGATCTAGCTGCTTTTACTCCTGGGGTTAACCCTACTCAAATGACCGGTAGCCCTGTGGCTGAACCTGTCATCCGAGGACTACCCGCCACAACCTATAGAAATGGCATGCTTGTTGGCTTTAGTCAATCCGCACAATGGGGACCGCTTATGAACATGAATGCGTACGATAATTTAGATGTCGTTACTGGACCAGTCAGCATTGTGTATGGTCCTCAGGAGCTTGCGGGAGGATTTGCCAATGAGGTGACCAAACAACCCTATTTCGACAAATTCAGAGGCAATGCCAGTTATACCGTTGGCATGTATTCAACCAATATGTGGAATATCGATCTAGGAGGTCCTGTGATAAAGGATAAGCTTGCTTATCGGTTCGATTATTTCGGTCAAGATGGCTATGCTCCTTACAATTACTATGATGGAGCTTATCTTCAAAGACAGTGTTTCTATTTGGACATTGGAGCAAAACCTTACGAAAATTTATCCATCGATTTTAATACCGAACTGGACCTGAATCATTTAAATACTGTTGCTGGCCTGAATAGGCCCACCCAATCCTTAATCGATAATGGTCTCTATCAAACTGGGACATGGGCTGGTTGGTATGGACCTCCCGGAGTCTTCCATCCTGGTCCCGGTACGGCTCCTCCTGGGGCTGGCTATGCGGTAGATTGGGGACCTTTAGTTCCGATAAGCAGAAGGACAAATCTATTTGCAAACCCAGAAAATTCAACAAATCAAACCTATTATGTCGCTCAAGCGATTGAAAATCTCAAGATTAACGACAATCTTGCTCTTGTCAATAACTCCCTTTTCGAATATTTTAGCACGCTGATCGATCAAGCCATTCCATCAACATTTTGGGCGGTACTTCCCTCTGGTTATGATTTTGATGATAGACTGGAACTAAGAGCCCAGTTTGATACCCTTCCCGGAAATAAAGAAACGGATAGCTTAAAAGAAACAGCAGAGGAATCTACTCAAGCTCATTCGCTTCTTTTGCATCATATGATAGATGCAGGCATTGAGTTTAGATATTTTTCAGACACCGAATACTCTGGAGTATGGCATTCCCCTATTAATATCTGGAATTTAACTCAACCGCTTCCATACAGTAGTTTCAGCCCAATTGTTTCTTTTGCAGCAGCTACTAGTCCTCTTTTCCAAAACCCCTATCTTACCGATATTCCTATTCCTGGATATCCGGGGATGTACTATAATGTTTTTAACTATCTCTCCACAGCTGACACCTTTTCTACTCTCTCCCCGTTCTATCAGCACCAGATCAATTTTACCGACCAATGGAGCCTTATGCTTGCTGGAAGAATGAATGCTTATTTTGTGCAGGCCTCCCCTCCTCCTGGTACCCCCGCTGAAATTTCGCAAGCTGCCCCCTCTTTTGGCCTTCCCCCCTATACCTCTACTTCCATGAACATCGTTCAACCCGAAGTAACTATTAGCCCCAGTTACAAGCCCTTCCCTTGGATGACCAGCTACTTCACCTTTTTCTACGGCCAAACCACGCTCCTCTCCCAGTTCGGCAGCTTTGCCCCAGAATTCCCCTCCGCCTATTACCACCAAAACAATTTCCTCTACGAAGTTGGCACCAAATTTAGCCTGCTCCATGATAAACTTTTCCTAGGCGTCTCCGGCTACTATCAAACAGGGTACATTCCCGCTCAGGTCATCCCCGGAGGCCCTATAGCTACCGCTCAAGTCGCTATCAAAGGCGCACAGCTAAACGCCAACTATCAGCCTAATAAAAACTTCTGGCTTAACTTCGGCTATGCCTTCATCGCCGGTCAAGAACTCTGGCAGGGACTCCCTCAAGGACCTTTAGCTTCACAACCCTATTCTAGTTCTGTTGCTAAACTCTATGGCCTGCCCGTAGATCCACTGGTCAATGAACCCCCTCTCAACTTCCCTTTCATCGGCTTCCCTCATAACTACGGCAACCTAATGGCCACTTATAAGTTCGATAACGGACTAGGCGTCTCCCTCTGGGCTTTAGCCGAAAGTGGGAATTTCATCTTTTATACCTACTCCACTCGAATCCCCTCCTGGTATACCCTCAACGCCAGAATCTTCTACAGCTCAAAACGATGGGAAGCTAGCCTTTACCTCTATAACATCACCAACGAACATTATTGGCTGCCAGGTGCCCCAGGCTTTAGTATGGCCCGTTTTATGAATTATGATTACATTGTGCCGCAGCTTCCATTTTGGATCCAAGGAAGCCTTACTATTTTTTTCTAAGCTATAATCTCAATCTTTTATCTTTCTGACATTAGAAAAAAAACAGGTTTCGTCTGAAGATGTATTGATTGGATATAATAAATGGGAATAATGATTGACTCTTACCAAAGAAAATATATTTGTTTGTTTTCTCTTTTGTTTTTCTCTTTTTTCTTTTTTGAAAACTCAAAATCCCAATCTGACCCTGTCTTGAACCATTCTAGTCCCGAAATTGATCAGTCTGAAAAATTTAAAGGCCAACAAACCACTCCATCTTCTCCATCCACTTCAACCTCTCAAACGATCCCACAAAAACAATCCTCTCTCTTGCCTCCTCTTATAGAACCTTCCTCTCCCCCCGCGATGGTGCTTGCTCCAGTTACCGTGACAGCGCAAGAAGAACTTCCTGAAGAAGAAAATATAGTCTTAACAAACAAACAATCTGAAGTTCTTGGCCCAGCAATGAAAATTATCGATATACCCAGAACGATACAATCCATTAGCCGACAGGAATTAAACACAATAAATGCGCAATCAACCAATGACCTCGCTGCCTTTATTCCAGGAGTTAATCCCTCTCAAATAACAGGTAGTCCGGCTGGAGAGCCTATTGTTAGGGGGTTGCCCGCAACTGTCTATAGAAATGGAATGCTTGTTGGTTTTAGTCAGTCTGCCCAATATGGGCCGCTTATGAATATGAATGCTTATGATAATTTGGATGTGGTTACAGGACCTGTAAGCATCGTCTTTGGCCCTCAAGAATTAGCAGGCGGATTTGCCAACGAAGTAACCAAACAACCCTATTTTGATAAATTTAGAGGCAGTGCCGATTATACAGTGGGGATGTATCAGACTAATTTTTGGAACATCGATTTAGGAGGGCCCATCCTTAGTGACAAACTTGCTTACCGGTTCGATTATTTCGGTCAGAATGGCTATGCCCCTTACAACTATTATGATGGGGCTTATCTTAATAGAGAATGCTGGTATTTAGCTTTAAGTGCAAAGCCTTATGAAAATTTATCTATCGATTTCAATACGGAATTAGATGACAACCATCTAAATACGGTTGCTGGAATTAATCGTCCAAATCAAGCACTTATTAATAATAGACTCTATCAAACAGGAAGCCTTTTAGGCTGGTATGGGCCTCCTGGAATACTTCATCCAGGTCTAGGAACAGCTCCTCCTGGAGCCGGTTATGCTGTATCTTGGGGGCCTCTGGTGGAGATTAGTCCTCGAAGCAATATTTTTGAGAACCCAGAAGATGGAGATAGACAACTCTATTATGTAGCACAATGCATAGAAACTTTAAAAATAAATGATGATCTTTCAATTGTTAACAATTCTCTTTTTGAATTTTATAATTCGTTTATTGATCAAGCGATCCCATCGGACTTTTGGGGAGTCCTCCCTTCTGGATACGATTTTGATAATCGGTTAGAATGGAGATATTCTTTTGATCTCTTGCCTAAAGGCCAAACGGAACAATCGTATTCTCAGGGAAGGCAAGAAGACCATTCTTCTTCCTCTCTTTCTTTCCACAACCAGATTGACGGGGGCATCGAATTTCGCTTTTTTTCTGACACAGAATATGCAGGCGTATGGCACCAACCAGTCAATATCTGGAATTTGACTCAACCGCTGACTTACAACAATTTCACTCCCATCGTCCCTTTTACAGCGGCCATAAGCCCAATCTACCAAAATCCTTATCTTACCGATATTCCTATTCCTGGATATCCGGGGATGTACTATAATGTTTTTAACTATCTCTCCACAGCTGACACCTTTTCTACTCTCTCCCCGTTCTATCAGCACCAGATCAATTTTACCGACCAATGGAGCCTTATGCTTGCTGGAAGAATGAATGCTTATTTTGTGCAGGCCTCCCCTCCTCCTGGTACCCCCGCTGAAATTTCGCAAGCTGCCCCCTCTTTTGGCCTTCCCCCCTATACCTCTACTTCCATGAACATCGTTCAACCCGAAGTAACTATTAGCCCCAGTTACAAGCCCTTCCCTTGGATGACCAGCTACTTCACCTTTTTCTACGGCCAAACCACGCTCCTCTCCCAGTTCGGCAGCTTTGCCCCAGAATTCCCCTCCGCCTATTACCACCAAAACAATTTCCTCTACGAAGTTGGCACCAAATTTAGCCTGCTCCATGATAAACTTTTCCTAGGCGTCTCCGGCTACTATCAAACAGGCTACATTCCCGCTCAGGTCATCCCCGGAGGCCCTATAGCTACCGCTCAAGTCGCTATCAAAGGCGCACAGCTAAACGCCAACTATCAGCCTAATAAAAACTTCTGGCTTAACTTCGGCTATGCCTTCATCGCCGGTCAAGAACTCTGGCAGGGACTCCCTCAAGGACCTTTAGCTTTGCAGCCCTATTCTAGTTCTGTTGCTAAACTCTATGGCCTGCCCGTAGATCCATTGGTCAATGAACCCCCTCTCAACTTCCCTTTCATCGGCTTCCCTCATAACTACGGCAACCTAATGGCCACTTATAAGTTCGATAACGGACTAGGCGTCTCCCTCTGGGCTTTGGCCGAAAGTGGGAATTTCATCTTTTATACCTACTCCACTCGAATCCCCTCCTGGTATACCCTCAACGCCAGAATCTTCTACAGCTCAAAACGATGGGAAGCTAGCCTCTACCTCTATAACATCACCAACGAACATTATTGGCTGCCAGGTGCCCCAGGCTTTAGTGCAGCTAGAAATTTTAATTATGATTATATTGTTCCTCAACTTCCTTTCTGGATTCAAGGGACTGTAAGAGTATATTTTTAGACCGTTTTTTCCGTACAAAAACCAGCTAAGGTCGATTTTGAAAGAGGAGTTAAAGAATCGATGAATTGTGCTGCTTTTGTGCCGCTTAGAACAGCTCCTTCTATTGTAGCAGGCAGTCCCGTATTTGTCCAATCCCCTGCAATAACAAAATTTTTCCATTCTGTCTGAACGGGTGGCCTATATTTTAAAGAAGTGGGATCAAATTTAGGGGTAGCACCTAGAGATTTAAAAAGAAAGCTACCACAAAGCTTTGATTCTATTGAGCGGGGTATTAGCCGGTTAACTTCTTTCCATATGATTTTTTCAACCTCTTTAGAATTCAAACTGAGGATATTTTTTGGAGGAGCACTAATTACTGCAACATAAGAATAAAAAGGAAAAGACAACAGTTCTTTATCCATTATAAGATTTCTTGAAAAAAGCCATTGTACTGGAGAATCTAAAAATCCTATAACAGGTTGATCCGTAAAAGGTCGATCAACCCAAAAATACAAGCTTAGAATTGGAGACTGTTCAATAGATTCACAGTTTTTTCTCAAGGACGATTCCTTCGGCAACAAACTACCCAATATATGCCACGGAAGGGCGCTCAAAAAATAGTCAACGGAATCGGATGCAAACTCTTTACCATCGACCGTTTTTATAGACTTCAAATAGTTCTCTTCAAATTCAAGAGAACAAACAGAAGTTCTAAAAAATAATTTTCCTCCACAAGCATTTATAACCCGTTCGAACTCATTAGAAAATAGCTCACTTAATCCCACGCGGCTAAAAATAAGACTGAGATCTTTTCTTTTGCCTAATATGGTTTTTTTCAGTACAGAATAAAAGAGCTCTGCTGAAGCTTTCTCTATTGACAAATTTAATGCAGCCACACAGAGGGGCTCCCAAAGGGAGCGGATTAATGCAACACTCTGCTTTTTTCTTCTTAGCCAATCGGAGACTGATTCTTCTTCAAAGGGTTTTTCACGAAGAATAATAGAGAGGAGGAAAAAAAAGGCTTTAAGCCAATCGCTAACCGAAAGCTCCGAATAACGAAGGAGAGCTACAAGCAGATGGAAAGGGGCTGGGAGATTCCCAGCCGAAAGCACTGAACTGCCTTTTTCACTAGCAAAACTAAGTTTTAGAGGATCGATCCATAATAGCTTTGAGCTGATGCCTATTTTCTCAACAAATTCTAAAGTATGGTGATAGCAACCCATCATTATATGTTGACCAGTATCTATTATTTGTTTGGTTTGAGGCTCTAGAAAGCTCCCTGCTCTTCCCCCCAATTTTGATTTTGATTCCAGCAGAATTACTTCATGACCAAGGGAGATCAACTCTAAGGCAGCAGATACCCCAGAAAAACCACCTCCAAGAATCACAACCTTTTTTGGAGGTCCCGAAGGAAGAGTTGAGTCGGTACCAAAAGCATGCTTGAATAAAACCTTAAGTATAGAAGCAAGCTTTTGAGCCTTGTTTAAGCGAATCGAATGATGAAACACATCAAACTGTTTTGTTTTTATTTTTTCTAAGATGGCTTTATAGACTGAACTCATGATCTCTGCAGCCAGTAATTTGGGCTTATCCAATGGATGAATCAGTTTGGAAGATTTGGCAAAGTAATGCTTCGCTCGAAAATATTGTAGTCTAAAAAAATCGCGGATTTTTGGGCTCCATCTCAAAGAAAGTATCTCTTCTTCAGTAATCCCATGGATTTCCAGCTCATCTAAAGGAAAATAGATTCTACCAAAAGAAGAATCTTTGGGAACATCCCGCAGGATATTTGTCAGTTGAAAAGCTGTCCCCAAAGCCAGCGCATAGTCTTTGCTAAGCGCATGGCGACAACCAAAAATCTCAATGCTTACCAAGCCTACAGCTCCCGCAACTCGATAACAATATAATGAAAGCTCGTCGAAATTTTTGTATCTTCTTTTTTCTATATCCATTTCTACCCCAAGAATAATCTCTTGAAGCATTTCCTGGGACAAATTCCATTTGTGAACGACTTGACTAAGTTCTTTGCCTAATGGGGAAGAAGGAACTGAATAATAGATTTTTTCTACCTCTTTTTTCCAAAAAAGGATCCCTTCCTTTTTTTCATGGGGAGAAAGGACTGTTGAATCGGCAATATCATCGATCACACGACAAAAGGCATAAAAGACGGTCATGGCCCATCTTTGTTCTTTAGGTAAACAAAAAAAGGAAAGAGCCAAATTTGACTTGCTCTTGGAAGTTACCGTTTGTCCGATCAATGGAGAGTTCATTCCTGAATTAATGTTCTTACTCTAAGTATTTCACTTAGAACCTTGTGCAAGTCATCCTTAAGGTAAATGGCTTTTGTGAGCCTAGCAGAAAGTTGATTGAATACCATAATTTTTCAATTCTTGCAAGAAACAGGACAAGGGATGGAGAGAAATTGCATAGCAACAGCTCATAAGGTTTCTTCTTTCTAATCCGGGAGTCCTACAGTAGATCAGACTTATTAACGGAAACATCACAGGAAAAACACAATGGAGAAAGATCGCATGATCTTTTTTAAAGCTAATCTGGAACATTCTTTCCTGCAAAGTGCACTGAAAAAGATTTTCCCTCTTTTTTTTGTTGAATAACAGGCATTGCCGGCGGATTTTCTGCTCAATATCCATATCTTGATCATTCTTTTAATTTCTATTCTTTTCTTATTTTCTAAAGAAACTCTACTAGACAGGTAGAATGGTCATTTTGAATGTATTAAAAAAGTTACTTTTCTATTCTACTTTTGGTTTTACGTTAAATTTCGATTCATTAAAATGAAAGTTCTTTCATTTGTTATAGAATCCATTTTCTCTTTCGATAGTTAGGAGTATAAATATGAAATCTCAAACAATAAAGCAGTTTATAGATCATCATTTCAGACATTTTAATGCCGCATCACTTAAAGAAGCAGCGAAAGGGTATGTGCGACATATTGAATTGGGGGGAAAGATGATGATTGCCCTTGGGGGAGCAATGAGCACTGCTGAACTAGGAATTTCTCTTGCAGAAATGATTAGACAGGATAAGGTGCATGCCATTTCATGTACAGGGGCTAATTTAGAAGAGGATATTTTCAACCTTGTGGCTCATAACTACTACCAAATGATTCCTCATTATAGAGAACTCAGTGCGGATGAAGAAGTTGCATTATATGAAAAGCATCTCAATCGTGTCACTGATACGTGCATTCCAGAAGAAGAAGCTATGCGACGGATTGAACGAGTAATCCTTGACGAATGGATAGAAGCAGACAAGCAAAAACAACGATTTTTTCCTCATGAATTTATTTGGAAAATCTTAAAATCAGGAAAGTTAAAACCTTTTTATCAAATTGATCCAAAAGATAGCTGGGTACTTGCAGCTATGGAAAAAAACCTCTTCATGGTTGTTCCTGGTTGGGAAGATTCTACCCTTGGCAATATGTAT
Organism: Candidatus Methylacidiphilum fumarolicum; assembly: GCF_949774925.1. Taxonomy (GTDB): domain Bacteria; phylum Verrucomicrobiota; class Verrucomicrobiia; order Methylacidiphilales; family Methylacidiphilaceae; genus Methylacidiphilum; species Methylacidiphilum fumarolicum. Next base: position 2,298,700 of record NZ_OX458932.1, read on the forward strand.
GCTGCCCATTGTCTTCAAGGCCATATTAAAGATCCTATGACAATAAAAAGTGGCATAGAGTATATGATGGAGCTTGCCCAATATTATCTTCAGACAACCAAAAACCACTCTTTAGGGTTATTTCAAATTGGAGGTGGCATTTCCGGTGATTTCCCAATCTGCGTCGTTCCCATGCTGCATCAGGATATGCAACTTCGTAATATCCCTTTATGGGGATATTTCTGCCAAATCAGCGATGCAACAACAAGCTACGGTTCCTATAGTGGTGCCTCTCCAAATGAAAAAATCACCTGGGGAAAATTAGGAAAGGATACTCCGAAATTTGTTATCGAATCCGATGCGACCATTGTAGCACCCTTGCTATTTTCTTACGTGTTAGAAAGTTAATTGTGATCAAGCGTCCCAGTAAAAGAATTGGTTCAATGTCAACCTTCCAAAATCTAATACAAACTATTGGAATTTGGCTCGATTTAAAATAGGAGCAGTCCTTTTCCTAAGGATTTCCTAAGGACTGCCTTAGATAAGGCTACAACAGGGCTGCCTGTCCGCTGTCTTATCTAACACGCTATTCTGCAGTAGTCTGCAGAATAGCGTCAGTCACTTTCTGCTTCTAATTTCCATGCCTTAGTTACTAAGAGAGGCTTTAATTTATCCCACTGTCCCTTATTTAGGGGGGGCTGGACAATATCCCATATAGAAGCTTCGATAAGAATATTTTGATAACATCTATCTACGCATCTATTTCACCCATCAGAATAAGCTTTAAGTGCCTGCTTATTGCATCTGCTCCTAAGCGCTCAGAGGTTGCTAAAGATGCCAATACTTTGCAAAAATGGGAATAATAAGAATGGCTAAAACATTCACTACTTTGATCATTGGATTAATGGCTGGACCGGCAGTATCCTTATAAGGATCGCCTACCGTATCTCCAGTTACTGCCGCTGCATGCGCTTCTGATCCTTTCCCTCCGAAGTTCCCTTCTTCTATCCATTTTTTCGCATTGTCCCAAGCTGCTCCTCCCGAGGTCATTGAAATAGCAACAAACAAACCAGTAACAATAGTGCCTATAAGTGCTCCCCCTAATACCACAGGACCAAGCCCAGGAACAATTGCTATTCCCAGCACAGCCAATAGGGGCAAGATTGCAGGAAAAATCATTTCTTTTAATGCCGCTTTTGTCACAATATCAACACATCGCCCATATTGAGGCCTATCGACTCCTTTTAATATACCAGGGATTTCTCTAATCTGACGTCGAACTTCTTGAACGACGCTCCCTGCCGCCCTCCCTACCGCGGACATGCTTCTAGCAGCAAAAAGATAAGGAAGAAGCCCTCCAATAAAAAGGCCTATAATCACTTTGGGATCTTGTAGCTTAAACTGAAGTTCTTGCGCAATAGTTGCAGAGCTGAAATGCTTGAGTTCTTCTACGTAAGAGCCAAAAAGGACTAAAGCTGCTAAGCCTGCTGAACCAATAGCATAGCCTTTCGTTACTGCTTTCATCGTATTTCCAACAGCATCTAACTCATCGGTTATCTGCCTCACCGATTTCGGCAATTGGCTCATTTCTACAATGCCTCCCGCATTATCTGTAATCGGACCGAAAGCATCTAATGATATTACAATACCAGCCATACTGAGCATGCAGCGAACGGCAATAGCAACCCCATACAAACCTCCAAGCCAATAGGTTAACATAACTGCAGCTCCAATAAAAAGCACGGGCAAAGCTGTCGCTTCCATTCCCGTAGCCAACCCTGCAATGATATTTGTAGCATGTCCTGTTTGTGAAGCATGAGCAATAATCTGTACAGGTTTGCGTGTTGTTGCCGTATAGTAATCGGTTATGAGGAATATGGCAGCAGTCATCAACACACCAACAACCGAACAAGCAAAAATGTTCAGCCAATTAGAAGGGAAAAGGTAATAGGAGAGGGGTAAGAAAAGGGCTGAAGACACCACGCCATTGACCATAACACCGTTAAGAAGCGCTTTTGCTGGAGGAGCCTTCGAGATGCTTACATAAAAAATCCCAGAAAGAGCCCCCAAAATTGTAACCATACCAACTAAGAATGGATAAGCGGTCGCAGCAGGATCTCCGCCTAAAACAACGACGGCAACAAGTACTGCTCCGATAAGACTCACCACATAGGTTTCAAAAACATCCGCGGCCATTCCTGCACAATCTCCTACATTATCACCGACATTATCAGCAATGGTTGCAGGATTCCGAGGGTCATCTTCGTTAAGGTTTTGTTCTATTTTCCCTGTCAAATCCGCACCAACGTCAGCGGCCTTGGTATAAATCCCTCCTCCCAACCGAGCGAAAACACTGATCAGGCTTGCTCCAAGGGCAAGACCAACAAGGGAAGAAGAAGTTTCTGAGACTCCCTGATAATGTAATGAGAGAGCATAAAAGAGACCGACAGAAAAAAGAGCCAGTCCAACGACAAGCAATCCGGTCACCGAGCCACCAAGGAAAGACACATGCAACGCTTTATCTTTACTCTGTGTAGCGGCTTGAGCTGTTCTAACATTTGCCTGAACAGCCACACGCATCCCTATAAGTCCTGCAAGATATGAACAAAACGAGCCCAACAAAAACCCCGAAGCTGTCCACCAATTTTTAAAAAGCCCAATCAGCAGAAAAAGCACTGCCGCAATCCCAAGGATGGTAACAAGCTGTCTGTTAAGATAAGCCTTTGCTCCCTCTTCGATAGCTCCGGCAATCATCCTCATCCTGTCATTTCCACTGTCTAGGGATCGAATTCGAAAAGCGAGAATGATTGCCACTAATATGCCAATCAAGCTAAAACCGATAGAAATTCCGATGGATGAATTGATTAAAAATGTTTGCATAATTTGGACCGAAATTGTAGTTAATGCTGCCCACGAATCAAGTTCAACAACAAACATGTTTTACCAACTGAAGCTGAATAAGCCTAGCAATGTGGGCTCATTTTCGTTTCTACTATAAAAATTCAGTTCATAATCTTCATGGGCAGTGAGGGAATCGAACCCCCGACCCTCTCGGTGTAAACGAGATGCTCTACCGCCTGAGCTAACTGCCCTAAAACTTATGACAAAACGGCTCCGACTAATTTGATAACTGGTTCGGCATAAAATCCAAGTAAAATGGATCCAATGCTTAATATCCAAAGCAAAACTTTCGTGGCTGGGCTTAACACAATCCTTTGAACCGTTTCTGGTTCAGCCCAAAACATAGCTCGCACCACCCCTATATAATAATATAAGCCAGCCGCAGCGCAGAGCGCACCAATAATCACTAGCAGATGCTGCCCACTTTCCCAAGCCGCAAGAAACACCATCAGTTTGCCAAAAAAACCCATTAAAGGGGGCAGCCCTGCTAAGGAAATCATAGCAAAGGCCATAGACCAGGCTAAAAGCCCGTTTTTATGATAAAGTCCATTGAAATCCTTAATGGAAACCCCACTGGGTTGATTCTTTTCAAGGAGAATAACCACAAGAAAAGCAGCAAAAATAGCGACAAGGTAAGCAAAAAAATAATAAATGACAGCTGCGCATCCAATTGTATTATGTGCAGATAGCCCCATAAGCAAAAAACCCCCATGACTAATACTCGAATAGCCAAGCATCCTTTTTATATTTCTTTGTGGAATAGCTGCCAGATTACCTAAAATAACGGAGAGGAGGGCCATTAGAACAATTAAGGGAATCCAATGCTTCTGAAAACTTTGATCATAAAAAGGAAGGTTTAATACTCTTAGCAGAACAACAAATCCAGCAGCTTTGGATCCAACCGCCAAATATGAGGTGATCGGTGTAGAAGCTCCTTGATAGACATCAGGGGTCCAAACATGAAAGGGCACAGCTGAAGCTTTAAACCCAAGACCAACCAGAACAAATATAAGACCAAGGACTAAAGGAGCACTCACTGGGTTGTTTTGAGCAAAACGTGCTACTTCATCAAATTGGGTTGAACCTGTGATTCCAAAAACAAAGGCTATACCCATCACAAGAAAAGAAGAAGCCAAAGCTCCTATGACCAAATATTTTACCCCTGCCTCCAAAGCCGAAGGAAATTCTTTTTGAAAAGCTACCAATACATAGAAAGAAACGGTGACAATTTCAAGCCCAACAAACAGAAGAATAAAATCCCTAACTGAGGCTAACAGAGCCATACCAGCAGTAGTTAATAAGGGCAAAGTATAAAATTCTGCTCTCCCTTTCGTTATAAGACTATTGCTTTCCAAACTTAGATAGGTAACAAGAAATCCAGTTATCAAAAAAAATACTTTCCACAGAACTGCCATTTTATCCCAGACATACAGTCCATTCCAATAAATACCCTGATTATCAACAAAAGGCAGCAGCAGAACTCCTGAGATCAGATAAGAAGCCAAGACAAGAATGCCCACACTCTTATAATTTGGTTTTGCTATGGCTTGCCACAAAAGCAGAAACAAAGCAGACAGGGTAAGGAAACATTCGGGACTACAAAGAACAAATAACGCATTCATCGTAGATAATCCAGACTAATAACTTGTTAATTTCTTTAGAAAAAAGGATTTGCTTTCTGTTTTTACCAAAAATTTCATTGTGTTCTATCGAAATCAATTTGCAGAGAAATAGTGTTCTACGGTCGGCTTAATAATTGAAAGAAGAGAACTTGGCATCATGCCAATAATGAGAAGAGAAGCCATAAGCAAAAGATAAGGGAACTTCTTGGCTACTCCTTGAAGATCTTCCACATCTTTCAAATGGGCAGGGAGTTTGCCAAAAAAAACTGATTGAACGGCTCGAAGTTGATAGACAGCCGATATGACAATTCCCCAAATTGCCAAAGCAGTAATCCACGGCTGGGCCTGCCATGACCCAAAAAAGATCAGTAGCTCCCCTGTAAAATTCGCCAATCCAGGAACCCCAATGGAAGCAAAAGAAGCTAAAACAAAAGCCACAGAAATAAATGGCATTCTTTGGCCTAGCCCGCCAAGTTCACTAAACTTTATTTCACCAGTTCTATCCTTAATTTCTCCAGCCAGAGCAAAAAGCAAGGCGATCGAAAGACCATGAGCTACCATAAGAACCACTACCCCACTGATTCCAATTTTATTCCAGCTTGCAAGCCCCAAAAAGATATACCCCATATGCATAACACTAGAATAGCCCAACATCGTGGTTAGCTCTTTTTGAACAATCGTCACATACCCTATGTAGAGAATGTTACCAAGCAAAAGAATATACAACCAGCTTTTCCAATGTTCCAACCCTCCAGGAAGCAGTGGAATAGCCACTCTTAACAACCCATAAAGCCCAAATTTTTTTAGTACTCCAGCATGGAGCATTGCTGCGGGAGTTGGAGCTACGGCATAACCGGCTGGCGCCCAAGTATAAAAAGGAAATAGAGAAACCAATGTGCCAAAGCCAACAAGTAAAAAAGCAAAAGGAACAGCCTCTTTGTTTATAGGCAAAGGATGAGCTTTTGCATAGTCAATGAGCATAGGGATATCAAAAGTCCTCGCTTCTTGTGGGAGCAATACAAGCAAAGCAAGAATGCCAACAAGGAGAACCAAGCTACCCACCATTAAATAAAGAGTAATTTGAAGACTCACAAACTGCCTGTTTTCAGATCCCCAAATTCCAATCAAAAGAAATGTTGGAATAAGGGCAAACTCATGAAAGATATAAAAAAAGAATAGATCTAAAGAAACGAAGGCGCCAATTGCTCCAAGAGAAATAGCAAGAAGATAGCTATAAAATTCCGACTCTCTTTTAATCCCTTCAGGAGAAACAATAATGGCAGCCAGTGTCACAATAGTTGTTAAAAGAATAAGAGGCAGATTCATGCCATCTACCCCTACATGGTAGTGGATTTCAGGAAGCCCTGGGAGCTGTATCCAACGGATATCTTGAACGAATTGAAAGCCTTGAATCTTGGGATCATACTGGAAATAAATCCACAAACTGACGAGCAAATTTAGCAAACTAGCTCCTAATGCAGCTTGACGAGCTGGTACTCTAAGAATTATAGCAATAAAAGCCAATAAGGGTACAAAAAGAAGAACGCTTACAAATGACATGCTAACCTCTTTCCATCATCTCGTTTACAAAACAAAAATATTTTCCATATCTGTGTGGTTCCTATTATTTCCATTTCAAAACCACCACCAACTTTCTTTTTCCTACCTTGCTCATCCCACAATTTAGCTACCAAGGCTTAACTTCTGATTAGAAAAAAGACTAATATGGCTGCAGCTCCAGCGCCAAAAATAAAAGCATAACTGCGGATATTGCCGGTTTGAAAAACCCTTAAAAGTTCTCCTCCAACACTTACCAAAAAAGCCGAGCCTCTAACAATCCCAAAGCCAATGATCCATTCATCCAGCCATGCAAAAATTCCCGCTAGAAGTTGTTGGAGTTTCAGTAGAGTCAAATCATACAGTTCGTCAAAATAAAACTTATTTTTAAACAATGGGAAGATGACGATTTCTTTTTGTTTCTTCCAATAAGCAAAAGCTCCTATCCCCACACCAGTAAGCCCCACAAGTACTGACAAAATCATCACATTGAGTTTCGCTGCCTCCGACATAGCTTCATGGGCAGTCCCAAGGGCTTTCTCAATCCCTACCACAGAATATCCCCCAACCAAAGCAAAGAAAGAAAGAACGATCATCGGCAACCCCATAACAGAAGGTGACTCATGGGCATGTTCAGCAACTTCCGACTTAGGAGTGCCCAAAAAAGTAACGACAAACAACCTTGTCATATAAAAAGCGGTAAGCCCAGCCGTAAACAAACCAAGCCAAAAGAGCATTTTGTTTTTTTCACCAACCATCTCAAGGATCGTATCTTTGCTAAAAAAGCCAGAAAAACCAGGAATGCCTGCGAGTGCACAGGTCCCAATAAGAAAGGTAACAAAGGTCACCGGCATTTTTTTCCATAATCCACCCATCTTCCAAATGTCCTGCTCATGATGCAAAACATGCAAGATAGATCCGGCACCGAGGAATAAAAGGGCCTTAAAAAAAGCATGTGTACAAAGATGGAACATAGCAGCTATAGTCGCAGAAGAACCTACGGCCATGACCATATAGCCTAGCTGTGACATGGTAGAATAAGCTAAAATTCTCTTTATGTCATCTTGCTGCGTAGCAGTTAGCGCAGCCACCAGAGCCGTAATCCCTCCTGTCCATGCAATAACTTCTAGCGCCTGTTCCGATTGTTCTAACACAAAGAAAATCCTACAAAGCATATAGACACCTGCAGCAACCATAGTTGCCGCATGGATTAAGGCAGAAACAGGCGTAGGGCCTTCCATAGCATCTGGAAGCCACACATGAAGAGGAATCTGAGCTGACTTGCCGACGCAACCACAAAAAAGCAAAAGTCCCATTATTGTCACTAAGGGATGTCCCTTGAAATAGGAAGAAAGGGAAGGATCAAACATCAAGCTACCTGTGAAGGTCCAAAACATGATAATGCCTAACAGAAAGCCAAAATCCCCTATTCGGTTAGCTAGAAAAGCCTTGGTAGCCGCAGAAGCTGCAGAAGGTTTTTCAAACCAAAAACCAATTAAAAGATAGGAACTGACTCCAACAAGCTCCCAAAATATATACATCATGATAAAGTTGGTTGCCACAACGATACCAAGCATCGAGAGCATAAAAAGAGAAAGTTCAGCAAAAAAACGACTTCTGCCGGGATCTTCTCCCATGTAGCCCATCGAATAAATATGAATCATGAGCCCAACTCCAGTTACGACTAGTAGCATGACTTTCGAAAGTGAATCGAAAACCATCCCTAGCTGAATAGTAAGTCCACCAATGTCTATCCAATTTATGGCTACCGGTTCATGAATCGAACCCAGAGCAACTCCTATGGCAATAAGAAAACTAATTGCACAAGCCCCCACAGAAACTATCTGACTTAAAAAAGGGAAAGGCTTTAAAAACGCCCATATCATAAAAGCTGATAACAATGGAGAAAGTAATAAGACCCAAGCTAATAACGAGGAGGTATTCATTTTTTCCAATAGGACTTCTAAAACTTCAACAAAGTGATATCTTCGGCTTTAGTAGAATGTTTGACACGAAAGAGGGCAACAATTAAGGCAAGGCCTACAGCAACTTCAGCAGCGGCTACCGTAATCACAAAAAAAACCAGCACTTGTCCTGAAAGATTAGAATTATATCGACTAAAAGCAACAAGAGCTAGATTTGCAGCATTTAGCATGATCTCCAAACACATATAGATAATAATCATATCCCTCCTTAAGATTATCCCTGCAATGCCAATCGCAAAAAGGATACCGCTAGCCGTCAAATAATGAGTTAAACCTATTTGCATCTTCTTTTCTATCCCACTATGGTTAATGAACTAATCGTAATAAAAAAACAAACGACCTTCTTAAATGTTTTCGTATCCTATCATTAGCTTTTCTGTAATACCTCTTGCAGCCGATTGATTCTATCACAAAGAGAGTTTTTTCTCATTTCAATCCAAGTCTTTTTTGCTCAAAATGATCACTCCAATCATTGAAATCAAAAGCAGAACTCCAACAGCTTCAAAGGCCAGAGCATAGTTGCCAAAAAGTAGTTCTCCCAAGGCCTTTATACTGCTGTTTTGAATCACTTTGTCCGTTTTGCCTACTAAAGAAGTTATATTCTTTCCAGCCAGAAAAAACCCAATCCCAAGCAATAAGACAGTCAGGAGCCCTCCAACAATACCCAGCATCCTAAAGTTAGCTAGTTGTTCAGCTTTTAAGTCTAAAAGCATGATAATAAACAAAAAGAGCACCATGACAGCTCCAGCATAAACCAACACTTGTACGGCTGCCAAAAAATAAGCACCGAGCAGCACAAAAAGCCCAGCAATACAGATAATCATTAAGACAAGGTTCATGGCGGATGCCACAGGATTTTTGTTGGCAATGACTCCAATCCCACTGCCAATCATTGTAAGAACAAAGGTCCAAAAAAAGAAATTCTCCATGATCAAGTTCGATAATAAAAAGGATTGAAAATCCTAAAAACTAAAAAATAAAAATCAACTAAAAAACACTTCGGCTGATTCCAAAAGAAAAGCCCCATAATATTTTTTCATTTTTTCTCCCATTTTTTAATGGGTCGAGCATAAATGCCTCCTAGCTCATACAATGTCTTTTTGTCGTGGATAAGCTCTTTTCTGCTATAACCAGATAAAGAATAGATTTTAGGAAGCAGAAAAATAGCTTCTTCTGGACAGACCTCTTCACACAGTCCGCAATAAATACATCTAGTCATGTCTATAAAAAATTCTTTAGGTGCTTTTTCTACCTTTGCATATTTATCTTCGAGTGGGATTTCTCCTGGGATGATTCGAATAGCTCTTGGAGGACAGATAAATTCACAAAATTGACAGCTTACGCATTTTTCTCTCCCCTCTTCATCTTTTACTAACAGCGGAGCTCCCCTTAATCCCTCAGGAAGCTGCGGTTTTTCTTCAGGATATTCAAGAGTGATTTTTGTCTTTCCCCTTACTCTATCCCAAAAATGTTTTAAAGTAATTCCTAAACCTTGAAGAATACCAGGTAAATAGGTTTTTTCGATAAAACTAAGTGTTGGTCTTTTAACAATCATGATGCAATATATACAAGATAACACTACTTAATAACAAATAATCGACCCCTCACATCATTTTTTTTTAACAAAGAATATTGTTAAAATGTATCATTCTCAATCAAAATATTCAGGGTCATTCTCAACCAGATAAATCGGGTGAGCTTCTAACTAATATACACGACACGGCTTGTTGGCATCCCCTTTAGGGACCCGTCGACGAACCAACGGCAACGGTGCTTGAGGCCATGCTTCAGCTAGATAACTTTGGCCCGTGTCCAGGTTACTACTACTTTCCAGCTGCCGATTATTCATCCCGGCAGCCTACCCTCTCAGAGCGGTGGGTCACAAATACGTGATGCGTGTTGGATACGCCACCACCTGGCCAGTGGGTGAATATTAACGCCACCTCCCACCTTTCGTGCATCACCAATTTCGTCCATTCGGCTTATGGTGCCAGCCGTTTCCAGACACCAGCTAGACATTCTGCGCTCATCACCGGTGAAGACACGATGCGGACTTGATCTTGCTCCTATATTGAATGTCACATATTATATATACATTGTGGAATGTCAAGACATATAGCCGAAATACTTAAGTGGGGCACTTTCACCCCAATTACCTAAATGAAATGGGTATTCTAGCGCCGATTTTTTAATTTTCTTTTCTTAAGTTTAATATTTAAATTTTTTTTTCATCCTTAGCTAGAAGGATGATCGTGTAGCTAAACATGTCAACAACCCCTCTCTCAACGAAAGATACTTGTCGGCAACTACAAATCAGGTTGACCAGCGTAAGTTGCGGAGCAGTGGCAATGCAAACGTGAGTGATAGGCAAGACAAGACCCACTCCAGGGTGCTTCCTTAGTCCCGGACCCTGGAAGGAGGGGATCATGCAGGCAAAAGGCAAAGCACCGAAGGGAACCTTCTCCTACATACGCGGATAACCAGTCGCGCACATTCCCAAGGGGATCAAGTAGGGAACACCTACTCAGCTCCATTACTGGCAAAAGCCGGCAAAGGGAGCGAAAGCTCACAAGTTTTCATGTTGGACACAAGAAAGCGGCCTCTGGTGGGCTCTCTTCCATCGCTTGAAAGAGACGAGGCTGCCGATCAAGCCTGGAAGGGTCGGAAGAACGAAGTGGAATCGCAGCAGGCTCTCGATTCCGAAGGCTCACTGTCTTGAGGCGGCAGGCGTTGAGGAGGTTGAATCCATCGAAGGATGGAACCGGGGGCTTTTGGAGATCAAGGCGTCAGGACAAGGAAGCTATCAATGCAGCCGGCACGACTAGTATGGTCTCTCCAGAGGCTATCTCGTGCAGCGGAAGGTGGCTTTTGGTTTTCGGACAGGGGGAAATCGCGAGGGTTGTAGTTCCGACGGGTAAGAAGGATGGTACTTATCTGGATCGTGTCGTCATTCGGGTCAGTGGCAGTTTCAACATTCAGACCGCAACGGGTCTGATACAAGGCATCCATCACCGATTCTCTACCTTGATACAACGGATGGAGGAGTATGGATATTCGTGGACCAAGATAGCATTGGAGAAAGGAGAGGGAGAGGCAGGAACAGGGGCGGCTCACGCCGCCGCGCTATCCCCCCACGGCCTGAACACCTGGGTTTCTTGCGCTATTGGATGAATTAATTATTAATAAATTTATAGATTTTAGGTATTAAAATTTCCAAGCAAAAGTCCCTTGAACCCAAAAAGGCAAGCCTGGGACGATTCCCCCATAGTCATTAGTTCGATCAGGCATAGAGCCAATGGCATAGGGAAGCCAATAATGTTCGTTGGTTAGGTTATAGATCCAAAGGGAAGCTTCCCATTTAGGGTGAGAATAAAAAATTCTTGCGTTAAGTAGAAACTGCCAAGGAATCGCTGTTGAGTAGTTATATCCAAGAAATTGTGGGCTCATTACAAGCCCTCCAAGGGTTAGTCCAAGCCCCAAATCCGTCTGATAGGTCACCATCGCGTTAATCACCTGCTCCGGCCAACCAATAAATGGATAATTACCAGGAGGAAAACTTTCGTTATTATTGATGGGGAGGTTAGCTCGAAAGGCAAGGGCGGTAGAATAAGTTTGTGACATGGGAGGACCAAACGGCAAACCTGACCAATCTTCTATTCCCTGAGCAAAAAAATAGCCTGCACGCATCCAAATGTGATTGGTAGGCTGATAGGTAAAATTAAGCTCCAAGCCTGTGACATTGGAGAGAGTGGGTGGGGCATTGACAAAGTTAAAAAGGGGGATTTGCTGAGAAAATCCTGCCATTGATGCATAGAGCTTATCATGCAGGATACTCCATTTAAAGCCACCTTCAAAAAGTTGCTCTTGAAGATTAAATGAACTGGAAGGCAAGCCAGTTGGATAAACATTAAACCCTCCAACCGCTCCCACATTGGCAACATACAGAAAGTTATAGCTAAAATAGACGGTCCACCATGGAAATACCTTGTAGCTGACACTCGCATTGATCATTGGAAGTTCCTGAATGGTTTGGGCTTTGATAAAAAGTTCAGGCGGAGTCCCTGGTGGAGTCTGACTCGAAATGAAATAAGTAGTAGCTCGAGCGCCAAAGAGGACTGATAACCTATCAGTAATCTCTAAATAATGCTGATAGAAAGGCGCCACTGTCCAGTAGTTGCTATCGGTAGTGCCTGCACTCCCATTCAATGGTTCAAAGTAGACACCAGACATTCCAGGAATCGGCCATTCCCCACCCCCAGGAGCAATCGGATTACCTATCAGGGACTGAAAAAAGGCGGTTTGAGTAAGGTTCCAGCTTAAAGGGTTAGTACGGAGAATGTCCCAGGCATTCGCGCTCCCAAAATAAAGTTGGGATTCATAGTCGAGATTATGTTCAAATCCCCATTCGACTCCAGCATCAATCTGGTGTTTGAGAAGTAGTTGACCGAAAAATCCACCTTCATGGGAATGATTTTTATTTTGCAGACTCATTGGAGTTGAGAATTGAGCAATCAGCTCAGTACGGTTATCAATCTCATAGTCTCCCATAGCCACTTCGGTATAATAAGCAGAGGGAACCACGACGGCATTGCGCCCATAGTAGGCAAAGGTATTGTTACGAAGCTGAATATTTTCTCCGAGTTTGAGCCTCTGGACGAGCTGTACAAACCCTGTGTATGCTCTTCCTTCCGTTTCTGGATTATTGGCAACCAATCGCCGACTGATGGGCTCCAAAGGTCCAGCATAGGTAGCAAAACCTGGATTATTAACTGTTCCAATCTGAATCTGGGATAAAGGCAAAGCACCCGTATTGTAAAACCCATTCTGGATAAGAGCTGAAGTCGGTCTATTCATCCAGGCCATCATTGGAGTAAAATCATAGGTTCCAAAATCGGAAAAAAAGTCTACTGCGTAGGTTTCAGAAGGCCTAGCTCCTAGAGCTAGATAAATATTTTGTTGGTCATTATGCACATTCGGCTGATAGTAGCTCCCATTTTCAATACCCATGTAGCTCAACCTGTAGGCGCTCTTATGAGCTTTATCGATTGGACCACCCATATCGACTCCCCACATGTAATTTTCATACATACCTGTAGTGTCCCAGATTTGTCCACGAAACTGATCAAAGTAAGGCTGCTTTGTTATATAGTTGACTGTCCCGCCAGCAGGTTGTTGCTGACCAAACACCGCATTAGCTGGGCCTTCGGTAATGTCTTCTGACTCCACCATATTCCAATTAAAAGGTGTCAGTGGCATACCCGATTGAAGAGCCGTGAATTGAATACCATTGATGTATGGTTGTGCCGCCATGCCACGGACTGAAGGGGCAGCCATCAGTGCTCCACTATTTTCGCTAATCGCTCCAGGAATCAAAAAAGCGGTACTCAGTGGATCGATATAGCCTTGGGCAGCCATACCAGAAGAGCGAATAAGAGTCTGGTTGATTGGAGTGATTTGTCTTGGAGTATCTACCACTTTAAGATCGAGCCCATAGACCGAAGAACTGTCAGTAGGTAAAACATCAGAAAAAGGAGCAGCTGACTCAACTAGAATTTCTGGTAGGAGGGGAGGATTCTCATAGTTAGGAGAGTTTAACGTTTGGCTCAGAAGTGTTGAAGAAAGGGAAAGAAAAAGAATCGTTCTTAGAAAAAGATTTCCAATAAGATTTTGACTTGTATGCCGCAAAGAACTAATACTAGCAAGCATTCTTGCGACCTTCCTCATGATTTGTCTTTGTTTTTGAATATTGGGATGAATGTAATCTGAAGGTACAAAGATGACTAACTTTAGTTTGTCTGGGTTTTGATTCTATTTTGCTCTATGGGAAGAACCTTCTTAGGGATTTCCATTCCGATCCGTTTGGAAAGGAATAGATCAATCTAAAAAGAGGGGCCAAGTAGAAAATATTATTAATATTTCTCATGACCTACTACGCGAAGCTAAATTCCATGCTTAATTCTGTTTTTAAGAGCATTGTCTATGACTTCGAAATGCTTCTAGAAAATCATTAGATCGATTTTTCTTCATTCTTTACCATGGCCTTGATATATTTTTTATATGAAATACAGACATCTTCCAGGAACAGAAATCGAGGCATCTGTAATCGGTTTTGGATTATGGACTTTGACTACCGGATGGTGGGGAACCTACACCGAAGCAGAAGCTATCAGGCTTCTTAAAGAAGCATACGATTTAGGAATCAACTTTTTTGATACCGCCGATGTGTATGGTCATGGATATGGAGAAGAAATTCTAGCCAAAGCCTTCCCTAATTCCAAGGATGTAGTTATTGCTACGAAGATAGGCTACAATTTCTATAACGAGGTCGATCGTTCGGCTCAACAGGAACTGCCTCAAGATTTTTCCGTTCCTTTCTTAAAAGAAGCTCTTCACCGATCACTCAAACGACTAAAGCGCGATTACATTGACAATCTTCAACTACATAATATCCGTTTAGCTCATGTCAAAGATGATGCTATCTGGCAGTTCCTGGAAGATCAGCTTAAGGAAGGCACAATACGCTCTTATGGTGTGGCTCTTGGACCAGCCATTGGTTGGCTCTATGAAGGACTGGAATCCATTCGCTTACGAAAGCCACACATCGTCCAACACATTTACAATATCCTTGAATCTTACCCAGGGAAAGAGCTTATGAGCAAAGCTGCATGGGATCAAACTCGTTATCTTATCCGCGTTCCTCATGCCAGTGGCATGCTCGAAGGCCACTATACCCCTCAAACAAAATTTTCTCAGACCGATCATAGACGTTTTCGACCAAAACACTGGCTTCAAAACGGTTTAAAAAAAATAGCAACCCTACAGTTTCTGGTCCTGCCGAATCGTTCTTTAGGGCAAGCTGCCCTGCAATGGATCCTTAATGAAAAAAAGGTGCTGAGCTGTTTGCCTAATATTTACAATAGCACCCAGCTCAAAGAATTTGCTCAGGCTCCTGACTGTCCTCCATTAACCAAAGAAGAACTTGATAAGATTGATTCGTTAATTGCCTCGAACTTTGGAGTGGAAGAAGAAGCTGAAGCTTACAAGGGAACGATGACATTAGAACAGCTTCATGCTGCCAGCCAATAAAATCGTAGAGAATGCGAGGATCCGATGATATTTTCTAGATTAAGTAGCAGGAAAACCTTCTACGAACATCTGAAGTGGTATCAAGCCAGAGACTATTAACCCTTGCGAGATGTCAAGTATTTTTGTGGGGAAGGATCTAGAATTGTAATTCAGCGCTTCAGGCAAGTTGAAAACTCATTCTTTGCGTTTGCCCTTTCTTTATGAGCAAAATAAAGGTTTCTTGAGTAAGGGATCCAACTAAAAAGATAAGCAAAAATAAACACCGAGTCCCATCTATAAAATGCATAAATTAAGAGCAATAAAGAGCCTAAAAGGCTGCAATACCAAAAGGCAAGAGGAACAACTACAGCTTTTTTCTTTTCAGTAGCGATCCATTGAATCACAAAACGAGAAAAAAAAAGGATATTCCCTATCCAACCGATTACTTTCATTGGACTCCAATGAATCCCCAGAAAATCAGACATACTAGCTAGTATACAATAATGATCAGTAAACATAACTTTTCTCCCAATGCCACTGATTGTCTTCTATTCAATAGCGATTCTTTTTCTTTCCTTTTTATTCTTTTCGTATCGAACCAAGCATTGGTAGGTTCGAAAGAAAAGAACGATTAACCTCCTTAACCGCTTCTTCTCCAACTAACTGACGAATGATTTCAAAGGAAAACTCTATGGCACTGCCAGCCGCTCGCCCGGTGATCAAATTACCATCAACCACAACAGAGCTATTCTCTTCGAGTCTGGAAAGAGGTATTTCTGCTTTAATTGACGGATGGCAGGTAAATTTGTTTGAAAGAAAAAGACCGAAGTTGATAAGACAACCTGGAGCCGCACAAATTGCTGCAACCCATCCCCCTTTTAAAATCTGCCTTTCGAGGAGCTCCTTTATTCGTATATCTTTTTTCAAATTTTCAGCTCCTTCAGCTCCTCCAGGCAAAATAATGCAATCAAAATGTTCTTCTAAAACATCTCCCAGATCATAATCAGGTATTATTCTGATTTTTCTAGAACCCGTAATGACTCCAGGCAATATGCCCGCTACGACCACTTCAATTTTAGCTCTTCTCAACAAATCAATGGGCACAACTGCCTCTATTTCTTCAAAGCCTGGAGCAAGAATCACCAAAGCTCTTTTAATCATACCCCATTAATTCTAAATAAAATGCTTTTTTGCATTTCACAAAATTTTTCCTCATCTATTACCGCTTCCTTTTCTAAATTTTCAGAAGGGATAGTCATTTTAATCCAGGATCGACAACCACCCATCGCTTTCTCATCCCATGCAATCGTAAAAGGGCTACGAGTTCTATACACTCTTACGATGAGCAAAGAAAGCCCACGCTTTTTGCCATAATCAAATCGTTTTTTCAGAATTTCTTCTTCCCAAACATGAAAGGCAGAGAGGCAACGTACTTTTTCCCAATCGGTGAGAAACAAAGAGTGATAGACTGTTGCAATATATTTAAGAACGACTCGATCCTTTGCCCCTTCTTCTCCAGCAAGCAGAGTCCTGTATTGTGGCTTAATCTGTAGCAGATCTTCATGATAGGAGGTAGGCAGCAGCCAAAAGGTAGGAGCTTTCAATTGAAACTCTTTTTCTTGGATACCTCCTTTTCTAAAGAGCAGGCATTGTTTGCCTTGACCCAACGCTTCAACGACTATCCGCCAATCTTTAAAGGCATAGCTTGGGGAAGATTCTGCTGCAATAGTAAAAAGTGGTTTTTTTAAGAAGGACTCATTCACACTTATTTCTAGGCTCCTTGTGGATTAATTCCCAATGACGGTAAAAGTAATTCGTTCCAGAAATAATCGTAATAGCCACTGTCAACAACATCATTGGATAGAGCGTATTTTCTAAAATATAATCGAAAATTCCAGTTTTTATTTTGGTCTCTTTTAAGCTAAGTGAAACAAAACAAGCAATGATAAAAACCATCTGGGATATTGTCTTTTGTTTTCCCCCCATATCCGCCCCCATCACTTTTCCATGAATTGCCACTAAGGTGCGCAGCCCTGTGATTAAAAATTCTCTTGCAATCATCGTGATTACAGCCCATAAAGGGGCGTAATTAAACTGCAGCAGAGATAGAAGAGCGGCACTGATCAATATCTTATCAGCCAAAGGATCCAACAATTTGCCTAGTTCACTAACCAAGTTGTAGTTTCTAGCAATCCATCCATCCAAAAGATCCGTAAGGCTTGCCAGAAGAAATATGATCAAGGCTGTGGTGGCCTGAAAGGGCCAATCGATGCTGAGATCAGCCACGAAAAGCCCACACATTCCTATGCGGGCTAAAGAGAGTTGATTTGGTAAATTAAGCCTAAGGGTTTGCTGCGACACATTTGTTTTCGATTTTTCCTTTGTAGAGAATCGCTGAGACTTTATTCCAAACGGACCGCTTATTTGAGAATAGAAAATCACGGTTGAGTGGAAGGAGAGTGTTTTTTTGCCGGTGTACCAAATTTTACTTCCTTGGCTTCGAGTTTATCCCCGCTTTTCTTCGCATGCACTACAACCCGCATTCCTTTTTTTAAATTTTCCAAAGAAGATGGATTTCCTTTAAAAACATATTGAGTCGAAGAGTTTATTTCTACCGTCTTCGTTTCCCCTTTTTTGGTTTCGATGACAAGTGAGTTGTCAGAAATACTTGTAACGGTGCCCATAATATGTTCCAAATTTCCATGGGCATAGACAGTAGGCATCGCAAAAATCATGATGAAAAATGAAAAAATGGTAATCCATTGAAATTGTTTCATCTTTTCTTCTCCGTTTTCTATGTTATTGTTCTTGCTGCTCTTTAGAAGCATTCCCCAAAGAATTATCTTCTTCAAGAAATTTTTCTTCTTCTTTTTCTTCCTGAATTTCATGAGGACTAATAGGATTCATTTTCTTCATCTTCTCTTCTTCTTCTTTTGTTAAATATGGTAAATGTCGTATAAAATGAACAAGCTTCCAACTATCTTCATCCGGTTCTTTTGCCTCTCCCCAAGCAGGCATTCCAGTCCATCGAATTCCATTATGAATGATGTAGTAAATTTCACCATCGGACTTTTTCTGTGCCTCTTTCGACCTCAGATCGGTAGGCTTAGGATAAAGATTTTGTCCTACTGGAGTCTCTCCACTCCCGTTATTTCCATGACATAAGGCACAATGATCCGCGAAGTGATCTCTAGCTTCATCTAAGACGGCTTGAGAATAAGGGATGGGATTTTTCATCTCTTTGACAGATTGAGGAATAGAAAGGCTAAGAGCGGTTGTAGCAATGATCTTTTCTAGGGCTGGGGGGGTACTTCTTGCTGTGAATCCTTTGCGGATTAAAGAATAAGCAAAAAAGAGAGATGCCAAAAAGAGGAGATTTAACAATAAGCATAAGAGAGAAAAAAATCTTTTCACTATTTCCAAGAGATATTTATTAATTATTGGCTAATGCAACTTCTCTTTACTCCTCAAAACAAATTCCAGTAAAGAGATTTTTTCTTAATTTTCATAAATCATACACAATAGCAAAACAATGAAGAAAAAGCATACCATGAAGCCTCAGTGGATCTTGATCTTCTTCCTATTCAGCTCGGTCTCCTATGGTATTGATATCAGCCCTAGCAAAAACACCCACCCAGACATTCTTCAGACTCCAAGAAAACATTGGTCTATAATCCCCTTTGCTGATCCCAAAAGAATCGACAAGGCCAATCAGATAAATTTCCATAAAATTCAGTCCACACTCAAAGTTGAGCCTAACCGGCTCTCTCTTTCTTCACTCAAAGACAGTCTTACGACACCTTCCCTTCGAGTCGTTCTTACCATTTTCAATAGCGGGCGAAGAACCTACACCTTTAAGTTTCCAGATTCTCAGAGATTCGATTTTAGAATCAGAAATGCCAGCAACGAGATCATTTATGTATGGTCCGAAGATAAAGAATTCCTTCCTATGGTCGGAACAACTATTTTAAATCCAAATGACACCCTTACTTACAGCGAAGTTGTCGCCATAGAAGAACTAGACCAACCACTTCAACCAGGAACTTATTGGATAGATTCGATTTTAGCTAACTATCCTGAAATTAGCACCTCAACCACTCTAGTCGTTGAACCTTAGATCTAGTCTTCTTCATTGCCTCTTTTGCCCACTGAGGCAGCCTTTTGAGAGCATAGCGAAGAAAGATCAGCGGCTAGATGGAGCCAACTTTTTGACAACCATGGTTATTGACACCCCTGCATATTTCTTTCCCTAGCGACACGTTCAGCAATCCAAGGATAGGTCAGCTTGAGTCCTTCTAGAAGGGGAAATTTAGGTCTCCAACCAGTTATCTTGTAAAGTTTGCTATTATCACTGTTCCTACCCCTTACCCCTTGGGGTTTTGATAAATTGTGTCTAATTCGGATATTTTTATTCGCCACTTTTGCTGTCATCTCCACGAGTTGATCAATCGTTACAAGCTCTTCCGAACCTAAATTTAAGGGCTTAGGATAATCAGACTGAGTGATCAAATATATTCCTTCGACACAATCTTGAATATAGAGAAAAGACCGGGTTTGTTTGCCATCACCCCAGACTTCTATTTCTGAAGAATCCTCAGCCAGTGCTATTTTTCTACATATTGCAGCTGGAGCCTTTTCCCTTCCCCCTTTATAGGTTCCAAGTGGTCCATAAACATTATGAAAGCGAGCAATTCTTGTTTCAATCCCTTTATCTTCTTGATAATACTGACAGAGTTTCTCAGCAAAAAGTTTTTCCCAACCATAGCCTTCTTCGGGATCTGCAGGCATGGCATCCTCTTCTTTCAAGGGAATCACATCGACCGATTGCTGTCTGTATGAAGGGTAAATGCAGGCAGAAGAGGAATAGAAATACCGTTTTACTCCATTTTGGTAGGAAGCCTCCAACATATGGGTATTGATAAGGATATTATTTTTAGCAATTTCCGCATGGTTGCCAGAAATATAACCTATCCCTCCCATATCGGCTGCCAGCTGATAGACCTCATCAACCCCTTTAGTTGCTTCTAGACAATTCCCCCAATATCTCAAATCCAGAAGATAAAACTCATCGCTTCTACTTTTTTCGTATTCCGGCTCTTTGATATCAACTCCCCTGACCCAATAGCCTTTCTCTTTTAAAAAATTCACAAGATGATGCCCAATAAAACCACCAGCCCCTGCAACCAGCGCTTTTTTCATTGTAAAACTCCTTGGTGTTCTTGTTGTTTTCTCAAAACCTCCCACACAACCTTTTCCATAGCTTCGAGCACCTTTCCTTTTTCCCAGGTGTTAAAAGCATATTCTCTGCCATTTTCCCCTAGTCGATTCCGAGTGTCCTTATCCATAGCAAGAGTTCTGAGAGCCTTCGCCATCTCCTTAGGATCTTCAGCAGGTACAACCACTCCTGCTTGAGCCTCTTCAATTACCTTTGCCACTTCACTATTCTTATTGACCGAACAGACAACTGGTTTGGAGGCAGCTAGATACGTCATAACCTTCGAAGGGAAAACAATATCTCCTACTTCCTTTTTTTGCGTAACCAGGCAGAGATCTACAGCAGAAAGTAACGAGAAATACTCCTCTTTAGGAAGCAAAGAAATGAACTGTAGATTTGGAAGATCCATTTTTTTTGCCTTCTCTTCCAGTCGATATCTATCAGCTCCATCTCCGACCAAAAGAAAAACGATCTCTTTTTTTTCTTTTAAATCCGCTGCGGCTTCAATAACAATATCCAATCCCTGCTTAACCCCCATATTCCCTGTATGGGCTACAAGAATCTTATTTTCTAATCCATATTTTTTCTTAAAATCCAGCGCCTGTTTTTTGTTAGGCAATAAAAATAGATCTGGATCAGCCCAATCAGGGAGAAGAACGACCTTCTCAGCTGGTATACCCTTAGAAAGGATCTTCGCCCGCATGGTTCTAGTTAAAGTCGAAATTTTCGCTGCTTTATCATAGGAAAATTTTTCCAATTTATAGAGAATATCGAAAAAAATACTGGATTTGATCATTCTAAGATCCCTCGCAGCATCTGGCTGTAGATCTGGCACATGAAAGATATAAGGGATTTTCCACAATCGACTTAGAAGAAAAGCAGTGCCTCCCAAGCCAAGTGGCGGAGAAACAACAAAAAGCAGATCTGGTTTTCTTAGGAAAAGGGCTCTTAGGAAGGAGGAAAAAATAAAAGAGCCTTCATGGACAATTCTCCTTAAAGTTGTTACTTTTCTTGGGACGTAAATAAAAGAACGGAAAATAGCAACCCCATTACGGCCTTCCGATTGAAAAAACTTTCTCCGATATTCGGCAGATATTTTCCATAAAGGATAATAAGGGAAAGCGGTAAGAATGGAAACTTTGTAGCCTCTGGCTGCAAAATATTCACAACGTCCGGTATTGAAAAGGCTTATGCCCGTTTTTTCAGGCCAGTAGTTAATTCCAAGGAAAAGAATCTGGTAGGAAGGCATATTTGTTATAGGAGAAATCCTACAGGAAGGAAGCGAATCGAAGTTTAACGGTACGGGAGGATAAAGGTCAATAAGAAAATTTAAGTTGTCTTTGGGTCTGACAGGATTCGAACCTGTAACCAAGGGATTATGAGTCCCCTGCTCTGCCGTTGAGCTACAGACCCTTCCAATGCAATTGATTCTACTTTAATATCTAAGGTTTTCAAAATAATTTTGAGCCCACTGACATATTCCTTCAATTACAATTTCTGCAGCTCCCAAGATCTTTGTACAGTTTTTGTAGTTGACATAAAATCTGATAATGATAATCCATTATCAAATATGTTTTCTGGCCATGGCCCTCTTCTCTATTATTTTGGATTTCTTACTTTGTTCTTTCTAACTCCCCATACAACTCGCGTGGCCGCATCCCCTCAGTCAGAAACTTATGATCAACCCTTGACTTCCCTTCCTGAAGTGACAGTGAGCGCGAGCCAACTTTCTCAAGTTTTCCTTCCAGAATCCAATTCTTGTTATGCCACTCCTCTGCCAGTACTTGATACCCCAAGGGCAGTCAGTCCTATCTCACAAACCCTCATGAAGACTGCGGGGATTGGGTCTTGGGGAAAACTCGATCCTCTCAGTTTTACCTACATTAACCCTGCAGCCATGGTCGATCCCTCTCAAACGGGCTGCACTTCAGCTCCAGATATTCGCGGAACTACTGGGCTGACATTCATCAACGGCATGGAAGAAACCGTGAATATGCCTCTGCAAGATGTTCCATGGAACCTGAATATGGTGGAATCGATCGATCTGGTCGAAGGGCCTCCAGGAGCCGTTTTTGGTTCTACTCAGCCTTCCAATGGCTACGTCAATTATATTACAAAGCAGCCTTATTTCGACAGGTTCAGAGGCAATGTATGGGATACCACCGGAATGTATCGTCAATACATGTGGGGGGCAGATATTGGTGGTCCGATTACCGGAACTAATAACAAGCTTGGATATCGTTTTAGCTATATGGGAATTGAGAGTGGCAGTTATTATGATCTGATAAAGGATCAACAGCAAAATTTTTATTTGGCTTTGGGCTACCGACCCACTGAAAATTACCAGTCTGATTTATACCTCGATTTTGGAACCTATAGCTACATGCTAGAAGATGTCCTCTTAAACCGACCGACAGCCTCCTTGATTGAGAACGATCTGTACTATCCAGGCTTTCTTCCCCCCTCCGAAGTCAATACAGGGACAGTCAATAATCCTCCAGCTTCAAGTTACCTAGGAACGCCCCTACCAATTAGCAGAAGAGCAAATGTCAAATATCCAGGTGATCTAGGGAGAGCACAGACAGCCATGGCGCAATGGATCCAGAAATTTCAGGCTACTGATAATCTTCAGATTGTTAACAACACCTTCTTTTGGTACCAGTCGCATGTATCAAGCGAAGATGAATTTTTCTTCAACGAGGCTTGGATTGGCAACTTCGAGATTGACAACCGCACTGAACTGCGCTGGAATTTCGAAACGGCTGGCTTCAAAGATCCTATAAGTCATTTTGTGGATACAGGGCTAGAAAGCCGTTATCAATACGTTCTAGCCTATGACTCTTTTAGTTTTGTGGTCCCTAACGGCTGGAGTGTTTTTGAAAACCCCTACCAAAGAAATGCTATATTTTCAGGAAATTTTCAGGCTTTAATCGCAAACCCTGCTGGTCCTGGAGGTGGTGAGTGGCTTGTCCCAACCGGCCCATACCCCCTTTATTTTGAGCCATTGAATGGAGCAACTGGCAGCAATCTCACCCGGTATGAGAGAATTTCTCCCTTCTGGCAAGACAACATCCATTTAACAAAAACCCTTTCGCTCATCCTTGGAGCCAGGATGAATCTCTATGTGGTTTCTTCTGAAACACCTCCTGGCACCCCCTCTTTTTTGTTCGAAAGTCTGGATACAACCCAACTAGCTCCACAAATCAATATAAGCCCTTATTGGAAACCATACCCATGGTTGAACTTGTATTTTAATTTCAATTGGCAACAAACCACAGTGGTTGCAGGCGGAGGGGGCTATTCTCCATTATTCGGTCCTTCGGCTTTTCATCTTTTAAACGAGTTAGAAGAATTAGGCGCAAAATTTAATCTTATAGAAAATCAACTTTTCCTTACTGCAGATCTGTTTATGGAAAACACTTACCTCTTTAATTTTGGACTGCCCCCCACACCAGTTAACATCAAAGGATTTGAGACAAGCTTGCAATATCAGCCCTCAAGCCATTTTTGGCTCAAACTCAACTATCTTTTCATGAACGGAGTTGAAAACTGGAGTGGACTTCCCACTGGCCCTCCCCTAGCTCAAACCTATTCAACAACTCTCGCTAATCTTCTTGGACTTCCTTTGGATAATTCTGGGAGTTTTCCTCCCGGCAAGTATGCACTAATTGCATGGCCTGAGCAGGTGGTTTCAGGGATGGCGACTTATCAATTTAGAAACGGACTAGGGATTAGCTTTGGAGCCCTATTGATGAGCGACATGTATCTAGGATATGAGCATCAAGTAAGAATCCCAACTGAATTTGTTCCTAATGCCCAACTGTTTTATTCCAATAAAAACTGGGAAATAAGAACCGCTTTCTACAATTTTACAAATGAGCATTACTGGCTTCCAAATGGTTTTGGCTTTACACAAGTCAGAACCCTTAATCTTGATACTATTTTCCCTGGCTGGCCATTCTGGGTTGAGGGTACCTTATCCTATAAATTCTAATTGCTCACCCTATGATCTCTCCCCAAAAGGATACTTCTCGAAGGATTTTCTGCAATATCCTTTGCAAGGGTAGAGGCTTCTACTCCCTTTTTCATTCTTTTGGATAACCAGGGATTATAACGGTGCAGATATCTCTTTGTCTTCAGTTCTCCTGAATCATAACAACAATCTAGAATACTATAACCTTTATAGGCACGCACTGTGCCAATAATTCTAAAAAGATTGTTATGTTCCTTTTGAGAATTGTTGGTGGTGGTGTTGGTATTGGATTCCAATACCAGATAAGAATAAGCAAGAGAATGCAAGTCTATGCCTAAAAGGTTTTGAGTATAGCTCCAAAATGAACTCTGAAAGATTTCTCGGGGAACAGAAGCAAAAAAATGACACCAATTTTTTTCTTGTTCAAGTAACTGGCATCTTTGTTGATGCAGACATGGAGCAATCACCCAAAACTTCTTTCTTAAGATTTCACGGAAATGAATAAGCTTTTGGGAATAATCTTTTTTTGCAGGTTCTACCCATAGAATGGCTAAAGCATTTTTAGCTAAGGAGAGGATTTCTTCGAAAGCCTCCTCTGTTAGTTCTCCAAGTACATGACTGAGCAAAAGAATAAATTGTTCAGGAAGCTGTGATTTCTTCAATTCTTTTCTGTGAATATTTGGAAATTCTTTGGAAAAAACGGATTGTGCATATTTAATAGCTAAAGGAGAATAATCCCAAAAATAAGAAGATAACACCTTAAAATTATTCGCTATTGCCCAACTACAAAAACTTCTTGCAGCTATTCCAGTCCCACACCCCCAGTCAACCAAATGGCTTTGTGGTGGGATCCAACCAAGTAAAGAAAGCTCATTTAAAACACTCTGCCATTTCCACCGAATTCTTTCTCCAAAAACTTTATCATAAAGGATCAATTCTTCTTCGCTCTTCCAATAAGGCTGTAATTGTTTGCCTCCTGAGAGAAAAATGGCCCTAAGCTTCTCAAGAATTTCTTCCTCGCGTTTTGTCAATTCTCTCTCCATTCTTTAACAATCCATTTCTTGTTATGCTACAAAACCTTTAGTATCTCTGTACTTCTTGGAATAGCAGAAAAATTTATGGCTTCCAATGGATTGGATAAAAACTTACCTTCTCTATAGGAAAAAGCTTTCCTTAATTTCGTGCAAAGATAAGCGCTATGTATAATTCATTTTCTCACTTTACCAGATTAATGTTTCTTTTGAAGACATCTCAAGTTCTTCCATCTTTCCATAAAACATGGTTTTCTTAACCACTTAAAAGCTCGAAGGAGCTTTCACCATTAGATTATTAATCCTGCAACAACTACCTTTTTTCTTTTTTAGAGATATACTCGCTTTCTAAGGCTTAAGTATAATAACATAAACATGAGCTACCTACTTCTTTTTATAGAAATGAAAGTTTGTGAATCACCCTAAATAATAGTTCAATTGCAATTTATCTTCAGCAAGTGATAAATAAAGGTCACTTATTAATGATTGCTAGAGTAAATTTGCTCTTTAAGGAGCGCCAACACATTGCAACAATCATCATCGAGAATGGGAGTTGCCCCTTCTAAGCACAACTTCCATCTCCTCGTGCGTTTGAGAGTGTTCAACACTGGACCGATGCTCTTCAGGAGTAAACCTTCTTTTGGCGTCGGTGAGATGTCCCATCAAGAGAAGACTAATCTTAGCTACAACTCTCTGGCTCTTTCCAAAGCAAAGTTATGTCTATCAAAAGAACCGCATCGAGGGCAGATTTGTGTTTCTGTATTGCAGCTAAGAGAATCACGCATACTATCGTTCTCGAATGCAGCCTTATACAAAGAATGGATATCCGGATATTTTTCCTTAGACACCGCAGAACGGGGCAAGGACGATTCTTTTGGAGAAATTTTCCGATTGAAAACCCATTAGAGATGAACCGTTCCTAGATGGATAGTTTTCCTTGTACTTGCGAGGAGTAGGAGCGGCTGCGGATCACCTGCTACCATCCCCCACATCATGCTGGTCAACTGTACAAAGAACCGTACTTGGCTGTCGCAGACTCTTCTGGACAAAAACAAAGGTGAAAAGAATAAATTCGGGTCATTCGTAAGCAGGTTTGAATACGTTCTTTGGAACAATTGTGTATCCCTCGCTCTTTGAAAATAAAAATTCCTATTCGTAATCATACTAAAATTTATAAGCAACCGTTGCTTGTATCCAGAAGGCTTGTCCTGGTACTACCCAGTCCGAGTTTGATCCACTATCTGGAGAAACTCCAGCCGCTGCAGCATAAGGAATCCAATAGTGACTGTTGAAAAAATTCCAGAAATAGAGATTAAGTTCCCAATTTTTGCTCGAATAAAAAAGCTGAATATTTGCGTAGTCTTGTGCAGGAATCCAGGCTGTGTAATTCCAAAAAATAGGGGTAGCATCCATCCATGTTCCGCTAATTGTTATCCCAAATCCATTATCAAATTTATAACTGACCATTGCATTGGCAACAACTTCCGGAAAAGCAGCCCAAGGCCATATTCCAGGAGCATAACCAAATCCAAACATCCCAGCGTCATCTAAAGGAAGATTATGTCTGAAAGCATAACCTGTTGAATAGGATTGTGTTTCAGGAGGGCCAAAAGGAAGATTATTAAAATTAGAAGTGCCCCGCATATAAGCAAAGCCAGCTCTTGCCCAGAAATGCCTCGTTGGCTGGTAATTCAAGTTAAATCGAAAAGCCGTCATATGAGTATCTACAGGAGGCAATGCAACATAGCCTTCCTCTAAACGAATTCGAATACCTGCTGCAGTCAGATAGAGCTTATTATGAAAAAGATTAAATTTTAATCCTCCTTCCATATACTGGTCTAGAAGACGCATATTATTCTCTGTAAAGACGGGAGCAAATCCACCCATGTCTGCTGCAGCTGTAGAATAAAGCCAGTTAAAA
This sequence comes from Candidatus Methylacidiphilum fumarolicum, assembly GCF_949774925.1. GTDB lineage: Bacteria > Verrucomicrobiota > Verrucomicrobiia > Methylacidiphilales > Methylacidiphilaceae > Methylacidiphilum > Methylacidiphilum fumarolicum. Next base: position 2,325,949 of record NZ_OX458932.1, read on the forward strand.
TTAAAATAGGCGGTCATCCAGGGGAATGGTCTATAGACTGGGCTGATATTAAATAGTGGGGCTAAAGAGGTTGTCCTGAATTGGGCAAACTGATCTGCAGGAGTTCCAGGGGGAGTCACCGCATCGACAATATAGGTTGTTGCCCGAGCGCCAGCTAACAGACTCACCTTTGGATGAAATTGAATATTCCATTGCATGAAAGGAGCAAATGCCCAGTATTGACTATCAGTTGTGCCAGTGATTCCATTTCCAGGCTCATAATAATAACCAGGCATGCCAGGTACAGGCACTTCGACTTGTTGAGCCACTAAAGCCTGCCACGCAGGAGTGAGTCTTGCATCCCAAAGCAAAGGATTTTCATTCATTATATCAAACTCATTGGGAATGTTAAGAAAACTAGTTGAAACGTAATCGACATTCCTCTGGTAATGCCATTCAAAGCCTGTATCTACATAATGAGAAAAAGAAAGACCCTCTTCTGGCTCTTTTTCTTCTTTTTTGCCCCAATGAGTCTTTCTTCCAGACCCACCGCCTACCGGGGTATCGAACTGTAACCTGATCTCTGTTCGATTATCAACTTCATAATCTCCCATTACTACTTCATCATAAAAATAAGAAGGCTGAATAGCTCTATGGCGAGTGTACCAGACTAATGTGTTGTTTACGATATCGAATCCTTCTGCAATATGAGCTCTTTGAATCAACTGTGTCATCCCTTGATAACCAGTTTGTGATGCATTAGGTGGAATAAGCATCGCTCTACGGTTGACCGGCTCAAGACCAACCCCAGGAAATTGGTTATAAGGAATAGGCATCCCATTAGGAAAAGTAGGGGGAAAACTATTGATCTGAGAAGGTGGAAGAAATCCTGTATAATACAATCCATTCTGAAAAAGCTCATTGGAAGGCCGATTCATTCCAGAATAACCAAGAGGAGAAGCATCCGCAAATTCCATGTTAAAATACCAATCTGCTGTATAATTCTCTATAGGTTTGGCACTTAGGGCCGCATAAAAATCCTGTTCGTTATTATGTACATATTGCCACCAACTTCCACTTTCGGTTCCCATATAGCTAAACCGATAAGCTAATTTATCATTGATAGGACCGCCGACGTCCAATCCCCAAATGTAATTTTCATACATGCCAGTGGTGTCATAGACATACCCCCTGAACTTATCGAAATAGGGCTGTTTTGTCACATAGTTGATAGTACCATTTGAGCCTTGTGTTTGTCCGAAGACCGCATTGGCCGGTCCTTCCAGGAGATCAAAGGATTCAATCATATTCCAATTCCAGGGTAGACCCGCATTGCCCATCATAATGTTTGTGAGCGAAAGTTCGATCCCATTTACATACGGAACAGCCTGAGTTCCAAGTATATACGGAGCATCTGTCATGAAATCCATCACAGATCCAAATGTGGTCGGATTAACGGTCAATAGCGCCATAGGATTCATCATCCCACCCAGAGCATTGACTCCACTGGCATACATCAATGTTTTATTTACAGGAGTTACCGTTCTTGGTGTATCCATAACATTCATAGGAATGCCATAGACTGAATCGATATCAGAAGATGTTGGTTGCATATTCAATTCAGGCTTAGCATACACATTGACCTCAGAAATCGTTGTCGTTGGGGGCGGATCTGCCTGAGTGCTCGATTTTCTTATACTTGATGTTTTTACGATAGGAATATCATTAGGAGCATTTCCATCTGGAGAATGTAATCCCTGGTTTGTTTCGCTGGCTTCTGAATTGTTGTTTGAATTGAGCTGAGCTAAAGAAAAACTTGAAAACAAAAAAGTAAAAGTTACACAAAGCCAAAGAGAAGTAAGAGCAACAAAAAGTCTTTTCATTATGAATCCTTTCTAAAAGAAAATTTTCACGACTTAAAACCAAACCTTCCTTATCCATAGGCAATAAAAGAGAGAGGTATTTCATGAAAGTACCCCTTCCCATTAATTCGGGGTAAAAAAACAAAGATTTATTCCACAGAAAATTACTTATATTTTTACTATATTCTCAGTCTTGGAAAATAAAGGAGGACAATCTTTATATCGAAGAAATGAAGATTAAATATTTTTCTTGTTTTATACTATAAGCTATTCCATCCAAGTCTGGCGGCTTCTGAATGGAGTGTCCCTTGGCAAGGTAGGGAAGAAGAAAAAATTCTAGTAGGGATGCATCGTTACTTCACTACTAATTCCTCTCCTAAATTGGTATTAGCTGGGAATCGACTTCTGCGATTCAGAAACTGTTTAGCACTTGACATTTAGTCCTTATTCTAAAATGCCTATTTGATGTTTCGCAACCAAGGCTTCATAGCCTATGGATTAAGGCTTAGGTCATAAAAGATAAGTTTTTGGATTATTTGTGACAATGAGATCCTTTAAAGAAATTCCTTCCCTTTGTAAGGTAAAAATTCTTACGAATTTCGCCTACTGTATATTTATTCGAACTATATTCCAACACAGCTGACTGGAATCATTCTTTTCCGTCCAGAGGATTAAAAAACCATCTCTTGTAGCGACGACCCGGGGATGGGTAGCCCAGATGTTCTTATCTGACATCCTATGTGGCGTAGTCCAAGACCTGCCGTCATCTAAAGAATAGGCAGCAAGGATTTGAGCGGATTTGTCTAATGATTCCTCCCAAGCTGCGCAAAGTGCATGTCCACAGGAAGCCAGATCGATAAAACGGCCTCGGCTACTAAGCAATCGAGAAACAGACCAACTCCGCCCTAGGTTTTTACTTTGAAAGACATATAGCCCTCTACTCCCCAGTTTTCCAGTCTGAACCGCAGCAAAAAGATTTATTTCCTTACCTGAACCCAATAATGTCATCCCCGATCCCCAATGGGGGCAACCCTGGAATTCCCAATGAAAGTCACCAACCGAACCTAATTGCTCCCAGCTCTCCCCTCGATCCGAAGATCGAGCGAGGGCTGTATCCCGAGGGGTGTCCATTCGATAAAGAACAAAAAGCCAAGGACCGGACGAAAGGAGGGTATTAGGACAACAAGTACAGGTTTTTGGATCAATCGTTCGATTCGCTGACCAGTTTTTTCCTCCATCATCTGAATAGGCGGCACGAAGGCCTACTGCCCCATTTCGTTCATCTAGCCACACAATGTGACATCTCCCTCCTGAATCATAAGCAAGGTCCATAAAACCATGAGCACTATTCACATCCATATCATCCGCTGGATTTCCTCCTGGAAACCAATGACGACCTCCATCAAGAGATAATGCGACTCCCATTTTGCCGCGTCCGGCATAGCCAGTGCCTCGTCCAGTCCATACTGCAATGAGTTGGTTGCCACTGGCAGCAATCTGGGGATCATTGCCACGGTGCCCAGAAACCGGGGGAAACTCCATGGGAATAGGTTTGGGTTTGGAAAAGCTTCTCCCTTCATCTTTAGTAACTAGATATAAAAGCTTAGGGGGCTCAGTAGCGTTCTCCTCCTCTAGGAGGATATGAATAGTGTCCCGGTCTCGATAAACATCCATACCAGTTATCTCAACCTCCCTCATGGGGGTTGTGTCTTGATGGATGGATTGCGAGAAAATAGAATTCCTTGGCTTGCTAGTGAGAAGATAGCAAAAGAGAAGGATCAAAAAGCAAAGAGGCGTTTTCACCAGGCCCATTGAAACCCCCCGTAGAAAGCTTGAAGTAGCCCTGGATAAAAAACTGCTTGTGCAGCGGTTCCTCCTGCAAGCATGGCATTGGTTACCGGCGTTGCCGTGGCTGCATAAATTTCGTTTGTGATGTTCCGAGCATCGAAATAAACAGACCAACCATGTGGAGAGATATACCCTAAACGAAACCCTAAAATGGCCCAAGAAGGCACAAACAGCGTGTTGGCATAATCCACAGGATACGGCGTCATAGAGGCCTCTACATTAGGACCAATGTAAAAGCCAGAAGGATGTTGGTATAATAGTTGTGCCTGCAGATAATCTATGGGGAAAAGTGGCAATCGGTTATGATCATAGACTGGATCATGGGCGAAGCGAAAGTTACTCCACATAAAGTTGACATTGAGCAAGAGCTGATCCAAATCAGAAGTACCAGAAAGAAAGAATGGGAGCAAACGCTTGGCAAGGATAAAGGTAAAGCCGGTCTCGACCCCCTGGAGAACGGTCGGGCTCGCATTAAAAGGAAAGGCGACGAATGGGGCGGTGATTGCAGCAGGATTGGTCACTTGCGCAATGACAGCGGCTGGGTAGTAGAGGAGGATCTGGTCGTCCATCCAATAGCGGTAATAAGAGATATCCCACTGGAGCCGTTTCCATACACCTCGGGTGCCTATGTCGATACTGGTCCCTGTTTCCGCCTGAAGGGGGAACATTGCTTGACCTCGAGGAATGATGGTGACCGCTGGAATCAGTTCAGTGAAGTTTGGTGGCTCGAAGACCCGGCTGAAATTGGTATAGAACTGCACCCCTTTAGTCGCTTGATAAAGGAGACCAAGCTTGGGGTTGATCCCGTAGTAGTCCCGGCTCGAGGAGTTGTCTTGAAAAACTTGGGGGCCGTGGGGCCCGAGGGGCACCTGGTTATAGGTCTCGGCACTGCGCAGGGAGTAATCGAGCTGCATCCCTGCGATGAGTGCAAGTTGTTTAGTAAGCTGGAGGCTCTCCTGCATATAGAGCGGAACGTTCGCCGCAATGTAATATGAGCTTCCAGAAAAGGGACCCTGTGCTGGAGAGGGAAATTTCATGGCGAAAGCCGTTTGCTCTCCAAACATCCCTTGCGGGAGAAGCCCAATGATATGGGTTTCGGGAATGCCAAAGAGGGTGGAGCTACCCTGGAGCTGGATCGGTAAAGCAAAATCGTTGTAGTTGATGTGTAAAAATGTAAATATAGGATGGTAGAACTGCGAGTTGTCCCAGACCACCCCAAGAGTCAGGGAGGTGTCTGGATCGAGCCGGAGTGCCACCCGGTCAGCAACACGCAAAAGATCGATATAGCGACGCAAGTCCATGAGGGTATAGGCGGGATTGCAGAAGGTCGGATTGGTGAACATCTGCTCTTCGGTAAGCGTGCTTGTCAGCTTCTCACGCTGGTTGACATAGGTAAAATAAACGCGATTTTCTGCATCGGGGCTAATCCGATATCCTAAATTCACATTGAGCCGAAGATCGTTCATTGCGGAGTGAGCTCTGAAACCCTCCGCAGCCACATCAGAAAGAGAGGCGTAGACATCCGCCTTCCCCATCACCTCACCACTAGCTAGCTGCCCTTCCCAAAATCCGTAGCTTCCCATCTCGAAGAAGGCTAGCGCCTTGGGTGCGGTGTAACCGGTATACGAGGTGAAATTGATGGCCCCTCCCCGGTCAACCGCTCCAAACTGGAGGGCATCGGCTCCACGCCAAACTTGGACATACTGCATCGCCAGTGGATCGATGTTGGAAAAGCCTAACATTTCTCCGTCCGCCATAGTCCAGGGCAGTCCGTCCTGCAGAACCAGAATACTGGGTAGTGTCCAGGTCGGTGACTGGAGCCCTGTTCCGCGAATCGATAGCCGGTAATCGTTGGGCTCTCCCCAGGATTCCTGGATATAGATTCCCGGCTGGTTGAGAAGGGCGTCACGCAAGCCTTGTAGCCTACCTCTGCGATAACTTGAGGCAGGAATAAAGTTGACCGCACCAGGAACTTGTTCTAGCTCTTGCTTGGCTTTTCCCTCTGAAGGTACAACAAGAGATTTTTCAGTGATCGCCTGAACTGTGATTTCTGGTATTTCATTCGTATCCAGAGAGACCTGGTTGACCTGAGGCTTCTGCGCCAAAGAAATCCTAAAGAACAAAAAAGTCAATGCTATAGGATAAGAAATAGGAATGGAATAAATCCGCTTCATTATGTAGACTCCCCTCCTATAGGAATGAGAGGGGAAAAAATGAAGATTTATTCCGTAGAATATCTTTGCAATATTTGAGTTTTGGAAAATAAGGGCAGGCTATGTCCTAATGGAAAGGCCGATTAAATATTTTTTAGCTGGGACACAAGCCATTTAAAGTGTTCGCCGCGTTTTTCAAAATTAAGATAGCGGTGGTAACTTGGGGCTGCTGGGGAAAAAAGGCAGCTTGAGCCTTTCGTGGTAAATTTACTAGCAATGATAACGGCTTCTTCGAGATCTTTAGCAAAGAAAATATTTTTTTTGTGGTTTTTACGTTCGAAGAAGGTGCCGATTCGCCAACCGGTCTCAGGAAGGAGAATGATATTCCTTAAGTTTCTTGTTTGACAAAGCTTCGAAGCAAAACCTTCTAAAGGAAGGCCTCGATCCTGTCCGCCTAAAATGAGTGACTCAACATTTGGAATGGCTTCGATCCCAGCAAGGGTGGCTTCGGGAACCGTAGCAATGGAGTCGTTATAATAAGAGACTCCCTCAATGGTTGCCACATATTCGAGCCTATGCGGCAGTCCATAAAAGCTAGCAAAGGATTCGGCTATCTTTTTAGCAGAAATCCCAAATAGAGAAGCTGTTAAGGCAGCAAAAAGAGCATTTCTCTTATTGTGTTCTCCAGGAAGGTGAAGCCTAGAACAATCGAATGTTTCTTGCCATTTATCATCAACGGCAATCAATTTTCCGGGCATGGGATCAATAGAAGCTAAAAATTCCGATAAAGAGGGATTATCAGCATTATAGAGAAAAAAATTTTCGGAAGACTGGAATCTTGCGATGTTGCTTTTGGCCAGGCTATAGGCTTCAAAAGAGCCATGATAGTTGAGATGCTCTTGATAGAGATTGAGCCAAATGGCAATAGAAGGAGAATGTCGACAATATTCCAATTGGTAAGAAGAAAGCTCAAGCACAGCAATCGCCTTTTCTGAGGCAAATGGGATCAGATGAAAAGGAGGAACTCCGATATTCCCTCCAATATAGGCTTCCAGCCCGTTTGTTTTTAGCAGATGATGGATCAACGAAGTCGTCGTACTTTTGCCCTTTGAACCAGTTATCCCAATAGTTATTCCAGGCCAAAATTGGAGAAATAGATCGGTCTGTAACACTATTTTTTCTTTTATAGAAGGTTCTATGGCTAGATGGCTTGTGCGAATCCCAGGGCTCTTAACAATCACATTGAAACTTTCCATGCAGCTAAAAAGATCCTCTTCCTCAATTTGTCCTATCCAAGGACTCTGAATAGCTTTTAGAGCTGCGGGATTGCTATCGCTAACAAAAAAAAAAGTTTCAGGAAGATGGGCTAAAAGAAATTCGAGAGTGGCCCTTCCCTCTAATCCAAGCCCCCAAATGAGGATCTTTTTCCCTAAAAAATAATCACGAATAGCCTCAGTCATTAAAAAGAACTTTTATCTTACATTTTTCATTTAGGATCGACAAAAATTTTTGTGGTAGACGATGTTCTCGATCCGTTTGATCATACAAAGCTTGCAGGGTTTCCATTGTCAACAAAAATTCGGGATACGACTCGATAAGTTTTCTGATTAAAAGCGGCGGATGCTCCTTGGATTTTCTAGCTTGATACCAAAGAAGGCTTGCCGCCGCTTTAGTTTCTTCCTCAGATCCAACGCATTCAAAAGGCCTATGGGTTCCTTCACCACAAAGGGACAACAAGAGGCCAAACAATGATTCGTTCTCCAGAAGATCTGATCCAAAAATTACCTCAAGCTCCTTTTGGGGAACAAACGGCCTAAGGATCAAAAAGACAAAGAGGCATTTAGGACAGTGTCCACACCATCCTCCAGAACTCCGATTACGATTGCAACTTTGAAAGATGCGTACCGATTTTGGGATAGCACTAACATGCCTGGCAATTTGAATTTCATTGAGTGGCCGCAAAAAACTAAAGTAGCAAAAAGAAGGACATAAAAAATCAGTCAGATAGTTTTGGAAATCCTTTTCAAATTCGTAAGACTTTGAATATTGATGATTAATGCCTTTGGAAGGGATCGTAGGCTCGCTGGCGCTAGATTCATGACTAGTGATGAAATACTTTCTTTTGTGTATGGCCATCAGTAAGACTCCTATAAAGGCTAAGAGCGCCGAAAAAGGAGTGTGACCATTGAGAAAGCCTTTTTTGTTAAGCTCTAAGAGTTGATCGTCGATTTTCCGTTCCACCACAACGATCTGATTTTGAGGATAGCCGAAATACTCCAAGGTGTCCCATTGAGACTGAACAGGATTCAATAAAAAACAGAGATTCTTTTCTTTTTGCTCTTTCAACCATTCCAAGGTTAAAAAGGAATCTTTTCCTCCTCCGATAGGGAGAACATTGCCTTCTAGAAAAGGAAATTCCACAGCTGGGAATTGCCTCTGCGACCTACATTCAATCTGCATCAGCTCATCAGCAGCTTTTTCAATGCCATTTTGAAAAAAAAATTCTCCTAACCCCTTCCAATACAGCTTAGACCACCAGTTCAATTGCTCTAGAGAAAGGAAGGCTGTCTCAATGAGAATATGTGGAGAACAGGTAGCCTTCCAATAGCTGATGAGCTCGATCATCCCGATATGAAAAAGAAAAGCATCCAGATATTGGCCGAGGTTATTCTTCGGCTCAAGTGGCAGTCCATAAATTTTTAAGTATGGTCGAAAAAAAATGGCCTCCGTCTTGTCTTTCCCAGTCCAAAACTCATATTCCACATAAAGAGTTTTTTGTCTTATTTCGGAAGAAAAACGGCTAAAGACAAACCGAGGAAACAATTTTCTTAACTGGAGGAAATTCCTCTCTGCTGATTTTGTCGGAACATATTCCATGCCTAGCATTTAGTCCTAATGCAACTCCATTTATTGAAAGGCAAGGTTTGCCGCTTCTAAAGTCTCCTTGCTACCAATATCAAACCACAGGCCTGTCAATTCCCAAACATAGACATCCATTTGAGGATAAAGCCACTGGATAAATCGACCTGGTTGATCAGTATTTTTTTGCTCCCTCAGATACGTTTTAACCAAAGATAATATCGATTTTGGGAAAAAATAAAGAGCCATTGCTACCCAACTTGTCGGTGGATTTTGGGGTTTTTCTTCAAAATAACTTAGTTTGCCATTGGCATCGAAACTCACCACCCCATATTTAGAAGCAAGTTGTTTGTCTTTTAAGTTGTAAACACCTAGCAAGGGGCTATTTTTCCTCTTGGCTTCAGAAACAAAAGAGGTAAGGGAGGCACAAAAAAGATTATCGCTTGCAAGAACAATAAGATCATCCTGGAGTTGCATTCTTTCGATAGTAAACTGGATATCTCCGATAGCACCTAGTCGATTCTCTTCTGTGGTTGAACCATCATCCAACACTACGATCGGAAATTTTACCAACGCTTCCTCTGTATATCGATGCTTCCACTCGACAAAATGCCCATAAAACTTGTGGTTAGTAACCACATAGATTTCATCCAATGAAGAAAGTTCAAAAAGCTTATCCATTAGATAATCGAGGATTGGTTTTCCAGCTACGGACAAAAGGGCTTTAGGCTGGTTCAGAGTCAGAGGGTATAATCTTGTGGCATATCCAGCAGATAGAAGTAAAGCACGCATGTTTTTTTCTCCGTTGATATTCCAGATTCAGAGATCTTCTGCGCTACTGTTCAAAAAAACAGGAGGGCAAATAAGACTGAGCAATCATTTTTAAAATTTCAAATGTCTCTTTAGAGGTTTTTGCCTCCCATAGTGGAGATAGACTATTTTTTATTTTATCAACATCCAAAAAACGAATCGCTTTTTTCGTTCTTGGAATAAAAACAGAACCCATACTAAGTCGATGGATCCCTACTGCAAGAAAAAATGGTAAGAGGTAGAGATCACTTGATATTTCCCCACAGATTCCAATCGGAATATTTCTTCGATGAGCCGCCTCTGCAGCCATGCGAATCAAAAGTAGCACGGATGGATGAAAAGGTTGGTATAAATATTCAACATTATTATTCATCCTATCAACCGCTAGCGTATATTGAATGAGATCGTTGCTTCCAATGCTGAAAAAATCAACCGTTTGAGCAAGATGCTCTGCGATTAAACAGGAAGAAGGGGTCTCAATCATTACCCCACACTTGATCTCTCCAAAGGGTACCCCTTGATGAAAAAGTTCTTGTTTTGTTTGTTCAATCATTTCCTTGGCGGCAATAATTTCAGTAAGATCGGTTATCATTGGGAACATTACTGCGACATTTCCTTCGACAGCCGCTCGTAGGATCGAACGCAATTGCGTTTTAAACATTTCTTTTTCTTTCAAAGAAACACGAATACCCCTTGAACCTAGAACGGGATTTTCTTCCATCCATCGCCAAGGCAAATAGGAAACAATTTTATCGGCACCCAAATCCAGAGTTCTAATGACGACCTGATGAGGTTTAGCATGGACGGCAGCATTTCGGTAGGCTTCATATTGCTCTTCTTCTGATGGGGGATGGTTGGCCTTAAGAAACAGAAACTCTGTCCGATAAAGCCCAATGCCATCAGCACCACTTTTCGTCATCACAGGGATGTCCTCAGGAAATTCGATGTTAGCTGAAACATAAACTTTCTTTCCATCTAGTGATTCAGCAAGTTGGTGCAGGATTTTATGATCGGATAATTCTAAATAAGACGAAGGCAATGTTTTCTCTTTGATCATCGCTATTCTTTCTGGAGAAGGGTTAACTAAAAGGATTCCTTTGAAACCATCAATCAGTACCGTTTGTCCATTGATCACTTTATGTAAAATACCCTGAATGCCGACAATAGCAGGAATGCCTTGAGACCTAGCTAGAATAACCGCATGGGAAGTTCTGCTCCTATCTTCGGTAACAATTCCAGAGACGTGTCGGAGATCTAAAGAAACCAGATCAGAAAGCATAAGAAAATCAGCAATCAAAATCCTTGGAGAATCAAGGATTTGTAGGGAACCTTCTTCTCCTTTTAGTTTTTTTAAAACTCTTTTTGCGACATCCCGAATTTCAATCGCTCTTTCCCTTAAATATTCATCTTCTCCAACCTTATTCAGTCCAGCAATAAATGACCTGATGATGTTTTGATAGACTGCCTCCACACAAACAAGATCACGCTCCAGTTTTTCTTTGACAGCCTGCAAAATCATATCATCTTCAAGAGCCAAAATCTGAACATCAAAAAGACTTTCTTCTACAGTTAATCCCATGCCACACAGCGAGGCCTTCGCCTTTAACAGATCTTCTTTTGTCTGCAGAATCGCTTTTTCAAACTTCTCAAGCTCGCTACGAATTTCGTGAGGTTCTATTTTTCTTTCCCTAATAATTTCATGCTCTTCTTGAAGGATTAAAGCAGATCCAAAGGATAATCCAGGAGAAGCAGGGCACCCTTCTAATAATGTTTCTTTAAATTCCTCCATATTAGCGCTGCATTTATACTTTAAAACGTTTGCTCGCTAACCTCTTATTGATTTTCTCCAAACTTATTATTCACGAGATTGACCAGTGCTTCAACAGCCTGTTGTGCGTCAGGGCCAACAGCTGTAATCTTAAGCTTAGAACCCATACTAGCTGCCAACAACATCACCCCCATGATACTTTTCCCATTGACTTCTTCGCCATCCTTCTCCACTTTGATGTCTGACTCATAGCGGTTAGCTATCTTTACAAACATGGCCGCAGGCCTTGCATGAATGCCTAGTTTGTTTTGAACAAGTACTTCACGCACTACAGGAGAAAAGCTCGTTTTTTCAGAATCCGATTCTTTCGCTTCAGGTTCCATTTAGCCCTTCCTATGGTTCCTTCCAGTGATTTTAATTAATTTTTCGTTGAATTCGGCTGCCGCATTGTATCCCATCGATCTTAATTTCTGATCCAGTGCAGCCACCTCTACAAGGGTCGCCAAATCTCTTCCCGGTCTTATGGGAATGGTGACATGCGGAACACGAATATTGAATATCTCATAATAATCTTGCTCTAGGTGTACCCTTTCAATTTCCTCTCCTTTCTCCCATTCTTTAAGAGTCGCTACCATATCCAATTTTTTTTCCGGCCGAATCGCTCGCAAACCAAAAAGAGTGGTTACATCGATGATTCCTATCCCCCTTACCTCCATATGAAAACGACTGATATCTGGAGCCTTAGCCACTAATTCTCTACCCTCCAAACAATAAATTGTTGTAACATCATCGGCAACCAAAGAATATCCTCTTTCTACCAATGAAAGGACGCATTCGCTTTTCCCAATACCACTTGGACCTTTTATAAGCACTCCAATCCCCTGAATATCTACCATGCTGCCCTGTTCATTGGTTCGAGGAGCAAAATCCATTTCCAAACAGATGGTCACGGTGTTGATTAACCGCATCGTATGAAGTTGTGAGACAAAAAGAGGGACCCCTAACTCCTCGGCTTGTTTAACGATGAAGGAGGGAGGAGTCATTCCACGGGAAAGAATTAGACAAGGAATCTTTTTTAAAAAAAGCTGTCTTATCCGTTCTTCAGATTCTGCAATGGGAAGACTTTTCAGATAAGACATCTCTCCCCATCCAATAATCTGGACCCTTTGCTTAGGAAAATATCTTAAATAACCGGAAAGCTGTAAACCCGGGCGATTAATTGATCCTTCTCTAATTAACCGATTAAAACCCTTTTTGCCTGCCACCAGGGATAAATGAAGCAACTCGCCATGCTGTTTGTAGAATTCGCCAATAGTTATTTTTGGAATGCATTTGGCCGTAAAATTGTTTTTTTGAACTTTCATGAAAAAATCAGGAAAGGCTTCTTATAAGCATCAAAATTATTTTAAAAAATCATTATTTCAAACAATTCTCAAGAGCACTTTTTATAAAAATTGCTTTTTGTTCCGTTTCTTCATATTCGGCATAAGGATCTGAATCGTAAGTAATGCCACTGCCGACATGAAAAGTTGCTACTCCCTTTTCAATCACCACAAGCCTTATAGCCATCGTAAAAGCAGCCTCTTGGGGCATAAAATAACCAATGGCTCCTGAATACAGACCTCGAGGATTGGGTTCCAATTCTTTGATAATTTCTATCGCTCGTTTTTTAGGGGTACCCGTCACCGAACCTCCTGGAAAGTTAGATAAGAAAGCATCGATCATATCGTAAGCTGAGGAAAGGATCCCCTCAATGGTACAATGCATGTGATAGAGATGCGGGTGAGCCGTAATTCGCCACAGCTGGCTAACCTTCACCGTTCCATAATGACAAACTTTTCCAAAATCATTTCTCACCAGATCCGTTATCATTAACAACTCCGCTTTTTCTTTCTCACTTTGAACAAGGTCCAAAAGATTTTTTCTGTTCGAAACCCTATCGCCGTTTCGCGGCCTTGTCCCTTTGATAGGTTTGCTTGTCATCCTTTTACCATTGATTTGTAAAAACAGCTCTGGACTTGCACAGACTAGCGTTTGTGGAGCATCATCCAAATAACAAATTCCTCCTAGTCCTTTGCCTTCATGAAGAAAAAAAGCAAGCACCGACAAAGGGTCTGCTTCCCACTGACAAGAAATTTGTCTTGCTAAATTAATGACGTAGATATCACCAGCGGCAATATACTCTTTTGCTTTTGTAACCATTGAAGCATATCCCTGAGGTCCTATATTAGAAACGAAAGCGGGGCGAATAAAGGCAGATGCTTTTGATTTTTTTTTGCTTTTTAAAAAAGCAGAGAGCTTGAAACGATCCTTAAACAAAGAAAGGCATGGGTAAAAGCCAAACCAGAAATTCCCTTCGAAGCCTACATAACCAACTAATCCTAGCTGTTCTTTTTTTATTTTACTTAATTCTTTAAGAACGGATTTAACTTCACCCCAATCTTCCTGATCCCCACTAAGAGTAAAAAGGGGCTTCTCTCCATAATAAAAGCCTCGATCCTCATTCCAAGTTGGAACAACCACCATATTCCATATGCTCTTTTAGCTTTCTGTTCTGACCGCAGGGGAGAAGAATCAATAGTCACCAAGAAAAGAACAGCCCTAAGCGATCTCTTATTCTAAAGGATTATGAAGACCTAAAGAATCTCTTGGCTTTCTCAAAAAAACTTTCCTGTTGAGGATGTGTTTTCTGGTCACATGCCGCTGCGAAAGCCTCCAATAAAGATCGTTGTGTCGGTGTAAGATGTGTTGGCACCTCTACATGAACTTTTACTAACAGATCGCCAATCCCATGCCCATGAATATCCGCAATGCCTTTGTGACGAAGCCTGAAAATCTTCCCACTTTGTGTTCCAGGTGGAATTCTAAGAATTTCGTGTCCAGTCAAAGTAGGCACACTTATTTCTCCTCCTAAGGCTGCTTGAGCAAAGCTTATCGGCATCTCACACAACAAATCGTTGCCTTGGCGACTAAAGAGTTCATGAGGCATAACATGAATGACCACATAAAGATCCCCTGGTGGTGCCCCTGCAATGCCAGATTCTCCATGACCAGAGAGCCTTAACCGATACCCTTCGTCAATCCCTGGAGGAATTTTGACCTTGAGCTGAGCAGTTTGTTTGATCCTTCCTTCGCCATGACAGCGCAGACAGGGTTTCTCGATGATAGCTCCAGCTCCATGACAACGAGGACAAGTTTGCGCAATGGTAAAAAATCCTTTAGAAGATCTTATTTGACCGCTTCCCGAACAGACTGGACAACTAATCATTCCCGAACCTGGGGCATACCCCCTCCCCTCACAACCCGGACAAGTATCCAGTTTTGTAAAGGTTATTTCCTTTTCACAACCTAACGCAGCTTCTTCAAAACTGATTTTTAAATCACATCGCAGATCTGCCCCTCTTTGCTGCTTACCTCGCTTTCCTCCTACACCTACGCCAAAAGCCTCCTCAAAAAGGCTTCCAAACAGACTATCTCCAAAAAATGTTCCCGAGCCAAAGACCTCTTTGAAAATTTCGAAAGGATCGTGGAATCCAGCGGGTCCAGCAGCCCTTTGATCAAAAGCTGCATGACCAAATTGATCATAAGCAGCCCTTTTTTCTGGATCGCTTAACACCTCATAGGCTTCACTTATATCTTTAAAGAGTTCTTCAGCCTGCTTGTTTCCAGGGTTTTTATCCGGATGATACTTGAGGGCTAATTTTCTATAAGCCTTCTTAATTTCTTCAGTCGATGCCCCTCTTTCCACACCAAGAAGTTCGTAATAATCTTTTTTAATCTTCGCCATCCTCACTCTTCTCTATTACTGATTTTTTTCAAAAATATTATACAAAATACCCTAAAATCCAATGTATGCCGACAGACTCAGCAAAATTAATCACTAGTCTTTTTGCCTTCTTGGGCAGGAACTTCCTCCTTAGATTCGGCAGAAACTTCCCCCTTAGAAGGAGCCATCGGTTTTTTAGCGACATAGACAGCAGCAGCTCTTAACAGCCTACCCTTGTACATATAGCCTTTTCTAAGCTGACTTGCAACATGTCCTTCTTCTACCTCATCGGTTTCAACAAATCCTAGGGACTCATGAAAATGCGGATCGAATGGTTTACCTAAAGCTTCAATAGGTTCGACTCCTTCTTCTTTTAATATCTGTAAAAACTGAGACAAAACCATTTTGATTCCCGTGAGAATTGAATTAATATCCGATGCCTTTTGGGAAGATTGAATACCAATTTCAAAATTGTCTATGACAGGCAAAAGGGACTGAAAAATTTGTGTATTTGCATGCTTTATGGCCTCGTCCTTTTCTTTTGAAATTCTTTTCCGTGCATTATCCCAATCAGCTAGAGTCCTCAGTAGTTTTTCATGCATTTCATCAGTCTGTTGAGCTTTTTGCTTCCACTCTGAGAGCAGTCGGGAGCTAACTACAACAAAGGCGGCATTGTCCATTGATTCAACAGCTGGTTCAACCCTTTGCTGTCCTTCTTTCATATTTGTCTCTGCCATAGCGTTCATAATTGCATATTCTCCCTTTCTTTCACTAATTTTTTGAAAGGGCCAGGAGGGTCACATCGTCAAAGGGAGCCGTTTCTTTACAAAACAGTTTCAGTTGCTCAACAATCGCACTTAACACAATATCAGGATCTTTTTCAGACATCTCTTGAACTATTTTTTCTGCCCTTTCTCGACCAAAAAAGGCTCCTTCTTTATTGACCGCTTCGACAAGTCCATCTGTAAATAAAAGCAAAAAATCACCGCTTTGCAATTTTAGCTCCTGCTCCTTAACCATTTTGTTGAATATTTTACCTTCGTCAATCCCTAAACAAATACCAGGCAGATCGATTTTTTCTATTTTGCCCTTGCGACAAAAAATGGGCATTTCATGACCGGCCCTGGCCATGGTTACTGTATTAAGTTTTTCATCTATAAAAAGATAAATTAAGGAAATAATGGTTTTCCCACAAATTTCTGGATAAAGAACTTCATTAAGTCTACAGAGAATCTCCAATGGCGATCTGATATGATCCACAAGAGAACGAATTGCTGTTCGGCACATGCCACTTATTAAAAGGGAAGACAAGCCTTTAGTAGCCACATCGCTTAACACAAGGGCACAGTGATAATCATCTATCCTGATTGAATCATAAAAATCTCCATTAAACCGAGAAGAAGGTATGGATCTGGCAGAAACTTTAAAACCCTTCAAGGAGTTTTCTATGTTGGGAAGCCATCCTTTTTGAATTTCCCCAAAGAACCTGATCGTATCCTCTTTTAATTCACGCTGTAGACTATGATTTTCTAGGAAAAAAAAGATTTGGTTTATCATCATAGCTATGACTTTTTTTAGCCACTCTTCATCGCCTTCTTCCTTCAGCTCGGCATAAAAGTATCCAATTGATATTCCATTTTTTTCTATGTTGGAAAAAAGCGTGTCCTTTACCTCTTTTTTTGTTGTCTGCCTTTTTAAATTTGCCTTCAATTTTTCTAGGGAAATGTCCCCTAATTGATAACAAGATTCCAATAAAGCTCTTTCAGGCATGTTTTCGAGCCGCAACACCAAGCCTTTGGCCGAGATCAATTTCATAACTAGTTCCAATAGGCTCTGGATATCTTCTGAAAGTGCTTTTTGAGAAGAGAGACTCTTTATGTACTGAATAAAACTCTGATTGTATTCTTCGCTTTTTGTCAAATTGAGTTGCAACGATTTTCCCAGCAGTTTTTCATATATCCATAACCCCATCACAAGGGCAAGAATGGAAATAAGAATAATACTACTGAACATCTTCTTTAGATGCAGACTTTCCTACCTCTTCTTTCAAGTAATCAACAAGATCTTGAAATTTCGTTTTGTTCCGTGGATCCAAATGGATCAAAAGCTCATGGGCTTCCAACATTGTTAGTGGCGTATCTTCTTTCCGGAGAGAATGGTTGTCAAAAGGAGCAATGTGATCAGCAAAGGGAGTATTATCCCATTGCATCAAAATCTTAAATATCTTATCCAATCCAAGAGTTGCAATCGAATCCAAATTCTTTTTGCTAACATTGACAATTTTCAACTCACCCATGATTTGGTTAAACTTGATATGAATTCCCGCCAATGTCCCTAAAAATGTACTGTCCATGTAGGTGCATCCTTGAAGATCAACAATGAGCCGTCGAATGCCACTACTTAACAATTGATTGTAAAACAATCTTAAAGAGTTGCATTTATCAAAAGAGCCCCAACCGACTACCTTAATATAGCCGCAATCTTTTGTTAAAGCATAATAGAGCGAGCCATTACCAACATGAGGAATCATATCTAGTTTATCTTTCTAAAAATAAAATTTTCTTATATTTTAATTTAATATAAATAAAATTCATTACCATTCCTATTTCACCAATGCAATCTCCTTTTAAATTCTTTTTTTCTCCTCCTTTATTGCTACTAAAATGGCTGATAGTTTTTACTTTACGACGGGTCTGTCTCTTGTTCAAAGAGAACAGTTGATACATTTTTTTTGTTATGCCTTCAACATTGTTAAGACCAAAAGCTATTGTTCTTGGCTCAGGGACTTCTCAAGGGGTTCCAATGATCGGATGCAGATGCGCCACCTGCCTATCGACAGATCCAAGAGATAAACGCACACGCTCCTCCCTTTATCTCACCGATGGCATCAGTTCGATTCTCATCGACACTACTCCCGAACTCCGTCTCCAATGTCTCAGAGAGAATATCCAAAACGTCCATGGTATTCTTTTTACCCATCAGCATGCCGATCATATTATGGGATTTGATGATTTGAGAAGATTTTGTGATATCATTGGCACTAAACTTCCTATTTATGCTTCTGAAGAGGTCATAGCTACATTAAAAAGAATCTTTCCCTATGCTTTTGATCCTTCGCTAGAAAAAAACGGCTATCTCAGAGTCATTCCCCATATTATTGAGGGAACTTTCCAAATTGGTAGATTCACCATCCATCCACTTCCCTTACCACACGGCAAAATAACCACCTTGGGCTTTCTCTTTGAACAGGAGAAGAAAAAAATACTGGCTTATCTTGTCGATTGTAAAACTATACCTCAAACAATTATCGAACGGCTTTTGGATGTCGAAGTTCTTATTATCGATGCTCTAAGAGACGAACCTCATCCCACCCACCTATGTACTTCAGAAGCCATAACAATGGCTCAACGCATTGGCGCCAAAAAAACTTATTTTACCCACCTAACGCATCATAAATCCCACAAAGAGAGGCAAGCCTGCTTGCCCCCAAAAATTTACGTAGCTTATGATGGACTTGAAATTGATCTTTAAAACTCATTTAATCATTAGGAAATAGTTTTTCTAGAGAACAACCAACAAGACCCTCTAATTTTATGTTTATTGAAACGCATGCTCATCTTGATTTTCCACAATTTTCAAAAGATTTGGAAGCTGTCATTCAGCGGGCAATAGATAGTGGCATTGAAAAAATCATTACCATTGGAACTAATCTTCAAAGTTCAAGAAAGGCTTTAAGCATTGCCGAGAAAATTCCAGCAGTTTGGGCTGCCGTTGGCATCCATCCGCTGGAAGCCCATAAAAGAGCTCAGCCTTTTGAAAAGGACCTTTCTGATCTTTTGGACCATCCCAAAATCGTAGCCATAGGTGAAACGGGACTCGATTTTCACAAGTTTGATCCATCCTTGTCTCCAGCAGAAATTGAAGAGCAGAAAAAAATACAACAAGAGTTTTTTTTAAGTCAATTAGAACTGGCTAAAGAAGCCAAACTTAATGTCATCATTCACCAAAGGGCAGCTTTCAATGAAACCCTCTCTTTGTTATCTCCCTATCAAGGTGTCTTAAGGGGAGTATTCCACTGTTTTGTTGGGACTTCCCAAGAAGCCAGCCTTCTTTTTAGTCAAAGCCACCTTGTTTCTTTTACAGGAATTATAACTTTCCCAAATGCTCAGGCCCTTAGGCAAACAGTTTTAGAAATACCTCTTGAAAATATGATGCTGGAAACAGACTGTCCATTTCTTGCTCCCGTACCTTATAGGGGTAAGCGGTCTGAGCCTTCTCATGTGCGGATCATTGCTGATGAAATCGCCAAAATAAAAAAAATATCCCTCGAAGAAGTAGCTTCCCAGACCACCCGTACGGCAAGTGAATTTTTTGCTTTTCAAAACTCTAAAAGAAACTGAAGGTTATTAAAAAAAATTGTAATGCCTATGAATGCTTCGAACCATTCTCCTTTATCTTCAACTGCCTCAATAACAGAAGAGACCCAAGGGTCATCGCAAGACGTTAAAAAATCCCTCCACAGAGCCTATTCGTCTGCAATTTTTGATGGTGTTGTTCGGTCTCCCAATCGGTCTATGTTCTATCCGCTGGGATTTTCCTCATCAGACATGGCTCAAAAAGATCTCATTGGGATAGCCTCCACCTGGAGTCAACTAACCCCATGCAACATGCATATTGACAAGCTTGCTAGAGAAGCAGCATCAGGAGCCACTGAAGCTGGGGGGAAAACTCTGATATTCAATACGATTACTATCTCTGATGGGATTTCCATGGGGACTGCTGGGATGAAATATTCCCTTGTTTCAAGGGAAGTAATTGCTGATTCCATAGAAACGGTCGTTTGTTGTGAAGGGATGGATGGCATCGTAACCATTGGAGGTTGCGATAAGAATATGCCAGGATGCTTGATCGCTATTGCCCGATTAAACAGGCCCGCTGTCTTCGTTTATGGAGGCACAATACTCCCAGGGTGTTATAAAGGAGAGAACATCGACATTATTTCGGTTTTTGAAGCCGTAGGTTCTTTTTCTCAAGGAAAGCTCTCCAAAGAAGAGCTGCTTGCAATTGAACAACATGCCATTCCAGGTCCTGGTTCCTGCGGGGGGATGTACACAGCAAACACTATGGCTTGCGCTATCGAAGCAATGGGGATGTCCCTTCCAAATAGTTCTACACACCCAGCTGTTTCGCTTGAGAAAATCGAGGATGCTAGGCGCGCCGGCAGAGCAGTATTACAGATGATCAATCAGGGGATAAGACCAAGAGACATATTAACCAAAAAAGCTTTTGAAAATGCCATCACTGTTGTTATTGCTCTAGGCGGGTCAACGAATGCCGTCCTTCACCTCCTGGCTATTGCCCATGCTGCTGAAGTTGAACTGAGTCTTGAAGACTTTGACCGCATTGGACAGAAAGTCCCTGTCCTAGCCGATCTTAAGCCTTCAGGAAAACATTCCGTTGCCGATCTCTCTCAGATTGGAGGTTTAACTCCATTATTGAAAAGGTTACTGGACAAAGGACTCCTTCATGGCGACTGTTTGACTGTGACTGGAAAGAGTCTTGCTCAAAACCTTGAAAATGTTGCGGACTATCCGCCTTTTCAAACTATCATTCATGACTTTTCAAATCCGATTAAAAAGGATAGTCATCTAGTCATTCTACGGGGTAATCTGGCCCCAGAGGGAGCTGTGGCGAAAATAACAGGAATGGAAGGAAAGACCTTTACGGGCATTGCCCGGCCTTTTGATTCTGAAGAACAGGCTTTGGAAAAAATACTCGATGGGACGATTAAAAAAGGAGATGTTGTTGTCATTCGTTATGAAGGGCCCAAGGGGGGGCCAGGAATGAGAGAAATGCTTGCTCCTACATCCGCTATTATGGGCAGAGGGCTGGGGAAGGAGGTGGCATTAATTACTGATGGAAGATTTTCTGGAGGCACCCACGGCTTTGTGGTTGGCCATATTTGTCCTGAAGCAGCTATTGGGGGCCCTATTGCTCTTGTGGAAGAAGGAGACCACATTACTATCGATACAGAAAAAAAAGAAATTACCCTGCATGTTACTCCAGAAATCCTTCAAAAGAGACAATCCAAATGGACGTCTCCCCCCTTAAAGTGCCGCGGAGTCTTATATAAGTTTGCCAAAACAGTAAGCCAAGCCAATTTAGGAGCTGTTACCGATTTGTTGTAGTTTATTCGATGAACTGCCCTTTTACGAGTGAACGCCGGGAAAGCCCACACTTTTAAGAGTGGGATGAGAGGCGGCTTCATTAAGTTGCAAATTTCTAATGGTTGTGGTATAACATTTGGCCGTAGGGCTGGACCGGTCCGAACTAACGCCTCTGGAGAAGGAGACCGCTGCACGGATACTGGGGAGTAACCCTGCTATTCGTGTAAGTTTCCTTCGGTGAAAGAGGAATCCCACTCTTATAAAGGTGGGAGGAGGTCACTGGGAAGCCTGAAGCCAATCACTCCCACAATATGAACTCTAAAACCCTTGTGCCGTATTTCTACTTGTAAGCTCTTTTAGTCTATTCTCCTTACAAATCTTCTTTGATGGTAAAGCTAATGAAAATAATCTGAGGTAGAGGAAAATCATTAACTTTTTTCTAGCCGAGTGTATTTTTCTTTTAGAATGAAATTTTGCTCAGCTAAAGGCATTGTAGTCATTGGAGGAGGGCTTGCAGGATCCGAAGCAGCATGGCAGATTGCTCAACGAGGGATACCTGTTTTTCTTTATGAAATGCGGCCTTTTATACCAACAGGAGCCCATTCTGGAAGCAATCTTGCTGAAATTGTCTGCAGTAATTCTTTTGGTTCCAATCTACTGAGCAATGCTTCTGGACTATTGCTTCAAGAATTGAGAATTCTAGACTCTTTGCTTATTTCCATTGCTGATAGTTGCTCGGTTCCAGCAGGAAAATCTCTTGCCGTAGACAGAGAAAGATTTTCTCAAATGGTTACGCAAAACATTTTAAAAGAGCCCAATATTACTTTAATAAGAGAAGAGGTAGTAGATTTAGTATTCGATTCGATTTGTATCATAGCAACAGGCCCTTTGACTAGCCCTCGTCTTGCAGCAAGACTGGAAGCGTTGACCCAATCCAATTCCCTTTATTTTTATGATGCCTTATGTCCAATTGTCGATGCTAGCTCCATTGATTTTAGCTCTGCTTTTAAAGCTTCTCGGTACATGGACCCTGCAAATTCTGGTGATTATGTTAACTGCCCCCTTACAAAAGAGCAGTATTTAGAGTTAAGTCGAGAACTAGCCAATGCAGAAAGAATCAACCTGCATGATTTTGAAAAAGAACTCTATTTTGAAGGCTGTCTGCCGATTGAGATCATGGCTAAAAGAGGAGAAGATACCCTTAGATTTGGCCCTCTTCGGCCTACGGGTCTGATCGATCCAAAGACAAACAAAAGGCCCTATGCCGTCGTCCAGCTACGACAAGACAATTTGGCAGCTTCTCTTTACAACATGGTTGGTTTCCAAACCAATCTTACTTACAAAGAACAAGATAGAATTTTTAGGATGATCCCTGCATTAAAAAATGCCGAATTTATTCGTTATGGCCAATTACACCGTAACACCTTTATTAATGCCCCCAAGCTGCTGCTCCCCACTCTTCAGTTCAAGGACAATCCACTTTTATTTTTTGCAGGCCAACTCGCTGGCTTCGAAGGGTATGCAGCTAACATTGCTAGTGGATTAGTGGCAGGAATAAATGCCTCAAGGCTTTTTCAAGGGAAAGAACCTATTATTTTCCCAAGACAAACAATGATCGGCGAACTCCTCTGGTATATCTGTCATGCTGATCCGCTGCATTTTCAACCGATGAAAGCCAATTTCGGATTGTTCGATCTGACCTTAGAAAAGAATCTACCTAGAGACAAAGCTGCTAGAAACCTTTTTTTAAGTCAAAGAAGCCTAAGCAATATAGAAGCCTTCGTTCGGACTATCCTTGCCTAATTTTTTTCAATCGATGTTGCTTAGAAAAAAAAATCCCCTCGCTGCCGTGTGAATGAGACCTTTCGTCCCTTTATGTACAGAAAAGGACGCGCTCTGAAATCCCGCCTTCCAGTTAAGGCCTGGCGTTCAATCAGCAAAGCGTTAAGGCCCTAATATTTCAAACATCGGAGGAAAGGCTAACATTCCAATCACGCACAGCGAAGGGAAATCTTTAAAAAAATTCTCCCTTATTCTCTAAAACTACAAGAAAGTTTTTTCCGTAACCCTTCCTTTAGTTTTATTACAATAGCGTTGACTTCTTCATCTGTCAAAGTGCGATCTTTGGCTCGAAAGGTTAAAGCATAAGCCAAGGACTTTTTCTCTTTAGGAATTCGAATCCCCTCTAGATCTTCAAAAAGATCAAAAAGCTCTACTGATTCAAGAAAAGGAACTTCTTGGTTTTGAATCTCTGTTAAGATTTCTTTATGCTTTAATTCCTTGTCCACAATCAATGCTATATCCCTTCGAATGGATGGCTGAGTTGGAAGCGGTTTATAGGTGGGGGGCTCCTCACTTTCCCTTTTCCATCGTTCGAGGGTATATTCAACATAATAACAGGGAAAATCGACTGCTAATCCTTCTAAGTCCTCTGAACGAACTAAAAACAACTCTTTACGATCTTCCTCCAAAAAACCCTTTTTTTGTTCTAGAAAATCCACCAGCTGCTTCAAATCATAAAAATCTATTTTTCGTTGTTTCATTGACCACTGTAGCTTATGTGTTTCCAGCTGATTAGTTTCTCCCCCGACAAGAATGCCTAGCCTTTGCTCTTCACACACCTTCCCTTTATTGTTAAAAAAAAGAGTGCCGATTTCGAATATCCTTATTTCCTTATTGCCTCGCCTCCAATTCGTATTGGCTACCTCAACCAAAGATCTCAAAAATGATTTTCTCAAGACTACATGATAATTGCTTGCCGGATTGGATAGGGAAATTCGATCCTCCTCCTTCTTCTTTTCATCAACCACCAAGGGAATGGTCATGCATTCCTGATATCCTTTCGATGCCAGCGCTTGTTTAAGCTTAAAGACCTTATCCCATTCCTTTTCTGAAGCTGATGGGGAAGCCAACCCAAAAGGAATCCGCGATGGAATATCAGAAAGACCACGCAGGCGTACCAGCTCTTCAATAAGATCCTCTTCTATTTCCAAATCGGATCTGAAAGAAGGAGCTTCCCAATAAGATTCCTTCTCTGTTTGATGCCTTAACAGTAATCCCAAAGACTTGAGTTTTTCTTCTATTACTGCTTGTGACCAAGACAAAGCAGTAAACTCCTCAAGCTTTTGTTTTCTAAGCCTGATGCTACTTTTTCTTGCTTCAATCGTTCCCTCCACGGTACCTCCAACCAATTTCGCCCCAATGACTTTTTCCAATAGCTCCACAGCCCTGATTCTCCCAGGAATTACCCCTTGCGGATCTACCCTTCTTGCAAATCGATAAGAGGCTTCAGTCACTATCCCCAGCCTATTCGATGTCTGTTGAATTGTAAAGGGATCAAACCAAGCCGATTCTAGGAGAATCGATGTAGTAGAGCTACTGACTGCCGAAGCCTTTCCTCCGATTATTCCTGCAAGAGCTTCTACCTGATGGGGGCTTGCAATAACCAAATCTCTTTCATCCAGTACATATTCTTTACCATCCAATCCAACAAAAAGCTCCCCTTTCTGGCCATCTCTTACAATAATGTTCTGGGAACCAAACCGTTCGGCATCGAAAGCATGAAGAGGCTGTCCAGTTTCAAGAAGAACATAATTCGTAACATCAACAACAGCATTGATGGGCTTAAAACCACTCGCTTTAAGCCTAGAAGCAAGCCAAGTAGGAGAAGGGCCAACCCTTATGTTCTCAATCCAGCATCCAGAATACAAAAGACATTTCTTCTTATTCTCTACCGTCACCCTTCCATAACTACTCATTAACCCTTCTCCCATAGATGCTTGTTGAAAAGCTCTTGAAGATTTTAGTTTCCCCACACCAAGAGCTGCAAGCTCTCTAGCAATCCCAATATAACAGAGCAGATCGGACCGGTTCGGAGTGATCTCCAAATCAAGAATCGTGTCTTTTGGAAATAAAGAGCTAAGGTTAGTACCTATTGCAACTTCTTTTGATAAAACCATTATCCCTTCAGATTCTCCCGACAATCCAAGTTCCTTTTCAGAGCAGAGCATCCCGTAAGAAGTTTCGCCACGTATTTTTCTTACTCCAATCTGCAGACCTCCGGGCAAAACAGCCCCAGGCAAAGCTAAGACGACTCGATCTCCTACATCAAAATTTTTAGCACCACATACAATACTGAGCTTATCTAAGCCAGTAAAGACCTCACACAACCTTAATTTATCGGCGTTCGGATGGGGCCTCCAGCTCACTATTTCGCCCACTACTATCTTTTCATCTTCAATTCCTATCTCATTAACTTCCTCAACTTCAACTCCTCCTAATGTCAATTTTTCGACTATCAGAGCCAAAGGCTGTTCCAATTCAAGATAATCTTTAAGCCAATTAAGAGATATTTTCATTATTCTATTATCCTAAAACCTATACCATTTTTTTTCCTCTAAATCCTTTCCCTATTTTATACTTGATCACAGATTTACTAAAGCATTACTCGCTATTGGGCTTCATTTTGTTCAAAGCCATGCATTAAACTAAAGAAAAATTAGTCATAATCCCTAGATTAAAATTCCGGTAATTTTGTTTTGATTTTTTTTAAGATTAAGAGATAAAGTCTACAAGATTAAAATATGATTTATTTTAAAGAATCATTAAAATAATTAATAGAATATTAAGAGGAGGAAAAAATGAAAAAAAATACAAAGCTTGCGGTTTTGAAAATCTTACGGTGTGCTCTTCTTTGCTTAAGCATTGGATTTGGTTTTTCTGCTCTGCATCTGAAAGCCGAAGACAATGCCTCGACCCTAGCGGAAGGAGATGAGATAGCGGTAGATAAAGATCATAGTTCAAAATACTTGGAAAATAAAAAGGCAATGGAAAAAGCTGGTGCTGAATCGAAGCGAATCGTTGGAGCATGGTATATTGCCGGAGGAGCCGGAACCGGTTTTGTAGGCGCTAATGATGGATTTGTCAATCCCGGCGGACCCATTACGGTCAACACCAACTTCAGCACTGTTCTTGGAATACTTGGTGGTTATCATTGGCTTGATACTGAAACCCATCTCGCATGGACAGTTGATGCTGAAGCCGCTTACATAGGCACTGGACATTATCTGAGCCTTCCTAATATGAATACTGCTCTGAACATTGGCGCCTTTATGGTGAATGGCACTGTGGGGTATCATATTGGCAATTTTGAACCGTATATTGGTTTTGGAGTGGGAGCCGTTGTTGTCAACGCCGAAGTAGCCAGTGCCAATATTGGGACTAATTGGGCTTTTGCCTTTCAACCCATAGCCGGTGTTCGCTATTTCATCACTGCCCACTGGATGGCAGCCGCCCAATTTGAGTGGATTTGGACGGATACCCTTTCAGGATATAATCTTGGAGCCACTCAGGTTACTGTTGGTCATGCTATGATTCCATTAGGACTCTTAGCCATTGGTTATGCTTTCTGATTGTAGAAAGAACAATCAACTGAAGCTGAAAGGGGCATTTACAATGCTGTTTTTTTTATCCATAGCGCCTGATAACAAAGGATGCCCCTTTCTTTAAACCTTTTTTGGAATAGGCTTTCAGGATATTCGGAAGGCAATGCTAGTGGTTTTTCTTCAAAATATCCTGAAAGATGAAAAAGTTTCTCACTCCAAACAAAATATTCTCTGTTATCCGTTAGTAGTCGGCATATCCCATTGGGTTTAAGAACGTCGGCTATTGCTTGAACAACCGGAGCTTTGATGGATCTTCGCTTATGGTGCCTTCTTTTTGGCCAAGGATCAGGGAAAAGAATATGTATTTCGTCGATTGAAGAAGGCATACAATGCCTTAATAAAAATTGTTCCCAGCAACAATGAATAACCCTAAGGTTTTTTAAATTCAAGCGTCTAGCTTTTGAAGCTATTTTTCGTACCCTGCTAATTTTTTTTTCTATGGCAAAAAGACAGGCTTGGGGATTTTTGATTGCATAATCAATAATAAAAGATCCTTCTCCAGCCCCTAAATCCAATATCAAAGAGCCGTTGGCGCCAAAGATACTGGAAAGGTCCATCGGCCCCTCAGCATGGGGCGTAGAAAAAATCCAATAATCTAATGGAGGGATGTTGCCCACCCTCTCCAGACTGTCGCAACCCCCCTCTCCCATTCTTTTCCTTCTTTTCTTAAAAAATTAACCCTACAAAAGAAAAATTAAAAATGTGATACAACATTCAGACTCATACTAAAGATGAAAAATCAAATATGCTTGCAATCGTTTTCATCTTTAAAATGATACCCTTCGTCGATCCTTTTTACATTGACCATATGTTTTTTGTGATAGGCTTCGAAAAGATCTTCTGGACTCATCCCTAAAAGTTGCGCTGTGGAAACAAGAAAGTGCAACAGATCGATGACCTCCACACGGGCATTCTGTAAGTCAAATTTTTGATATTTTGCCCACCATTTCCATGGAATACTGTCAACCAGTTCGGCCAGCTCCTGCCCAATCGCTCGAGTATAATTCAAAAGCCACTGTATTCGAGTTTCCTGATCCATAGTAGTAGGATCAACCCCTATTTTTAGATTCAGTTTTTTTTGCAGTTCAAATATTTGGTCTAATTTGTCTTGACTTTGCATTTTTATTATTGTGGCAAAGTGAGTCGAAGAGGATCAATCAAAAAAATATTTTCTTTGCTCTTGATTCAGAAAACGGCAATTTTTTTCTTTCCCAAAGAGCTTGTATCGATTTTTGGCAATTATTCTATAGAGTTTATTTAAAAATGAAGTGGGGAAAAAAGAAAGCATAAGTCCTAACAAATAAAACCCGGTAAGGCTTTTCAGTATCTCCACAACGGCTTGCGATTCAATGAAAAATTCCCATTTATGCTTCTTATCGTTATAACGGCATAGGACTATAGAATCGGCCATTTTCGCCTCAGGACTCATGAGCCATTGGAATTTTTCAAACAATTTTCCTTGTCTTGGAGCAAACAAAAAAGAATGGTTTTTATCTTTTCTTAAAACAAAGGATACAAAAGAATTGCATAAAACACATATTCCATCAAAAAAGATAATTTGTTTGTCTTTTTTTTCAGAGACAAAAGCATTAAAATCCACAATCTATAATATCTTAGTGAAGATTCAAAAGAAAGGGGGGGAGAAAAAATGGCATGAGCTGTTATAAACTAGCAAAGCAAGAAAATTATCGAAACAATCGAAACAAAGAACTTCCATTTTCTTTTTTTTAATTGCAATTATTTCCATGACCATATTCAGTGTTGTTCTGCCGGTCTATAACGAAGAGAAAATCATTCAAGAGGTCTCTCGATCTATCTGCCAGTTTTCTATACAAAATCCTCGATACGAATTTGTTTTTGTTAACGATGGCTCTACAGACAACACTGGAAATTTACTGAAAGCTGTTTTAAAAGAATATGCCTCTGCTCATGTGCAACTTATCGATTATAAAACCAACAAAGGCAAAGGTTATGCTATAAAAGAAGGCTTCCGGCACACCCGTGGAGACAATTTCTGTTTTCTAGATGGGGATTTAGCTTATCCGTTAGATTACCTGCCTTTGTTTGAAGAAAAACTACAAAGTTGTGATATTGCCATTGGCAGTAGAATATCGGAAAAAAAGGGTTTTTGTTTGGAACGGAGTTTAAGAAGAAAATTTCTTGGCTACTGTTTTAACAAACTGGTTGGCTTTATACTTGACCTGCCTTATTCGGATACACAAGCCGGACTGAAAGCTTTTCGAAGAACTGTAGCTGAAAAGCTATTTAAATTGCAAAGAATTGAAGGTTTTTCTTTTGATGTGGAACTGATTTTTCTTGCAAGAAAATTGGGTTATAAAGTCGAAGAAATTCCTGTTAAAGTCTCTGCCACACACTCTTATAAGCATTCTAAAATCAAACTTTTTGGGGACTCTCTTCGGATGTTAAAGGAGTTGTTGCAAATCAAATATCTTGCAAACAAAGGGGAATATGATCGGCAAAATCTATTTGAACTTTGATCTCGAAGAATTTGATATTCCTTGCGAATACGGGCATTACTTAAAAGAGGAAGAACAGATTCAGGTGTCCAATGAAGGCGCAGAGGCTCTCTTGGAGTTACTCCAAAAAAAAGCGCTAAAAGTCACTTTTTTTACAACGGCTTCTTTTGCTTTAAAAAAAACCGAACTTCTTAAAACTATTCTAGCGTCCGGACACGAAATCGCATCGCATGGATTAAGCCACAATCCTATCGGGAAAGATGAAGAACTTCCTCTTTCAAAGAAAATCCTAGAAGATATCTGCTCGGTTCAAATTCTTGGGTATCGAAGTCCTAGATTCAGAGCTGTAAACTACCAATCACTTATTTGTTCTGGGTATAAATACAACTCATCGATCAATCCTACCTGGCTACCTGGTAGATACAATTATTTATCATTACCAAGAAAAATTTTTTGCGAACAGGGCCTTGTTCAAATACCAATTTCGACTACTCCCTTGTTTCGTATTCCTCTTTGTTGGCTGACCTTTAAAAATATCCCTTTATCCTTATTCAAAACATTTTCCCTATGGACATTACAGGAAAAAGGTTATCTCAATATTTTTTTTCACCCATGGGAATTTACCAATATCCAGAAATATCCTATTCCCAAAGTAGCAAAAGCGATTGATGGTCTAGTTCTTTTACAAAGACTCGAGGTATACATTTCTTGGCTGCAATCTTTAGAGGTAAGGTTTTGTACCCTAAATGATGTTATTCAGAAAGAAAGGCCTGTAGAATAATTATGAAAAGTTCTTATTGGGCCTTTGCCAGCATTGTCC
This sequence comes from Candidatus Methylacidiphilum fumarolicum, assembly GCF_949774925.1. Taxonomy (GTDB): domain Bacteria; phylum Verrucomicrobiota; class Verrucomicrobiia; order Methylacidiphilales; family Methylacidiphilaceae; genus Methylacidiphilum; species Methylacidiphilum fumarolicum. Next base: position 2,355,902 of record NZ_OX458932.1, read on the forward strand.
TTTGGTCAGTTTTAGTTGTTTCCCTCAGCCTTCTTATATTCCATAATCCAACAAGTCGAACCGTTACTCTGGCTTATGTTCAAGCCTCTACAAGGTTTTTACAAAAAGTCCCTCTTTACGAATCTAGTGGAATTCATGGGTTTCTCTATTTTCCTCATTTTGCCATTTTTTTTACTCCCTTTGCCCTTCTGCCTCCTATTCCAAGAGAAATATTATGGAGAATATTTTCCCTTTTGATATTTGTTGGGGCACTCCGAAAACTCACGACCTCTTTTTTCCCACTCTATCCGGATAAGATCTTTTTCTATTTTTCCCTACTTATATTGTTCAGTGCCCTAGCATCGATCCGAAATGGACAGACTAATCTAGCTCTTAGCGGCTCCTTAGTGCTTTCATTTTTGGCCTGTGGGGAAAAACATTGGCTAAAAGCAGCTTTTTTTTTCTTCCTAAGCTTGATCTTCAAACCCATCGCGCTGTTTCCTTTTGTTTATGCCACCATTTTCTATCCTTCTTTCAAAAAAACTGCTTTTTGGCTCTTCCTGCTCTTTGTCCTCTTCCCCTTTTTCTTTTGCTTAGATCATCCACTCTACATTGTCGAACAGTACCTGCTTTTCATGAAGCGGATGACGACGGTTTCCCAGCCAAACGAAGCAAACTTTGCAGATATTCAAGGACTCTTTCATGTCGTACATGGGGAACTTCCTTTTGCCCTTTCTCTTGTGATCCGCAGTTTAGCAGCGATAGGAATAATTCTTTTGGCTTTTAGGCTTAAAAGATGGAGTAAAAGTCCATTATTTTTTTCCATGCTTCTTTATTCTTTTTCTACTGCCTATTTACTCCTCTGCAATCCTCGCACAGAACTGAATTCCTATGTCTTTCTTGGACTCTCGCTGGGTTTCTTCTCCCTCTACTTTTTATTTGTTGAAAAGCAAAACGCAATTGGACTCTTCTTGCTAGCTTTGCAACCTTTCCTAGGCATAGAAGCCTTTGGAAAAAGATGGGTAGAGATGGGACTCTGGCTTAAACCACTGATCTGTCTTTTTTCTCAGATTCTTTTAAGCTGGCAACTCTTTAAAGCACAAACAAAACCTAACGTCGAATCAGATCCGAATAGCCAATCCTCTCTCCTTTAAGTACTTTTTTAACTCGGCTATATGGATTTCACCACGGTGGAATACGCCGGCAGCTAGGACAGCATCTGCTTGGCCAATTTCCAGGGCTAGTGCAAAATCCTCCATTTTCCCTGCTCCTCCGCTGGCTACTACTGGAACCGAGACTGTACGTGATAAACTCCTAATTAAATCTAGATCGTATCCCTCCTTCATTCCATCTGCATCAATGCTATTAATAACTATTTCTCCAGCCCCCATTTCCACCCCTTTCTTAGCCCATGAGACAACCTCCCATGGCGTTTCTTTTCTACCGCCATGACTGAATACTTTCCATTCATTAGTTTGTTTCCGTTTAGCATCGATAGATAAAACAATACATTGAGAGCCAAATTTCTTTGCTCCATCTTCAATGAGTGACGGATTTTCCAAAGCTGCGGTATTCAAACTGACCTTGTCGGCTCCAGAAAGTAAAACCTGCCTTATATCTTCTAGGGTTCGAATCCCACCGCCAGCAGTGATGGGGATGAAGCAGCGGCGCGCTACCGATTCTAGAACGTTCAGTAAAGCCCCTCTGCCTTCATGACTAGCCGTTATATCATAAAAGACGATCTCATCTGCCCCCTCTTCATTATATTTCAAAGCCAAAAGGGTCGGGTCTCCTACATCAGTCAGTTCGCCTAATTCGGCTCTTCCAAATTTTTTCCCACGCGTAACTCTCCCCGCATGAACATCCAGACAGGGAATAATTCTTTTTGCAAGCATACAGGAAAAATAATGTTGAAAACAAAGCCTTTGTCTATCTATTCCTAGCACAAAGCAGAGATTTTTTTTCGAAGCAAGTTTTGCCTTATGGCTTCATAAAGGATGATTGAGACACAATTAGCTAGATTGAGGCTACGCACGGAAGGGTTGAGAATAGGTATCGAAAAAATGGACTGAGGACTCAAAGAAAGAATCCTTTGGGAAAGGCCCTTTGTTTCTCGTCCAAAGACAAAGATATCATGAGGTTGAAAAGAAGCAGTAAAATAAGGTGGATAAGTACCTGTTTCAAAAAAGAACAATCTCCGTTCCCTTTGTTTTTCTAAAAAAAAATCCCAGCCCTTCCATAGAGACATCTTAACCGCTTTCCAATAATCTACCCCTGCCCTTTTCATTGCCGCATTGTCCAAAGAAAAACCGAGTGGCTCAATAAGATGCAGTTCAGAATTTGTGGCAGCACATATCCTTGCAATGTTACCCGTATTCTGAGGAATTTGAGGAGCAACAAGAACTATTCCAAAACCAAAGCCATCACATTCCATACTGAAATAAAAAGCGATTCCCCGCACCTAGCAAATGGTGCGGGGAATACAAACTCATTATATTTTTTTCTTTATTCCTTTAAAGAAAAGTTCATGGAAAGCAACTGCAATTAGGGCTAAAAAGAGTGCATATATTCCCATCCATAGATTCATTGGAATATGCCCCGGAGTGGATAGTCTTGCAACAATATACCCAATCCAAAGGGTACCCCAAAAGGGAAGGAGGCTTTGGCTGGAAGTGGGCTGATCAGATACTTTTGTCCCCATAACCAAAAGCAGAGCGAGGGCAATCAAGCTGATATCAGCTATCAACAAATAGAAGTTCCTTTCCACAATTCTCTGGAATATGAAAAGATGATCAGCCCCAGCTCTAGCTGTCATTTCATAAAAATAAGCCAAAAGCGCAGGCACGGCTATCCAGCAATACACTAAAGCAAAAAGACGGAGTAGAGGAATCATATCCATCCCTCTTTTTTTTAAAGTATGCTCCATATTCTGAACTGTTGAAGGTTCAGTCATGCAATCCTCCTTTCATTGATTATTTTAATGAAATGAATATTGATGATATCTTATAATATGTCAAATAAAATTATATTTAGTTATCCTTATAATTTAAAAATAGTATAAACATTATAAATATAATAATAGAAAAAATAATTATTTTAATGATTTGTCTCCAGGTCTGGAGGATAATCGACTTTCAGGAGATACAAGCCCCATGGAGGGGCAGAGGCAGGAGAAAGCTTCCTATTTTTGCTTTCAAAAATATCTTTTAGCTTTTCAAGATCCAATCGACCTAATCCTATTTTCACTAATGCTCCTACAATATTTCTGACCATTCTATAAAGAAACCCATTGGCTTTGATCGTAAAAAGGCACAATTGCCCTTGGACGGTAAAGCCACAGTCGAAAACAGTCCTTATTGTGTCTTTTAAGACAAAACCAGGGGAGCTAACAAAAGAAGCAAAATCTTTTTTGCCTACAAAAAGCGTTGCCGCTTCATTCATACTTTGTAAGTCCAGCTGTCTAGGAATATGCCAAGCTCGCCAGAGATAAAAAGGATCCATCACTGGATCATTCCATATCCAATATTGATAGGTTTTGGAAATAGCATGAAAACGGGCATGAAACTCTTTAGAGACAACTCTAATATGTAGAACCCTAATGGTTTCAGGTAAATAATAATTCAATGCTCGTTGTAATACTTCCGCTTCAAGTTTTCTGGGAGCGATAAAAGAAGCGACCTGCCCCTTGGCATGAACGCCAGCATCTGTCCTGCTAGCTCCCTCAATATGAATTTCTGTTTGCCATATTTTAGCTACAGCTTCTTCTAGAAAGCGCTGGACTGTAGGTAATTGGCCTTGCTTTTGCCAACCATGAAAGCCAGTACCGCAATAAGAAAGAATTATCTTATAACCGACTAAAGGAAGATTCAATGTGGCCGACCCAAGAGATAAGAAAATCCAATCATTCCACCCAACTCATTAACCCCAATATTTCTACTTGCCATGTCCGCATTAGACATATGATGGAAAAGAAGCTCAAAATTAAAAGACCAATGCGTATCAAGCATGTATCTGCAACCAGCACCCAATTGTGGGGTAAATTCTATTACCTGTCCAACCATTGATTGCGTCTTGACCGTATAGGCATCGTTATAAACGAATCCTAAACCTCCTTCAATAAAGGGAATAAAGCGACTATCAGGCTGTACAAAATTGTACCTAACCATAATTTGAGGGCCTATAACAGTACTACCAAAGCCTTTTTCTATGGCGCTAGCATAAAGGCCGACAAGCAATTCGAGATTCCCGCGCAAAATTCCCCCTTTATCCGGCGTAGTCAACATCCAACCCCAATAGGTTAAGGTGGGGATTTCATTAAAAGTATATCTTCCATTACCAGAACCTGTAGAAAAAAGGCCCCCAGCCATAAACATAATTTCGTTAGCGCCTTCTTTGAAAAGAGCCACCTCTGGAATTTCTTCTGTCTTCAAAGAGACATTTTCTACTTTCTGCCCACTTTCTTCTGAATAGTTAGATCCTCCAGGATTAGCCTTCAAAAGCGTAGGCAATAAAATAGCCAAGCTTAGGAGAAAAGAACATAAAAAGCGCATCTGTTTTCTCTTTTCAAAATGTTAAACAACACTTCTAGCTTTTTTTTCTTTTAAAAGCAGTCCATCCAAGTAAGATTGTAGTACAACTGCAGCCGCACAACTGTCAATCCTTCTTTTCTTTTCTTTTCCGTGGCAGCCTCTTTCAGTCAATAGTCTATCTGCAAGCTTCGTGCTCAGTCTCTCATCTTGAAACTCCATAGGAATTTGAATCCATTGTCTAAGTTTAAAAACAAACTGTTTAACCTTTTCTGCCGCAATCCCATAGGAACCATCCATGTTTCTTGGCAAACCTACAATAATAAGACTGACTTCAAACTGCCTTATCGTTTCTTTAAGCTTTCCAATAAACTTCCCAAACGGTTCAGCCTGCAATGGATCCAGAGGAACAGCAATGGACAAGGTCTCATCACTGATGGCTAATCCAATATGCTTCGTTCCATAATCTAAGGACAAAATAGACATTGTTTCTGCTTTTTCCTTTCACAATGATTGATTATTTTTTTGCTCTTTATGAATACTTTTTGCAAGCGAAAAAGCAAACTCCTTAAATTTCTCTAAGGTACTTTTACCTTCCACGATCCTGGCTAATTCATCAACTAACGCGCTACCCACGACCACTCCATCGGCATAGGATGCTACTGTTTTTGCCTGATGCGGAGTCGACACTCCAAATCCAACACAAAGTGGCACCTTGCTTAAAGTCTCCATTGATTTTACCAATTCATAAGCTTCCTTAGAAAGTTCTTTTTGTAAGCCAGTGATGCCGTTACGCGAAACGCAATAAAGAAATCCCCTGGTTCTTTCCGCTATCCTCTTTTTTCTAAGCGTGGAGGTGGCAGGGGTAACAAGCAAAATTCGATCTAATTTTTCTTCCAAAGAATTGATTCCCTCAAGAGATTCTTCCGGGGGCAGATCGACGATCAATACCCCATCTGCACCATTGTCATAGGCTTTAGCAGCAAACCGTTCTATGCCATAACGAAAAATTGGGTTTAAATAGGAAAAAAGAACAATTGGAATATTGGATTTCTTTCGGATTATATTCAAAAGAGAAAAAACCTGGTCGATATGCACCCCCCCCTTGAGAGCTCGAAAAGCCGACTGTTGGATTATCGGGCCATCCGCTAAAGGATCTGAAAAGGGGATACCTACTTCTAAGATGTCTGCCCCTGATTCCTCAAGAATTTCCACTACATTAAGAAATACTTCAGGAGTTGGGTCTCCAGCCATTACAAATGGAATGAAAGCTTTGGTTCCACGCTTCTGTAATTCTAAAAAAGTTTTTTCAATTCTGCCAATCATATTGGATCTTCCTTATAGGTAAAATTTATCAATGATCTAGCTTAAAAAAAGACAAACCTATATAGTGGCTTTTGCTATCTATTCAGTCAAAAAATCCTCTTTAAAAACTAATTAGACGTTGGCATCCAAGCAATCGCTACTTTTCTCTTTCCTTCTAAGCGATTCTCCTAGAAGTTTTTGTGTGATCCCCCCCCTCCATCATGTTAAACTTTACACTACTCGGCCCCTTTGGAACTTAAAAGCTTTACCTTTGGCTTGATAAGCCCGTTGCTTCCTGAATAAAAACAATGACAAATCCCTACTGCTTCTTCCTGCATTGAGTCAGAGCTACTTAGCCAACCGCAATGCAACTTTCTGTCAGCCTCAATGTGGATGCGAAAGGACTTTTTTAATGAATATTTTTTATTCATCAAATTATATAAGAAAAAAAACAAACGTGTATCTTGCCACTTTCGAAAAGATACCTAGAATTAACACAACATGCATTTTGCAAAATTTTTAGACAATCAATCGCTTCCACCACTTTGGATTGAACAGATGGAGCGGTCAAGCTGTGGAGTAGGTTTTGTAGCGGATATCCATGGAAATTCAACTTACCACATCTTAGATGCTGCTCTACAATGCGTCTGTGCCCTTTCTCACAGAGGGGCTATTGATGCTGATATGAAAACAGGTGATGGGGCTGGGGTCATGACTAAGATCCCCTATGATCTCTTGCGTCCAGAAATAGAGAAATCCGGGCACCATCTTTTTAAAAACGAAGATTTAGCTGTCGGATTCTGTTTTCTTCCCGCCAAAGATCTATATGCGCAAGTCCATTGTAAAAAAATTATAGAGGAGACTGTTCTTGAACATGGCTTATATATTTTGGGATGGCGTCTTGTTCCCATCCACATGGATGCTCTTGGCGACAAAGCTCAAAGAACCTGTCCTCACATCGAACAGATTCTCTTGGCAAAACCTCTAGATCGCTCTCTAGATTCGTTGGCTTTTGAACAGCTCCTTTTTTTATGTCGGAAAAAAATTGAAAATAAAATTGCTAAACAAAATATTAAAGATTTTTATATCCCTTCCTTTTCTTCTAAAACAATTGTATACAAAGGGCTTTTTGTCTCTCCTCAACTCCAAAAATTCTACGCTGATCTCCACGATCCTCTTTTCAAAACACCCTTCGCTATTTACCATCAAAGGTATAGCACGAACACTTTCCCCTCGTGGTTTCTTTCACAGCCATTTCGAATGCTTGCCCACAATGGGGAAATCAACACGATTCAGGGGAACCGATTATGGACCAAGGCAAGAGAAAAAGCGCTTGAAATGTGTGAACCCTGGGGAAATGAGATCGAAAACCTGCTACCAATCATTCCACCTGGAACAAGTGATTCAGCAAGTCTTGATCATGTTTTTGAGTTCCTCACTCTTTCCGGAAGGGATACTTTAGAGGCTATCCTCATGCTTGTTCCTGCCGCATGGCAGGCTGAAAAGCACATTCCCGAAGAGTTGAAAAATTTTTATCTCTACCATGAACTTTTTTCAGAGCCATGGGATGGCCCCGCAGCTCTAGTATTTAGTGATGGGAAAATTGTCGGTGCATGTCTGGATCGCAACGGACTTCGTCCCTCCCGTTTTAGGATTACTTCCGACGGTTTGTTTATTCTTGGATCTGAAGCAGGTATCGGAAAGATCGATGAGAAAACTGTCATTGAAAAAGGAAGACTTGGTCCAGGAGAAATCATCGCCATTGATCTCGAAGCTAAAAAAGTTCTTAGGGATAAAGAAATTAAAGAACAGGTTAGCTCTAAATACCCTTACATTCAGTTCTTGCGAAACTCTCAACGCAAAATAGGAAAAAGCATTTTCTTTGCAGACTCTTTCCACAATGATCCTGAAGAACTTAACAAAAAGCTTTTGTGTTTTGGATATGACGAAGAGGAAATACAATATGTTCTAAAACCGATGGCTCAAAAAGCTGAAGAAGCGGTTGGCTCCATGGGAGATGATGCCCCAATAGCAATTCTTTCGGATAAACCGAAAATTCTTTATTGGTATTTTAGACAACTTTTCGCACAAGTAACCAATCCACCAATTGATCCTATACGAGAAAAACTCGTGATGTCTTTAGAAAATTGGTGTGGTCGACTACCGCAATGGCTTCTTACAGGTCCTATAGACCATGAAGTCATTCGTCTATGCTCGCCTTTTCTTTTCAATGAAGAGCTTGAAGAATTAAGATCTAGACCAGAGCCATCCTTGCAAGCAAGGACTATCCAATGTCTTTTCCCTATCGATGGTTCAGAAGAAGCTTTTCTATCTAGGCTCTGGGAAATTAAAATGGAGGCTGAAGAAGCCGCTGATGAAGGCATAGCCATTCTCATTTTGTCAGACAAAGGACCGTCCAAAGAGCTTGCTCCTCTCCCTATGCTGCTTGTGGTGGGGGCTGTTCATCATCACCTGATTAGGGTTGGAAAGCGAACCAAACTATCTATAATATGCGAAACGGGAGAATGTCGCGATGTTCACCATTTTGCTTGTCTTATCGGCTATGGGGCAACAGCAGTAAATCCGTATCTTTGTCTGGAGCTTTTTTCTAATCTTCATCAAAATGGTGCATTTGGCAATTTGACAAGAGAAGAAATAGCTAAAAACTACAAATCGGCGATTGAAAAAGGGCTTCTAAAAATTATGTCAAAAATGGGGATTTCAACGATCGCCAGTTATCACGGCAGCCAACTTTTCGAAGCCCTTGGCATTGGGGAAGAAGTTATCAATGATTGTTTTGAAAATACCCCTTCTCGTATAGGTGGGCTGACGTACAGGCAAATAGCCAAAGAAGCTATCCAAAGGCATGAGCTGGGATTCAGGGACCAAGCCCCAAAACTGATGGATTTGGGGTATTACCGTTATAAAAGAGAAGGGGAAAAACATGCGTTGATTCCTCAAGCTATTCACCCCCTTCATGTCTATGTTGGCTTAAAAGGCAAAGAAAAAGCAGGACAAATAGAAGAGTATAGAAAGTTTTCCAACCTCATCCTGTCAAGCGGTCCTATTTCAATAAGAGACTGTTTAACCTTTCGTCAACAAACCCCCATTCCACTGGAAGAGGTGGAACAAATTGAAGAAATCAGGAAAAGATTCACCACGGCTGCCATGTCTTATGGTGCCTTATCCCCTGAAGCTCATGAAACTCTATCCATTGCTATGAATAGGATTGGAGGTAAATCCAATACAGGAGAGGGAGGCGAGGATCCAGAAAGGTATAGTCCTTTACCTAACGGGGACTCGAAAAATAGCCTGATTAAACAAATTGCCTCCGGAAGATTTGGAGTGACAGCTGAATATTTATCCAATGCCGCTGAAATAGAAATCAAAATGGCTCAGGGATCAAAGCCTGGGGAAGGAGGTCAAATTCCTGGTTTCAAAATCGATGAAGTAATTGCCAGACTCAGAAGGAGTACTCCTGGAGTTCCTCTTATCTCCCCTCCTCCTCATCATGACATTTATAGCATCGAAGACCTCTCTCAGTTAATTTATGACTTAAAACAAGCAAATCCACGGGCAAAAATTTGTGTTAAGCTTGTCTCCGAAGCCGGCGTTGGAACAATTGCTGCTGGGGTTGCTAAAGCCCATGCTGACATCATCCTGATCAGTGGCAATGAAGGGGGAACGGGAGCCTCCCCAATTTCTTCTATAAAATATGCTGGAACCCCTTGGGAATTAGGGGTAGCCGAAACCCAGCAAGTTCTCATGCTCAATGGACTGAGGAGTAGAGTTACCTTGAGAACAGATGGTGGCTTGAGAACGGGAAGAGACATTGTCATTGCAGCGATCCTGGGTGCCGAAGAATTTAACTTTGGAACTATGGCCCTTATTGCTATGGGTTGTGTTTATGTCCGCCATTGTCATCTCAATACTTGTCCCACGGGCATTGCTACTCAAGACCCAAAACTAAGAGCTCGATTTAAGGGAACCCCTGAAGGCATTATTGCCTATCTCAATGCCGTTGCTCAAGAAGTCAGAGAAATATTAGCTAGTCTCGGAGCTCGGTCATTAAACGAAGTGATAGGAAAAACAGAGCTTCTTGAACAAAAATCATTTCCTAATCACCCCAAATCCCATCTTTTGGATCTTCGTTCATTGCTCTGGAAACCCGAGGGAATGGAAACAGAACCTCGGTATCATACGTGGGAAAGAAATGATCCTCAAGGCGATCGGCCGCTGGATGAACTACTTCTTCAACAAGCTAAATCAGCAATACGGACCAGAAAATCCGTTCTTATAACCCATAAGGTTAAAAATGTTAATAGAAGCATTGGAACTCAGCTCTCGGGGACTATTGCTTATCTTTACGGTGATAACGGTCTTCCTGAGGGCACCATCCAACTGAACCTATCAGGATGTGCTGGCCAAAGTCTTGGCGCCTTCCTGGTCAATGGAGTTAACATTCGGCTTGAAGGAGAAGCCAATGACTACGTTGGCAAAGGAATGAGTGGTGGGGAAATTGTTCTTAAAGCCCCAGATTACGCCTTGTTCAAACCTGAAGAAAATGTAATCTGTGGCAATACAGTGTTATACGGGGCAACAGGTGGGAGATTTTATGGTTGTGGAAAAGCGGGAGAAAGATTCGCCGTTAGAAACAGTGGAGCAACGGCAGTCATAGAAGGAATAGGCGATCACGGATGTGAATATATGACTAGGGGGAAAGTCGTCGTGCTTGGAAAGACTGGTAAAAATTTTGCAGCAGGAATGTCTGGTGGCATTGCTTATGTATACGACGAAGATGGCAGTTTTCCGGACAATTGTAACCTGCAGATGGTAAGACTGGAAAGATTTCCAGAAGAGGATGAAGCCAAAGACCTGCAACAGATTATTTATTTTCATTTTGAAAAAACTGGTAGTACCAAGGCAAAGCACATTCTTGAGAACTGGAGAAAAGCAAAAGCTTTATTTTGGAAAGTCGTTCCCTTGGAATCAGCTCACACGGGAAAACCAAAGACAGTGGAAAAACCTAAAAGGAGCATTTTACAGGAATCAAAAATTTGAGAATTTCGAGGGCGTAACATCGTAATGCTGCTGCTGAAAAACACAGCTAAATGCTTATAAGGATTGTGAGGAAGCGGTTCCATTTTTCTCCTGAGGATAAGCCAAAGGTCGGTTTATCCCCTCCAATTTAGGCAATGGGCCTAAGGCTAGTTACTGGTCAGCTAATCAAAAAGTTCGTTTAAAAGAAAATATGTTCCTTTCGGCCTAGATCAAAAAATAATCATTGACTTTGAGAAGGTGGAACAGTTTGAATTTTTGCTGAATCTTTTTTCTCTTCTTGGGATGGGGAAGGATTGATATCCTTAGGAGGTGGTGGCCGATATCCTTTCGGAGGAATGATTAATTCTTGACCAGGTTTTAAGCGATCGTCTTTTAATTCGTTGATTGCCATCAGTGCTTCAACTGTGACCTTATACTTTCTCGAAATTTTCCAAAGACTGTCTCCTTTTTTTACAACATACTTTATTTCGGTAGGTTTTTTAGTAGAACTGTCAACAGATTTTGTTTTAGAATCAGAAAGCTCTGTAGCTTGTGCAAACGAAATAAACAAAACAAAGACAATGATAAAAAGTGGCATGCTTTTATGATATCTTAGAGCCTTTTTTTTCAAAGTAGAAAAATATGTTTTTTTACAATTTCTTTAAATAATTTAATAGAGGCTACCAAAGTTTAAATCTCTGCAATCAAATTAGAAATTTGGATTAACTCCAGAATAGAATCCACTGAAGATTTATATGTTCTAAAAACACTCTAAGTTTTTGACCAAAAGATTGAATTAGACCGTCAGATTATTTGATCGGTGGGCTATACAAACTGATAGAGTTGAGCCGTTACCACAGTCTCAAATATCTAAAACCCCTATTGAATTCGCTTGCATAAGAGGATGCAATTGATATCAGATAGTAGATTCATTAAACTTGCTTTTGCCAAGCTAATATTAGTTTTCCTATCTTGCCGCATGATGCCTGTCTTGGCACTGGGTAAAGATTTTGGCAGACTTCCTTATTCCCTCATCCATGCTTGCATGCCAAAACACTTGAGAATTCCCGTATGAGAGTGGATCATACATTCCCAGTTGATTTCTGGGATTCTAGTTCCCTGAGAATCCATTCATACCTAAAACCTCATAGAGGAAATAGAAGTGTCTTCACTAATCAGTCCATGGCCCATGTATTGAAAACTAATAACCACGTGCGACTACACCTTTAGTTCTATTTTTATCATGAGGAGGCTTGCCATTTATTAGATTAAAAAAATTAGTTAGAAGTCTTCTAAAGAAAGAATAATATCATTTTTGCTGTTATTGAGGCAATAATATGGGCCGTGGAATGAATGGATATACTCGTTGGTATTATTGGAAAAGGAAATTAGCTCTTTACAAAAAAGATCTTGGTTCTTATACCAGAGAATCTTCCTGTTTTTTAAGATCTAAAATTTGTCAAATTATCCTTTGGACCTTTTATAAAAAGATTTTTAAAGGAGACTGGAGTCTTTATCTTGATAACGGATCGAAATTTATTTACCGCTCTGAAAAGGGTTTTATACCCCTATCCTTTTCTTTTTCTGGAATTACTGATTATAGGGAGATGAAGTTCTTAAGCCGGTATTTGAGAGAAGGAGATTATGTTTTCGATTGCGGTGCCAATCAAGGTCTTTATAGCATATACATGGCAAAACTTGTTGGAGAAAAAGGTAAGGTTGTTGCCATCGAACCTTGCGAAAGATTTATTCAATTTCTTAATAGAAATAAAAATGAAAATAAATTTTATTGCATTGAAGTCCATCAAATTGCTGCTGCTAACAAGGAAGGAAAAACATTCTTTCTTGAAAAGGGTCCCTATAGCCGCCTAGATCCAAAAAACACGGGACATGACTCAAAGGCAGTCGAGGTAAGATGTCTTGAAGATCTTCTTGACGACAGAATTCATTATGTTTTCGGGAAAATAGATGTCGAAGGAGCTGAGCTTTTTGTTCTTCAAGGGTTGACAAAAATGCTTAAAAATGCAAATCCTCCCGCTATTCAAATTGAAATAACAAACTTGACCAAAGACTATGGATATTCAGCCTACGATCTTAAAGAGTTTCTTTTAACCTTTGGCTATCATATTTATCTTTACACTCCATGGTCTAACACTTTCATATATAAAAAAGAACCCTGGAAGCATTGTTTAAACTCTTTAGCCATCCATCAAAGGGAAATAGAATTTGTACAAAGCAGATTAAAAGGTAAGGCAGAGTGAATGAGGTTCGTTGATATGCTGTTTCAATGGGTATGTGAATAACTAAAGAAGCTTTCGAGGCTATGGCCAAAATCCAGCACCCATGAAACTTATAATGCCATTCAAACTTGCTTTATTGTTCGTGAATCATCGGATGGAGATTATAGTTTTACTTTTTCTGCAACTGCCTATTCCTCTTCTCCGCCTTCTATTTTTCTATTACGCATAATGACTTCGAAAATACTTAAGCAACTGATCTAAGACAGATCCTTATGGATTTTTGCTTGAAAAAAGTTGCATCGTCTTTACAACCCCAAGAACCTTGTTTATTTCATGGGTTCTTAAAAGATCCGTTTTGCCTAAAATGGCGAGCAGGGCGAAAAAAGCTTCCGCAGTCCTTACTTCATCTTGAAAACATTCAAAGGCATGAGGCAAGGCATGGCAAATTGGCCAACCAAACTTTCGAAGCCGAAAAGTATGAAGAAAGATTTCCATTTGCCTTTGGATTCGGGTAGGACCATCGAGGAGATTGGGATAATAAAATCCAAGACCAGGATCTAGCCATATCTTTCTCACTCCACAAGACAAAGCTTCTTCGATCCGTTTTTCAAAATAAGGGAACAGTAAACTTAGTGGATCTTTAGGAAGCTCAATCGGTTGTACCTCTCGGACATTATCACCTCGAACAAAGTTAATAATCACCCCCCCATCATAATCAGCCACAACCTTAAAAAATTCTTTTAAATTATCCCCCTTTGTAAGATTTAAAATAGCTGCCCCTGCCTTAAAACAGCCTTTAGCTACATTTAGATGATAGGTCTCTACAGAAATGAGTATACCTGTAGTCGATAACTCTTTAATAATAGGAAGGAGCAGTTCAAGTTGTTGGATATCATCAATCCTTTGAGCATATGACAAAGAAGACTCAGCACCAATATCGACTATATCCGCCCCGGAGGCTTGGAGAATCTTCGCCTTTCGTACTGCCGAAATTGAATCTAAAGCCACACTTTCGCGGTACCAAGATTCTGAGGACAGATTAATAACTCCCATAAGATTTGGCTTATGAGGATCAGGAAAATATCTTCCGCAAAGCTCAAAACGACGAACTTCTTTAGAATAATCGTTGGAATACAATAAATATAATTCAGAGAGATAAGATAACGTCAGCATGAGATTTTCACTAAAGCCGTGTGAATCCCTATCCTAAAGTTCCTTTCGTGCTTGGAATACGCTCAACACATGCTGGGTCTAAACAAACAGCCATCTTTAAAGCTCTTGCCAAGGCCTTAAAGGTGCCTTCAATCAAATGATGCGTCTCTTTACTTTCCAATATATGGATATGAAGGCAAAGTCTAGCATGTGTAACAAAGGCCCTTAAAAATTCTTCTAAAAGTTGAGCTTGAAAATTACCAGCAGAAAGAAAAACTAGGGGCAAATGGTCAGGGGATCGAAAACAAAGATAAGGCCTTCCGCTGATATCTATTGCTGAGTGGACTAGAGTTTCATCCATAGGTAAAAGACAATATCCATAACGAGCAATCCCTTTTTTATCGCCCAGAGATTTATTAAGAGCCTCTCCAAGCACAATGCCACAATCCTCTACTGTATGATGAAAATCAACTCCAAGATCCCCTTTACATTCAAGGATTAAATCGAAAGAAGCATGATAGGCAAAGAGTTCAAGCATGTGATCAAAAAACCCAATGCCCGTTTTTATTTCGCTTGTCCCTTTCCCATCTAGGGTCATTTTTATGGAAATGTCCGTTTCCTTTGTTTTCCTTTGAATTAATGCAGTTCTTGAAGCAATCATTACGATTTAATTAACCTATTGGAAAGCTATTTATAGAAATTTAAGGCCTTTTTAGCTCTGCTTTGAGAAACATTTCTTGGTCCATAATGTTGAGATTTTCTAGAAAATTATCTAAGATTACATCAATGTCTTCCTTCCATCCAAAGCCTAAGGCCACCCCCACTCCCTAAGACCTTTGCTATCATACTCTAGCAAAGTAGTCAAGCGTTCACATTGGATGGTAGAAACCAGAAGAAAACTCCCCTTTTTCACTAAGGCTCCAAGGCTTCAATATAAATAGCTAGGAAAAAAAGAAAAACTTTTGTATTTCTTATTTTTTTATTGTGTTTTACAAACCTGTGGCTATGGGAAAGAAAAGCTTCTATAATATCCTATTGTTTCTTTTTTTGTCTTATAATGTTTCTATGAATGAAGGGAGTTATCCCAGTATCACAGCTCTACATGGAGAGGCTCTTCTTCCATCCTTCGATGATTTGTATTTAAAAAGTAGCGGAGGAAACAAAAAAAATGAAACGCTGAGTTCCAGAATCTATTTAATAACCTTGAATTCTGTCGGAATGGATACGGGCAGTTTCCCTGGTGGAGGAATATATTCTAGTGCTGCTGCTGTTAGTAAAATTTTAAGCCAAGCATTGGAAATTCCCCTAAAAATCCCTTATATAGCCGACTTATATGATTGGCTTAAAGCTCATGCAATATTGATAAAAAAACCATCCGAACTGATTTCTGGAGATATCATTATTTCTCCTTCTTCCAGGGATGTCCAAGGGCATGTGGGAATTATAGGAGAGAGGATTTCAGAGAGACCTGATTTTGCTATCTATTCGAATTCTCTCGATAGCTGCTTGTTTTTGAAGAATTGGACGCTTTCAAGATGGAGAGAATACTTTGAAAAAGATCTCAAGTTAAATGTTTATTATTTCCGGCTTCTCAAACCACTGCCTCAATCTACTTCCAACGGGTCATGAAATACCTCATTTCTCTTTTTTTTCTTTTCTTTCTTGTGCATAATTCCCTTTCAGGGAAAGAAACACCCATACTGCTGCCCAACATCACACCAAGACTTGCAAAATTCCTTGAAAGTCTTCCTCAAAATGCTCAAAATGAAATCACAAGTTCATTCAAGGAAACTCTTTCTTATGACCTCATAGGCGATAAAAAAGTTGAAGCCGAGCCTTCTAAACGGATTATTGAAATTGATGAGGCCACCGAAGCAGGCCATGGGGTTCTAGTTTTTGAATTGACTCCATCGGGCAGCCGTTTTTTATTTCTTAATGACCTGCCCTATAAGATTCCTCTCCCGAACTTATCGCAAGCAGAACAGCTTACTATCGCTCTGATTTTCGCTGAGCATGAAAAAGCAATTTTTGTGGATAGGAATTGGGGAAGAATGTGGTTTGATCCTCCTTCAGCCATGACCGACATTCAAAAAGAAGCCTACAAAAAGTTGGGGTTGATACAGGACTAAAAATGATTGAATGTTTTTGCGGAGTGAATAGGTAGTTTTTTCCCTTCTTCTTTTTATCCTTAATTTATTTTCCTTATGAATTTGAAACGCAATGAACTTGTCAAGATTTTGCATCAGAACTGGCTAAATGAAAAGAAAACGGCAAGAGCCTATAGAGATATTGCAGAGATAGAAAAAAATCCCCACAAAAAAGAAATTCTCTTAAAACTCGCTGAAACTGAAGAAAAACATGCTCTTAAATGGGAGCAAGAACTCAAAACATTGGGCCAAAGTTGCGAAGAAACGGATTCAAAATTCAAAAGAATTATTGAAAAGTGGTTAAATCAAAATCTGGGTATCTGGAATGTAGTGAGAAGAATGGAAAATGCCGAAGCAAAAGATGAACTGAGATATTTGAAACAAAAAGAATTGTTTAAAGGATCGGCTAAGCTAGAACAGACACTTGCAGAATTAGCAAAAGATGAAAAGGATCATGTCTCCATTTTACATAATCTCATCAAAAAGAGTCCTGCCCCAGAAAACAAGATAGACACCATTTTGACTAGAGAAAAATGGCATGGTAAAGGGGGGAACTGGATAACCGACTCCATTTATGGCATCAATGACGGATTAGGAGCTGTTTTCGGAATAGTTTCTGGTGTAGCTGGAGCTACAGAAAACCAAACCCATTACATACTCATATCTGGGCTTGCTGGAATGATTGCCTCATCTTTGTCTATGGGGGCTGGAGCTTATCTAGCTGCCAAAAGCCAGAAGGAAGTATATGAAGCGGAGATTGCTAGGGAAAAAAGAGAAATTGAAGAAAATCCGCAAGAAGAAATAGAAGAAATGGCGCTTTTTTATCAACTACAAGGCTTTAACGAAGAAGAGTCAAAATGGATCGCAGAAAAGCTGTATCAAAAGCCAGAACACTTTCTTTCGGCGATGGTTAGCTCTGAGCTTGGTCTTTCGCAAGCTACCTTTCCAAAGCCCTGGAATGCCTGTCTATCGGCCGCTATTTCGACGGTTCTTGGCGCTTTTATCCCTTTGGTTCCTTTTTTCTTTCTATCAGGAATGTACGCCATTTCCTTTTCTTTTTTTATAAGCCTAGTAGCCCACTTTCTTGTCGGCGCCGCAAAAACTCTTGTTACAGCAAGAAATTGGTTCTTTAGTGGTCTAGAAATGACAGTAGTGGGTGTAATCGAAGCAGTTGTCACTTATTCTCTTGGACTTCTTTTCCGACTTCCTTCCTAGTGGTTAGAAAGCCTTAATTTTCAGCTATATTCAAAAAGGGTTCAATAGTTTGATAAGAAATAACTAGTCTATTTTTGCATAAAAAAGAGAAACAAATCCACAATGCCTTCCCTTATTACTTTTTTCCCTTATTTTGCTTCCATCCTTCTTTAAAAAGCCAATCGGATACATTATTTTTAAATAAATGACAGGGCAGATCGTATTCTCGTTCTTCATTTGTCCTAATCGTAAGAGAGTATCCCCTCAACCTTTTTTCTAAATGGCATTCCACAAAACATAATTTAAAAAAGAAAATTAGCTTTCCATGGAGAGTTCTATCGATCTTTTTGCCAGGATTCTTTTATCCACAACTGGTAACTTACCCAATGAGAAGATCATCTATTGTTCTTGCTCTTTTTCTTTTCTAACAGGCAACTGACTATGAGAGACCAGACAATATAACAACACATTGCAAAGGGAAGCTGCAAAGCCAAAGGCATCGCAAAAAGAAACGTAGTAGCGGGGACCCAAATGATCCAATTAGAAAGAAGCAACGAAGTTCCTTCTTTCGTATATATCAATGGATTCCAACACTTCCAAAATGGGAAAAACTGGTATCTAGCTTCTTTCCACTTGAAAAGAGCCATAATAAAAGGAAGCCAAAAGAAAGGAGTATAAAGGAAATTGTCTACAAAAACCTTGCAGATAATCCCATGAAATGAAGGTTCTTCACCAAAAAGCAAGCTAACAGCTTTAAAGACATAATTTGAAAAGAAAATACTTAATCCAAAAATAAAAGCCTTGTAAACCGAGGACTCAAGATGGTCATACCGGACTTTGCCTTTATCCCAGATTATCACATGTAACAATACTGCTAATGGTCCGCAGCAGATCGCATTCACACTGACTGTAAACCAAATCCCTTTTTCTCTGTTTAAACGTTCTAAATTCTCCAGTAATTCCTTAACTTTCCACCCCTGATAATAACCAATCGTAAGAAATGCAACAAAGACGCCAATAATTAACGCTGGTAGAAGATTTTCTTTAAAGACCTCTTTAATTTCCCCTTTCTTCTGAGAACACCAATCTGAAAGAAAAGAATGAGTGTTTCCCTTACTGAAGGCCATATCCACTAAGATTTTTCGCTTAAAGCTGCACGCAGACTGATTTTGTTTGGAGATAATTTTCCAAAACTTCATGTCCCATTTCTCTACCCCAGCCTGATTGTTTGTACCCTCCAAAAGGAAGAGCTGGATCATCAACATTATAGCAGTTGATCCACACTGTCCCCGCTTTGATTTTTGCAGCAAGCCGATGAGCCTTGGAAATGTCCTTTGTCCATATCCCTGCAGCCAAGCCATAAATAGTCTCGTTAGCCATTTTAATCAAATCTTCTTCCTTTTCAGAATCAAAAGGTACTGCGCAGACAACTGGACCAAAAATCTCTTCTTGATAAACTTTCATTTGCGCATGGACATTAGTCAGCAGAGTCGGAGCAAAAAAATAGCCTTTTTCTCCAACTCTAACTCCTCCACAGCCTACATTCGCTCCTTGGCGAATGCCCGACTGCACATATGAAGATACCCTTTGGAGCTGTTGGGCAGAGATTAAAGGACCAATCTGACTGTTAGGATCAAATCCAGGACCTACCCTTAGCTCCTTGGCCTGTTGGGTTATGGCTTTTGTAAATTCCTCATAGATTTTCTTTTCAATGAAAAGTCGGCTCCCAGCACAACAGTTTTGACCACTGTTTATAAAAGCCGCATTTGCCGCTTCGCCAATCGCTTTATCCAATTCTGCATCGGCAAAGACTATGTTGGGGGATTTGCCTCCAAGCTCTAAGGTTAGTTTTTTTAAGTTCCCAACCGCTGCTCTAACGATGCTTTTGCCTACTTCTGTAGAGCCCGTAAAGGCCACCTTATCAATGCCGCAATGGTTGGCAATTGCCGCCCCAGCAGTTTCACCAAATCCAGGAAGAATGTTCACAACTCCTTCTGGAAATCCCGCTTCCACAATCAACTCTCCAAGCCTAAGGGCCGTAAGGGGTGTTTGTTCTGCTGGCTTAAGAATTATCGTACAGCCCGTTGCCAAAGCTGGAGCCAGCTTCCAGGTGGCCATGAGAAGGGGATAATTCCATGGAATGATTTGTCCCACTACACCAATGGGTTCTTTTAAGATATAGGCTAAATAACGATATGGACTAGCCAAAGAAAAAGGGATGGTGTTCCCTTCAATCTTCGTAGCCCAGCCAGCCATATAGCGGAACAATTCAATCGAAGCGGGAACATCCGAGCTTTGGGCTGCACGAAGAGGCTTGCCGTTGTCTAAGGATTCAATCTGAGCAAGCTCTTCGGCATGCTTTTCCATCAGGTCGGCAAGCTTCATCATGAGCTTAGAACGCTCGGCTGGAGACATCCTTGACCATGCCCCATGTTCATAAGCCTGTCTAGCAGCATCGACAGCACGGTCCACGTCTTCTTTTCTTGCCTCATAAATTAAAGCAAGAGGTTGTTCAGTTGCTGGATCATATGACGGAAATGTATTTCCAGATAATGATTCCACCCATTTGCCATCAATCAACATTTTTTTTGGAGAAGCTGTCAAAAATGATTCGACTTCAGGCAATACTTTTCTATCATTCATTTTTACCTCCAGATCGTTTATTTATATTATAATATCTCGTTTATTTTTAGTATAACCTCATTGGCCTTCTTGTAGTTACTGAGTAATAGTTTCCCTTGTTTATCTATACGGTCGTGATGATGAATAATATAAGGATCGATTTCATCAGGATTATAATAAGGATGTATTGGATATGCTGTTTGGAAATTCATCGAGATAGGCAAAGGTTCTATAGGTATTTTTGTTTTTTGAAGCATAAGAGAAAAAGCTATTTCATCTGTATAATAAGATTGCTTTTCAATCGTTTTAAGTTTTGGATATACTCTAATTAAATCATTAATACAGTTAGCCCATTCTTTTCTTATAATGTCAACATATATTTTAGGAATAATCATAACACCAACATTATAATGCGGATATGTTAATTTATCGTGTGATTCCGTATTATATGTTTTTGATGGCATTTCTAAATTAAAATATTTAAACAACTGCATATAGTCTTCTAAAGAAAAAAGAGAAAGATAATCATGATAATCTATTTTTGCAAGAACATGACTCGATGATATATATGATGAAAAATCTCTCGCTATCACTATATCATTGTCTAAAACAATAAGATAGTCATATTTTTTTTGTATTTCGAATATTCTCAGATTATTTGTGTGTGGGTATTGGGTATTAAACGGTTTGATTATCTCAACTTCTACGTCCATTTCTTGAAATGCTTTTTGATATTCAGGTCGAATCGAATTAACAAAACAAACCACTGCTGCGGATTTCGCAAGGCATCCGCCAAAACGCCGTAAGCTTTTAAAAAGTATTTTACATTTTATATAATGCTCCTCGTTATTTTCCGCAACGCAAGCTATTAACACATTTGTATTTGTTTTCATTTTATCCTCTTAAAGCATTAATCACAATTTCACTGATTAAATCTACCGTCGACACTGAAAGGTTATTATACATTGGCAGGCAGAGAATTCTTTCTGCTATATACTCACTTACTGGGCAAAATGTTCTTTTTTTCAAAAAGGAAAGCTGATTAAGAGAAGGATAAAAATAACGTTTAGGAAATATCCCCATTTTTTGGCATTGAGATACTGTCCATTCCAAAACATCTTTTTCAGGAAATATTACTGGATAATAGGAATAATTATATTGAGTTCCTTCTGCAATCTTCTGTTTTTTAATCGGTAATCCTTCTAGATTTTTATCATACCTCTCAGAGATTCTTTTCCTTTCATTTATAATGTCTTTTACATGAAACAGATTGCATAATCCCATCGCTGCGTGTAATTCTGAGTTTTTTGCGTTTATTCCTAAACCACAAATCGCATATTCATCGGCAAAGCCAAAATTCCTCATCATGCGCAGTTTTCTTTCAATTTCTTTCGACCTCACAACCAATGCTCCCCCTTCAACAGTATGAAATAATTTTGTAGCATGAAAACTAATAGTAGCGATGTCGCCATAAGCAAATATAGACCTATTATCATAATAAGTACCGAAAGCTTGAGCTCCATCATAAATGATTTTTAATCTATATTTTTTCCCAATCTCTTCTATTTTCTGCACATCACATGGATTACCAAATATATGAGGAACCAGAATAGCGCTAGTTCTGTCTGTAATCGCTTCTTCGATTAAGGAAGTATTGATGTTTAATGTATCAGAAAAAATATCAACCATTTGTGGCTCACATCCTTCCCATAAAATAGCTGACGTCGTAGCGATAAAACTAAAAGGAGAAGTAATAACTTCTCCTTTTATGTTTAAAATCTTAAGTGCAAGTTGTAAGGCGATTGTTCCATTGGAAACATATACAATATAATCTAAATTAAGATATTCTTTCAATCTCGCCTCAAATTCTCTTACCATTGGTCCATTGTTGGTCAACCATTCTTTCTCCCATATAAGCTTTAGATAAGATAAATAGCGCTCTAAGGGTGGTAAAAAAGGTTTACTCACTGTAATATTCATATGTATCACGTTATTAAAAATGTAGTTAGTTCTTTTTTATGAAAAAAATAAAAAATACATTAAAAATCTTTTATACTTTATAGCTATATGTAATAATATTTTACATATATGTTAAAATAATTTACACACATATCGTTTTTACAATATATTATGACCTATTCTATTGATAGTAACATAGAATACTAAAAAAGGTTATCATACAGCTAAAACTATGAATATTTTTTAATAATTTATTAATGTGATATTCATAATCATATTTCTTCCTAGATTGCTTAATGGAAATTTCGATGTAAGAAATCAAATGATGGCAAATTGAATTTTGGGGGAACAACATTATAGTGCCTATTTGAAAAAAAACGGAATGGCGGAGAGTTGGATCAAAGATAAAAAATTAAAAGAGAGGGTAGAATTTAGAGCCATATATCTGTAGTACTGACTAGTTAGTCTTGAAGAAAGAGAAGACAAAAAACATGGAACAGTCAGAAAAGAATTGGTACTTTATTATTGCGACCGAAGCTAGATCACGGTGGCTAGTCTCCACGCTACTATTACACAGGAGCCTTCCCTAGCGCTGATACATGATGCACTTGGGAAACTCCACATGCTTTGTATCCCCAGTATTCCCATTTGGGCTCATGAGACAATGGTTGCATATAATACTCCGACTGGACCTGCCACGCTTCTCCCCAGTAATGCATACGATGTGGTCTTTTTGTGACTTATATTGTAAGCTAATAAGTATCCTTGCCCTTTCCCCGCCAGCTCATGCGCTGGCTGTGGTAAGGCATGTATGACTTCTTCTCATCACCCTCTGGGTTACCGAAAAAACGACTGTATGTCCCTTCTTTACAATGTTCGATGATGTGCCATCTCCTCTTGTTGCACAAGCCACACAGATGACGCTCGTGACGCAGCATGAGCTTGGCTCTGATCCCTCCAATTACCACCACCATTACAGGAAATTATGTATGTATAGCGGATTTCCCGGCCCCTCCCCCAACCTTATAGGTCCTTTGGGTCAATGAGGAGGGAATCTATAAACTTGTCTATCTTTTTGTCTCTTTCGCAAAGCGAATATTTCTTCAAAGAGATTATCCATTTTTGATTTAGGAACAGCAATTAGAATCCGATGATTCCTACATTTAAAAACAACTGGATCTGAAAGCTTTTGAATAGGAATGAAAACTTTCCGCTCTTTTCTATAGTGAAAGTAAACTAGCTAATTCTCAAAAGTTTTAATCACGTTAGCATACCTTATAAGCCACTTATTCCAACCCATTGACAAAATATCTTGCTGTTATAGTCCTTTATCAAAGGTTTGCTTCTGATATGGACATAGATTTTAATTCAACATTCTTTCAAAACCACTACCGATTTAAATATTATATCAAAAATAAAACAACAGAGCTTTGGTTAGAGCAGAGGGGAAAAACTGTAAGACCTTTTTTTATTCACAGCCTTTTAAGCCTAGTACTCACTTTTTGTAGGCGTTGCATAAAGTTTGTTCTTTAGTGGTATAGAGAGGAAAGTAGTGTGGGTGTATGTGTGATCGAAGCAGCTGCCACTTATTCTTTTGGACTTTTTTTCCAATTTCCTCCATAGTGATTGGTTTAAATTTCGGCTATATGCAAAAACGGTTCAATAGTTTGATAAGAAAAAACCGGTCCATTTTTGCATAAAAACAGAGGGCCAAATTGACAATGTCCACAAGACCCAATAGCACATTGCATATTTCTTTCCATTGAAAAATAAATGTTCTCCTTAGCTATTCCATATTTTAAGAGGGTATAAGCACAAAAACGCATCATTGGCTCAGGACCGCACACAAAAACTATGGTGGAAGGAGGGCTGAATTGTGCATGAGAAATAAGATTAAGTACATTGCCAATATGACCGTTCCAGGTTCTAGCTGTTGCCAGTTCCACTGCAATTTTTACCGAAATATCTTTTCCATTAGAAAGAGTCTCTAGTTTATCCTTATAAAGGATGTCCTGTGGGGTCCTTACTCCATACAAAAGAGAAATCCTTCCATAACAAGATCGATTTTGAACAAAAAAAGGAATTGTTGACCAAAGAGGAGGAAGACCAATTCCTCCAGCGATAAGAAGGATATCCTTGGTCGATGCTTCTTGGATTGGCCAGCCATTGCCAAAAGGGCCACGAACGCCTAATATATCCCCTTCTTTTGCATGCTCAATTACTCGAGTAACACTGCCAACAGAACGGACCGTCAAAAGATATTTTTCTTGATCTCCTCCATTATCTGCAATCGAAAGAGCCACCTCGCCCACCCCAAAAACATAGACCATTAAAAATTGTCCAGGATTAAAAGTGCATTCGTTTTTTTCTAGTGGTGCAATCCAAAGACTAACAATTCGAGTACATTCAACAACCTTCTTTTCGATTATGAAAGCCTTAGGAAGAAGAATAGAATCAGTAGGTTCGACAACAGATTGGCATTCCTTTGCTTTCATTGGGAAACGTCTTCTTTTGATTGCACTCTTAAAGCCGCAACCTCTTCCGTAATATCAATTCCAACAGGACACCAGGTTATACAACGGCCGCAGCCTACACATCCAGACATTCCAAACTGATCAATCCAACTTGCCAGCTTATGACTTAACCATTGCCTATACCTTGATCTTATCGATGATCGAACACTTCCTGAAGGCAGATGGCTAAACTCCATGTTATAACAAAAATCCCATCTTTTCCATCTTTCCGCTTTTTGATCAGTTAAAGATATTGAATCTTCCACAGTCCAACAAAAACATGTAGGACAAACCAATGTACAGGTTGAGCAAGCAATGCATCTACTGGCAACATCATCCCAGCGGGGATGCTCCCAATTGCTATAAAATAGTTCTTTTATTCCCTTCGTATCCATTACTTTTGTCATTTGAGCCTTGGCATTGTCAATAACACGAGCAGCAAAGAGAAGCTCTTCTTCTTTTACATCTCTTAAAGGCAAAGAGCTGATAAGCTTTTCGCCTCTAGAGCTTCCAATTTCAATAAGGAAAAAGTGCTGTTGTCTATCGACACATTCTGTCAAAGCCAAATCAAATCTTTCTTCTGCTTTAGGCCCTGTTCCCATAGACAGACAAAAGCAACAACTTGAAGACTGTCCACATTGAACTACAATGACAAATGCCTCTTCTCTTCTTCTCACATAAGCCTTGTCTCGAGAACTTCCTTCAGAGAATATCTTGTCTTGAATCAAAGCAGCATGAAGATCACATGCCCTTACTCCTAAAAAGGCATATTTCTGTATTTGCGGATTTTCCTCGACAAAAGTAAGACGTCCCGCTTTTTTATCAACAGTAAAGAGGCGTTGTCTTGGAGGAAATAAATATTTTTTCATGCTCTGAAAGCCGACATTATAACCAAAAAGAGCTTCATCTGGTCGTCTTTTGAGTTGGTATTTCCCCGCCTCTTGAATATCTGTCCATCCAATGGGAAGATCAGTTTCAGATTGAATTTCTCCATAGCTAATCGCAGTCTCGCTCAACACAGGTCCAATGATGGTATATCCTTCTTGGTGCAATGCATCGATGAGCTTACCAAAATCTTGCCTTTGCAGTATCTTCTTTTTCTCTAAAAACATAGGATCAGGCATTTCTGTTTAGTCTAGGTTGTCTACTTTTTTTCTAAACCAGATATAGAAGGGCTCGGATAAACAGACAGAGCATAAACATATTGGGCTCTTTCATAGCTAGAAGGATCCGGACAATTTTTCTGACTCAAAATTCCCCTGATTGACTCCACTGAGTAGTATCCTTTTTTTTCCATCCATTCAATGATCCCATTTTTAATTGTTTTCAAATAGTCTATGCCATGAAAAAGAAGTGCTGAGCAAAGTTGAACAGTTGTAGCACCTGAAAGAATGGCTTTCAAAGCGTCACTGGCAGACAATACCCCACCTGTTGCCGAAAAATCCAGCTTAATTCTATCGTATAAGATTCCTATCCAAGTAATCCTCAAAAGAAGCTCACTTTCGGTACTGAGGGTAATTCTAGGTTCCACGTTCAAGTTTTCTAAATCAATATCTGGCTGGAAAAAACGGTTAAAAAGGACTAGTCCATTGATTCCTATTTTTGCAAGCTCTGTAGAAAAGGATAAAAAATTAGTAAAATAAGGACTTAATTTGACTGCAATCGGTATCTTTATAGATTGGCGACAGGATCTAATGATCTCTAAATATTTTTGTTCCAAATCAGAAGAACTCATAGTGGGATCACAAGGGATAGAATAAATATTGAGTTCTAGAGCATCAGCTCCTGCTTGCTCAAGGAGCTTAGAAAACTTAATCCATTGCCCTGGACTTTGAGCATTTAAACTGGCAATTACAGGAATAGCAACCGTTTCTTTGACCCGCCTTAAATGATCAAGATAGTATTCAGGTCCTATTCTTAATCCAGGGATTTCAGGAACATAGCTTAAGGCTTCAGCAAAAGATTCGCTCCCTACTGTTAATGACCTTTCCAAATGGAGGGCCTCTTTTTCAATATCTTCTTCAAAAAGGGAATAGAGCACGATGGCTCCTGCTCCGATTTCTTCTAAAGCCTTGACTGTATCCAATGATTTGCTCAGTGGAGAAGCCGAAGGAATAAGAGGAGATGACAATTTCAATCCCAAATAGGTTGTTTCCAAACTCACACTCATTCTTTTCTTCCTTTTATTTTAACCGATCTTTTTGTAAGAATCGAGATGATTCCGACAATCGGAAATAGCCAGTGCTAGTAGTTCTTCGGCCTTCTCTGGATCGCTTAAAAAAAGCATTCTAAACCTATTTTCCATAAGTTCAGATTTTTCAAGATCACTTACTTGTTTGTCCCAATCTAATTTAAGGCGTTTCCCATCTGGATAACCTTTTGGATTATAACGAAAAATTGGCCAACGTCCTGAACCGACAACCGATTTTTGATGGTGCATTGCCTTGGACATGTCAATACCATGAGCAATACAATGAGAATAAGCCAAGATAAGGCTTGGACCTTCAAAAGCATCGGCTTCTGTAAAAGCACTAAGCGTATGCTCTTCATCGGCGCCAATGGAGACCGAAGCTACATACACATTACCCAAGGATATTGCCATAAGGGCAAGATCCATTTTGGGAGTTGATTTGCCAGAAGTCGCAAATTTTGCCACTGCTCCCCTTGGGGTTGCTTTCGAAGCTTGTCCCCCTGTATTGGAATAAACTTCTGTATCCAATACCAATATTTTAACGTTGAAATTTAAGGCTAGGACATGGATTAGTCCTCCTAGTCCAATATCATAAGCCCACCCATCTCCTCCTACAATCCACACGCTTTTTTTTGAAAGATAATCAGCCGCTGTCAAAAATATTTTCGATTCCGGAAGTTTCAATGCCTCCAATCTTTCCTTGAGAAACTTAATCCGCTTTCTTTGATCTGAATATTCCTTTGTCGTCTTCTCTTCGACATTAATCAATTCTTGAACTAGATTTTTATCTACCAAACCACTTTCTCCAAACTGGACTAAAAACTTGCGAGCCCACTGACCGATCGCATCCAATCCTAGACGAAAGCCAAGACCAAATTCCGCGTTGTCTTCAAATAGTGAATTTGCCCAAGCAGGTCCTCTGCCATCGTTGTCTTTTGCCCAAGGAGTAGTAGGTAAGTTGCCGCCATATATCGAGGAGCAACCAGTAGCATTGGCAATAAGCAGCCTATCCCCAAAGAGTTGGCTTAATAATTTCAAGTAAGGTGTTTCCCCACATCCAGCACAGGCTCCCGGAAATTCGAATAACGGACGCAAAAGAGCCACTTGTCTTACAGATCCAAAGTCAATTTTTTCTTTCTCAACGTCTGGAATTCTTTGGAAATATTCAAAAAAACTCTCTTTAGTTTTAGTAAAAAGCTCCCTACGGCTTATCATATGTATTGCCTTTTTGCCCGGAGAGTACTTATCAAATGCTGGGCACACGTCTACACATATTCCACAGCCCGTACAATCGGCTTCTGAAACAGCAATGGTGTAGAGTAAACCATCCCATTCAGGGTATCTTGCATCCGCTTTTAAAAAACCTTCTGGAGCTTTTTCAACAAATGTCGGATCATAAACTTTAGCCCGCAGCACCGCATGAGGACATGCAATGACACACTTACCGCATTGAATACAAAGGGATGGTTCCCAAAGAGGTACCTCAAGGGAAATATTACGTTTTTCCCACTGAGAGGTTGCCGTAGGAAAAGCACCAAAAGGAGAAAAAGCACTGACAGGAAGTCTGTCGCCACGCAATGCGATCATTTCTCCAATGACACTTTTCACATATTCAGGCGCCTCTTCAGAAACCGGAGGTAGCAGCGGAACAGAACCAAGGCTTTTTCCATCTAGTTTAACTCTACAGAGAGCTTTTAATGCCTTTTCTAAAGCCTCGAAATTTTTTCTAACCACTTCCTCTCCCCGATATCCATAACTGCTACGAATATGTTCTCTGAGATAATCCAAGGCCTCGTCAATTGGAATGAGTGCGGTAAGCTCAAAAAAAGCTATTTGCATGATCGTGTTTATCCTGCTTCCCAAGCCGCAGTCTTTAGCGATCTTGTAGGCGTCTATAACAAAAAATTGGATACGCTCTGATAATATTTTCTGCTGGACTTCCCTCGGAATCTTATCCCAGGTTTCATCAGGACTAAAAGGGCTATTCACTAACAAAATGCCCCCATTTTTAATGCCCTTGAGGATATCATATTTAAAAAGAAATTCGAACTGATGACAGCCCACAAAATCGGGTTTTTCCACTAAATAGGGTGCAGCAATGGGGCTGGATCCAAATCGCAAGTGTGAAATCGTCAAGGAACCAGACTTTTTAGAATCATAGACAAAATATCCTTGAGCAAAAAGACCTACATTTTCACCAATAATTTTGATCGTATTTTTATTAGCACTTACCGTCCCATCAGAACCTAATCCATAAAATACCGCTTCATAGAGAGTTTTGTTTTCTATAGTAAAGGATTCATTGACAGCAATGCTGCTCTGAGTGAGATCATCTTCAATCCCCACTGTAAATGATCCCTTAGGATCCTCTTTCGAAAGGTGATCAAATACCGCTTTTGCCATCGCTGGGGTAAACTCTTTGGATGATAGCCCATATCTGCCTCCTATGACTCGAGGCAGATCCAAGAATGGAAACCAACTTTTGTCTACGTTATTTAATATGGCCGAAGCAACCTGCACAAAAAGTGGTTCGCCCACAGAGCCTGGCTCTTTGCACCTATCCAGCACCCCAATAATCTTCGTGGTTCGAGGGAAGCACTTTAAAAAACTTTGTTGGTCAAAAGGACTAAACAATCTAACTTTAACGACTCCAGTTTTATAGCCTAGAGAATTTAAGCTATCTACAACTCGACAAAGGGTTTCTGAAGCCGATCCCATCACAACCACAACCATTGTTGCCTGGGGATCCCCATGATATTCAAATAACTTATAGTGACGCCCTGTGAGAGCCCCCACTCTATCCATTACGTTTTGCACTATCCCAGGACATGCCAAGTAAAATGGATTAGCTCTTTCCCTAGCTTGAAAAAACACATCGGGGTTTTGAGAGCTTCCATAAAGCAGTGGCCTTTCGGGATTGAGTCCACGCTGTCTAAACTTCAAAATTGCCTCAACAGAAATAAGCTCTTTGATTTGCCCCTCTTCTATTTGCTTAATGGTGTTGATTTCATGACTGGTTCGAAAGCCATCAAAAAAATGAAGAAAAGGTAAAGAGGCTTCTAAAGAGGAGAGATGGGCAATGAGTGCCAAATCTGCAGCCTCTTGCACAGAATGGGAGCATAAGAGAGCAAATCCTGTAGTTCGAGCAGCCATGACATCACTATGATCACCAAAAATGGATAACGCATGGGTAGCAATGGTTCTAGAAGCAACATGAAAGACTGCAGGAAGCAGTTCCCCTGCCATCTTGTACATATTGGGCAACATTAATAAAAGTCCTTGGGAAGCAGTAAAAGTTGAAGCAAGGCTGCCAGTTAGGAGTGCACCATGTAATGCTCCAGCCACTCCACCCTCACTTTGCATTTCAACAACCTGAGGAAGAAGTCCCCATAGGTTTGTTTTTCTTTCTGCTCTCCATTTATCTACCCACTCTCCCATAGGCGAAGATGGAGTTATGGGATAGATGGCTATCACTTCGCTCAGAAGATAAGCAATTCTTGCAACCGCCTCATTGGCGTCGACTGTTCTGCATAAACCTCCAGCCATGGTCTTTAATGTAGCTTAGCAGCAGGGATCGTTAAACTTTAAAGAACCTTAGGATTTAACCCTAATTAAAAGCACTAATGAAATGAGAGCTTTTTCTGTTTTTGGCTAAAATCATAGGTTATAGTATGGTCAATGGATAGATTTGGCTCAAATAAGTTTAAAATCACCAAAAGAGAACTTCAATCCATCCTCGATGCTCTCAAAAGAAAAGGCTTCAAAACCATTGGCCCAACAGTTTCAAAAGATGCTATTGTCTATGACGAGATAGACTCTTTGAACGATCTTCCCATAGGTATAGGAGATGAACAGGAAGCAGGAAGCTATCGACTAAAAAAAAGAACAGATGCTACTCTTTTTGGTTTTGCATCTTCTCCCCATAGCTGGAAACAGTTCTTGTTCCCTGCCCAAGAGAAAATATTTTCCATCCATCAGCCCACCGAAAAAACGTCGCCCCCTTTGATTGATCCATCAGTTAGGCAACATCCTCCACTTGCTTTCATTGGAGTCAGGTCTTGTGATCTGCAGGCTATTGCTATACAGAACCGTGTTTTTTTGGAAGGTCCCTACCCTCATGCCGGTTATAAATCCAGAGCCAAAGCTCTATTTATTCTTGCTGTTAATTGTGCTTATCCTTCTGCCACTTGCTTCTGTTCTTCAATGGGGACAGGACCAAGAGCTAAAAGTGGTTTTGATCTTCTTGTAACCGAAATTTTAAACGGTCAAAAAGAACATTTCTTTTTAATCGAAGCTGGTAGTTCTCAGGGAGAAGAAATCATTGCGCAAATCGAAAAGACCGATGCTACCGAAGAAGACTTAAAAAAAGAGAATGAAGTGATTCAACATGCTGAAAAACAGATATTTCGTCGCATTGAAACCCAAGGAATTAAAGAACTGCTTTATAACAACTTGCAACACCCTCGATGGGAAGAAATAGCACAAAGGTGTCTTTCCTGTGCCAACTGCACTTTTGTTTGTCCTACCTGCTTTTGTTCCACTCTTATTGATATTCCAAAAAAGGCACAAGAAATAGAAAGATGGATGGTATGGGATTCCTGCTTTACTCTGAATTTCACGCATACTCCAGCTGGAAGTGTAAGAAAAAGCGTTTTATCTCGCTACCGACAATGGATGACTCATAAACTAGCTTCATGGATAGATCAATTTGGGACATCCGGTTGCGTAGGCTGTGGCCGTTGCATCACCTGGTGTCCTGTTGGCATAGATATCACGGAGGAAGCTGAAATTATTAGAAAAACGAGCCCCGTTAAGATGCCCTCTTAAAGGAGGAAAACAAACATATGAATCCATCATCCTCGCTGCTTTGTGAACACCCTTTTCTAAAGGGAATGCCAGAGACCTTTATCCAAAAATTATCTGCAATAGCCACTCATTTGTCCTTTAAAGCTCAGAGCTATCTTTTTGTAGAAGGCCAGAAGGCAGATAAATTTTTCCTTTTACAAAATGGACTTGTGGCTCTCGAAACTTATTTTCCAGAAAGGGGAATCGTGGTCATACAAACTGTCGGGATAGGACATGTCGTAGGATGGTCATGGTTATGTCCTCCTTTTCTTTGGCACTTTTCCGCTCGCGTAATCGATCCTGTGAATGCTTTTGTTTTTGATGCAACTTGCCTTAAGCAAATGATGGAAGAAGATCCTTCCTTTGGCTATGAGATAACCAAAAGGATCATTCCTTTGATGCTCGAAAGGTTACAGGCAACTAGACTCCAATTTCTCGATATTTATGGACCACCTTCCTGATTCCCCAGAAAATCCATTCATTCCTAAACCTTTTGTCATCGAAGAAAAAAAGAGAGAATCCTCATCTATTTTTAGTCTTTATCTCAGGCCAATAGACTCATTACCCTTTTATTTTCTTCCTGGACAATTCAACATGATTTCAGCTATTGGAGGAGGAGAAGCGGCTATTTCGATCGCCAGTGATCCAACTAATCCTCATATTCTTATTCATACGATTCGCATCGTAGGAAACGTGACGAAGGCATTAAGCAAACTTGAAAAAAATGATTTTGTACTGATTCGAGGGCCTTATGGTAGAGGTTGGCCAATAGATTTAGTCAAAAGGAAAACATTAATTCTCGTTGCTGGCGGAATCGGATTGCCTCCCCTTCTCCCAATCCTTTATATGGCTCAAAAAAACAAAGGATATTTTAAAAATCTGATTCTTCTCTATGGGGCTAGGACAAAAGATGATCTTCTTTTTATGCCTTTACTTCATAAACTGACAGCAGACCAAATAATCACCCTGCATGTTTCAGTGGACCGTCCTAGTCGTGAGTGGAAAGGTCATGTAGGAACAGTGACAGCCCTTATTCCTTCCATTAGTTTTGATAATAAAGAGACTTTCGTGTTCAGTTGTGGGCCTGAAATTATGATGCGATTTATGGCCAGAGCGTTCATTCAAAAACACCTCCCTAGAGAACATATCTTTTTTTCTATGGAAAGGAATATGAAATGCGCTATTGGAATTTGTGGACATTGCCAACTTTCCCCATTTTTTATATGCAAGGATGGCCCAGTTTTCCCCTATGAACAAATTGAGCACTTATTGACCGTTGAAGAATTATAATGCATAACATACCCTGTAGTTAAGAATGCATCAGTAGAATGTTACTTATAGAGAATCTCGCAAAGGACCAAAGAAAGCTCTCTTGTAGACTCTCAAACCATTCCTATGCTTGCAGAGTCTTTCTCTCTCTGTTTTTCAAACTCCCTAGATATAAGGACTAAAGATGTATCCCACGGCCCTTTCAGTTAAGTCCAAAGACCTCTAAATCTTGCTTTTTCTGCTTTCTAGACATCCTAGGAATATATGTTTTGCTTCCTTATCCCTCATATGTCCATATTATTTTATTAATCAATCGACCCCTATTTATTTCGACGACGAGAGGATGGTGATGAAGAAGATAGCTGTTTGGAAATTTACATCCTGTGACGGGTGTCAGCTTTCCCTATTAGACCTTGAAGATGAGCTTTTAGAAATAGATAAAAATTTTGTTATCTCTTATTTTTTAGAAGCCAGTAGTCGGTCCCCTGAGCCACCTTTCGACATATCTCTTGTCGAAGGCTCAATAACTACCGAAGAGGCAAAAAGAAAAATCATCGAAATACGAAATCATTCCTCCATTTTGATAACAATCGGAGCCTGCGCAACAGCTGGAGGCATTCAAGCACTAAGAAATTTTGCTTCTCTCCAAACAGTAAAAGAAAGAGTTTATCCCCAGCCTGAACTCATCGATGTTCTTCCTACCTCTTTACCTATCTCCCAGTATGTACAGGTAGATTATGAGCTTCAAGGCTGTCCTATCAACAAACAACAGCTCCTTTCTGTTTTGTATTCCTACTTATTTGGATTTCGTCCATCTTTAAATTCTGGAAGCGTTTGTATGGAATGCAAAATGAGAGGGACTCCCTGTGTTATGGTGACTTCCAAGACACTATGCCTTGGCCCAGTAACTCATGCTGGTTGTGGAGCAATATGCCCAAGCTTTGGAAGAGGT
Source organism: Candidatus Methylacidiphilum fumarolicum (assembly GCF_949774925.1). Taxonomy (GTDB): domain Bacteria; phylum Verrucomicrobiota; class Verrucomicrobiia; order Methylacidiphilales; family Methylacidiphilaceae; genus Methylacidiphilum; species Methylacidiphilum fumarolicum. Next base: position 2,389,836 of record NZ_OX458932.1, read on the forward strand.
TGTTATGGCTGTTACGGACCAAAAGAAACGCCGAATAGTCCATCTCTTTCTCGATGGGCAAAAGAAAAATTATGTATTGAGCCCACTGCATTAAAACAGGCTTTTCATACCTTTAATTGTATAGCCGATGGATTCAAAAGATTTGATGAAGACGACTGAGCCACAAAAGATCCTATCTGTTTCTGCACTGGCGCGAGTTGAGGGAGAAGGCGGGCTTTTCATTAAAATGGATAATGGGAAAGTCACCAGCTGCGAATTAAAAATCTTCGAAGCTCCCCGGTTTTTTGAGTCGTTATTGATTGGAAGGAATTTTCATGAACCTCCTGACATTACTTCAAGAATCTGTGGAATCTGTCCTGTTGCATATCTCATAAGTTCCATAGCAGCGATTGAAGATGCCTGTCAGGTTCAAATTCCCGAATATATCTGGAATCTTCGCCGACTGCTCTACTGTGGGGAATGGATTGAAAGCCACAGCCTACATGTTTTCTTTCTTCATGCTCCCGGGTTTTTGGGATACCCAAGTCTTATGGAAATGGCGAAAGATTTTCCAAAAGAGGCTGCATGGGCACTTCAAATGAAAAAAGCAGGCAATACTCTCATCCAGAAGATTGGCGGTAGAGAAATTCATCCTGTAAATGTTCGCATTGGGGGATTCTACAGTTTTCCCAAAAAATTAGAACTTCGATCCCTTCTAGATATTCTAAAAAGAGGCTTGGACTATAGCCTATTAGCCTTACAATGGATAGGTTTGAAATGTAATTTTCCTGATTTCAAGAGGAATTATATCTATGTAGGATTAAAACATCCTAAACAATATCCAATTGAAAGAGGGATAATCTGTTGTGGGGACTCTCAATTCGATGCCAAGGAATTTGAAAAGAATTTTATAGAAGAACAAACAACCTATTCCAATGCTCTTAGATGGAAGGCTACCGATTCTCGATCCTGTCTTGCTGGTCCACTGGCTCGATACCATTTAAACTATTCTTTGTTACCTACTTTTTTACAAGAAAAGCTGAAAGAAATTGGCTTGGAATATCCCTGCCATAATCCCTTCCAATCTATACTAGTCAGATTAGCAGAAATTGCCTATGCCTTTTACGAAGCCATAAGGCTTATAGAAGATTATGAACCTTTCTCTCCCTCTTTTATTCCCTTTGATCCAAATCCACAAACTGGTTATGGAATTAGTGAGGCTCCACGTGGCCTTCTATACCACAAATATGAACTTGACGATAAGGGGAGTATTAGAAAAGCAAAAATTGTTCCTCCAACCTGTTTTAATCTAGCATCTGCAGAAGATGACTTAAAAACGTGGATCGAAACCCATTCTGAAGATTCCATTGAAAGAATGACGCTCGATTGCGAGCAAATCGTTCGAAATTACGATCCTTGTATATCATGCGCTACTCATTTTCTAAAACTCCACTTTTGGTAGGGCTGCAAGCTTCCAAATTTAACAAAATAGTTTGAAGGCATTTGTTTGCTTACCTCCATTTTGGAATTATTCTATAAAGGTTGATTTAAAAGGCCAGCAATATGCAATTTGCGCAGCATGGAACGCTTTTTTCTCTGATGGGTTTCCATTCTTTTCAAAATGTCTACCAGTGATTTTACCGCTTCAACAATATAAGGGCCTTTATTGAGCATTACGCATTCCGATCTTTGAGCCATAGCTGCATCAGTCACCTCAGCTCTAGAAGGAATCCCAGTCTTTGCTAAAGACTCCAAGACTTGAGTAGCCCAAATGACTGGAATATGCGCTGCTTCGGATATCCAAAGGATTTCTTCTTGAACCTCAGCCAGTCTTTCATAGCCACATTCGACGGCAAGATCTCCTCTAGCAATCATGACTCCAACACTACGATTCTTCATCGCTTTGAGTAAAATTAAAGGTAGGTTTTCAAAGGCTTTTCTAGTCTCGATTTTGAGGATTATACCTAAATTCTGTGTTGATTCGTAGTTCAAAGCCTTTTCAAGATCATCTATATCGGATGGTATCCTTAAAAATGAAATTCCAACAGCATCAGCATGCTTACCAATAAAGGATAGAATCTTAAGATCTTGATCAGTTATAGCAGAAATTTTGAGATCTGATACAGGAAGGTTTATGCCTCTATCAACACGAAGTTTTAAGCCTTTAGAGGGAGCATGTGTGATCTCTACGGCAGCTCCATCGTCAGTGCATTGGAGGATTCTTCCTCCAATTTTTCCATCATCAAACCAGATTGGTTCATCCACCTTAACATCATGGAGAATTTGTGGCTGGGAAATCCATAACGTACCGACCATACCTTCTTGCTTTATCCCTTTTATAGGGGATTGCCCACCCTGAATCCATAGTCTATCATTTTTCTTGACTAATAGAAAAGGTTGTTGCGGAGAAAGACTTTTCAGAGTCGTAGCCCTTTGGGGTAATTCTGGGCTATCAGGAAGATGAACGAAAACAATACCTTCTTTTAGATAACCTGTTTGGGTGGAATAAGAAAGCCATCCCCTTTCGACTACATGATCGATTCTAAGAGTTCTTGCTTTTCCTCTAGCATCAAAAAATCTGACAACATCTCCCACTTTTAGCCCATCAATCCATTCTTTGTCGAATTTCAAAAACAAATCTGCTTCTAGGATTGGATCAGCCATGGATTCATCATTGCCAATCCAAACTTTAGCTGGTTCTATTATTCTTCCAAAGGGATCTCTTAATGGTCTAAAAAAGCACGCCTTAACAGATGGATCTATTGCTACTATCCGCAACTTCGGCCCAGGCAAATCCATCACTATTTTACAGGAATATCCTAATTCTTGAGAGAGTCTGCGGCTATTTTCAATCATCCGTATCCATACATCGGGAGAATCATGGGCACAGTTGATTCGAATTACATTCATGCCTGCTTTTAGAAGATCCACAAGAAGCTTCTGATTCTCTGCAGCTTCTGTTGGCAGGGTAACCATAATACTGGTATGACAGCCTGGATGAGGTTCTCCTAAAAGTCTTCTAGTGTTTCGTAGAAGCAATTCGGCACCCTCATTCCGACTAATATGTTTGGTCGGAGAATGTACTTTTTTCCCCAATGCATTGAGAACATTTTCAAGACTCCATATGACGCAAGATTCAGAACGTCCCAAAGAGGATATACCTATATCAGTGAGTTCATCTTGGATCTGTCGAAGGTCAAAGCGGCGTAACGCTAAATAATGAATCAGGTTAGCTGCACTTAATCTGTTGTCTTCATGGACAGAGTCAATAAAATTTTGATGAGCCTTTTCAGCTTGAAGAATTTCATTATATAGATCCACCAAAGAATTGATAAGTTCGGCTCGGCTCATGGTTTTTCATACCCTTGATAAAATCTTCAGGGGTTTTAGCAATTGACCTTTCTTTTTGGCCACAAATTTCAAAGTTTCTCCTTCTTCCTTATGCAAAAGCACTCTATCCCCATTGAATCCATTTCCTAAGAACACTTTAACAGTACTGATAAAAAGAAAATACTAAAACGAAAATGAAGGGTTTAGCTTGATTTTTTTCTCTCAACCCTAAACCATCGAAACCCTTCAGGGTTGAAAAAAGCTCAAGGGTTGACATACCCGGCCCGCAAAGCATAGACAGACCTTCTTTTAACCCTTTCAACTCTATTTTTACATATTTCTATATTTTTTTGGGGAAGCAATTTTTCCATGCAAAAAAAAATCTAAAATTTTTTTTCTTTAAGTGGTGGTTTTAAAAAGAAAAAAACTTTTTTACATTCTGATTTCTCTTTCTCCTCGCAATTCCTTTTTCTCTATTCTCTTTTCCGGTTCATGTTCTATTTTTTATATTAACATTTGCTGTTATTATGCAAAAATCTTTTCATATATTTCTTCATAAAGCCTTGCCATATCTTCTAACTTCTGCTGTGGGATATCAACTTTGTAAAATTCTGCTTTTACCAAGTTCTTTTTACTCTTTATTTTAGGATAACCACTTTTACCTACTGATGAAAGGTGTTCTAATATCTTTATATTTTCATCTTGTAGTAAAGAATAAAATAAAGCAAAAGAGCCTATCATACTTGGATTGTTTTTCTTTCTTAATACTATAAAGTCTTTTGAAAATAAAAATCGTGAGCTGGACTTAGTTACTACTGCTATCTTCTTTTGATAAACTCTCACTGGGGCAATGATAACATCACCTTCTTTTAGATAACCAAACTTACCATTTCTTATTTTCTTAAGCATTCGTTCTCGGTTTGACGTAGTTGTAAAGGATAGGTTTTTAGGAGTAATTATCCCTGATCCACCTGCAACTATATCCCTTGTTTCACATAAAAATAAATCGGTTTTTAAGTTAATATTTCTTTGCTTTTCAACTTCTCCGATCTCCCAATCTATTAATGCGAATGTTTCTTTTGTAGGAGATACTGCTTGAGATACGGTAGGGCTTAGGTTTAGATTCCTTTTGATTAATAATTCCTGTAATGTTAAAACATTGATTTTCTCATCTTTTACTTCAATACTACCTTCAAAAGCTGATGCTATTATAGCTGCAATATCATCAGTTAAATCATTCTCAGAACTCTCTATGGTTGTAACTGTTTTTTGTTTCTTTAGTCTTACATATCCAATATTTTTGGCATCGTAAAACATTATTCTTTCATCTTTGATTTTTTCTATAAACTGCTCTGGCGAATTGATAATATTATGAAATAGTTTGTTGCTTGTCCCTAAATCTCTTTTCTCGACAAAAACTAAAACTGTTCTTTGCTGCGCGTGGGGTGCGAAAGCATGCTCTGGCAACCCTACAACAGCAACTATCTTGAAATAACATAAGAATAATAGTTTTGCTTTAAAGTATTCTTGGCCATCAAAAAGTGATATCGGAAATACAGCCCCTATTCTTCCTTTGGTGTTTAAAAGCTGGAACCATCTTTCAGCGAAAAAGCATTCCGATGCTGTTGTGGTGTTGTTTTTAAATGAAACAAAAGCGTTAGTTCTAAAATATGGGTATTCTGTTGACTTTATATCCAAACTAAAAGGAGGATTTGTGATGATAAAGTCAAATCCGGAGCCGTCTTTTAATACTTCAAAAGTGCTACCGCTATTAAATCTTTGAATAGATTCCTTTTTTATATTAGGAAATGGTAGGTTAGATAAAGGAGACAGGCTATCCCTTGTGTAAATATTGGCTGATCCATCTCCGTGGATTACCATGTTAACTTTGCATAATGCTGTGGCTTTTTCATTGTTATCAATTCCAAAAAGTATTTTTAAAGCATTTTCTCTAATTTTATCAATAGGTTCATCTTTAAAAATTAATCTTAATGCTTCAATTAAAAAGGTTCCAGATCCACAAGATGGATCAAGGATATACTTATAATCTCCTTCCTTTAAGCTTTCTTTTACTTTTTCAATATTTAATGCTTTGCATACAAACCTAGAGATATTAGGATGCGTAAAGAATAAACCTCTACTTTGTCTAAAAATAGAATGCATAAAATCAAGGAATATATCCCCCATGGAGTCTTCGCCTAAGAACCTTAAGCTTCTTAGTCTAATCCGCTGAAGATACGGTATTATTTCTAATAAAATCTTTGCTCTATTTTGATGATTTAAAATTTCTCTTCTTTTTGCACTTTTTGCATCTTCACCTAAAAGATGAATTGATGCGTTTTCAAGCAGTTCTTTTATCCTATTGTAAAAATCGTCTTGATATAAATAATCAGAAGGTTTTACTTGAAATTTTAGTTCATAATCAGGATTACCAACGGAGCATATTTCGTCGTAAATCTTTGCTATAAGTAAGTTTATGATGGTGTGGAAAGCGTCTTCTTCAACGATACCATTTTTTCTTAATCCTTGATGTATTTTTTCTTTTAAGAGCTTTTTAAACTCATTATGTTGTTTAATTTCTATTAGATCTTTTGCTTTGAGAATTTTTAGTTCTTTTGAGAAATATAATCCTTCAGCCGGAAGATTTAAATGAGTAAACGGAGAATTTCTTGATATTATTTCATCTAATGTAGCTTGCCCTGTTTCTACCGTTTTTTCTATGTCTGGATAAAAAAACCAATAGTATGAAAAATTAATCTTGTCGTTTTCATATAGAACTTCACAACTAATGAGCACTAAAGGATAAGGTTTTGTTAGATCCTTCGCATAAGAATGGGCAATATTGTAAAGCTGTCTTTTAAAATAGCTAGTAAATTCAGCATCAGATATTCTGTGTATGGAAGTTTTACATTCAACCAGTGCTGTACACTGCCTATTTTTATAAACATCTCCAATGTCAATAGTAATATCTACTCTTTTAGAAGGTGCACCTACTAACGATGTTTCTTCTTTTGACATTCTATCCCTTGGTATTTTAAATTTTTCCATAAGCTGTAAGATTGCATAAGCTCTTCCTAATTCACCTAGAACTCCTTGATTATAAGAAGAAATATTATATTGTGCTTGCTTCTTAAGTGAATACACTAATGTATTGTTTTCTATTTTAACTGCTTGTTTCCCTGTTCTTATAATTTCGTCTTTTAGAGAATTAATAAATTCTTTGATTTTGTTTGTTTCGCTTTGCATCTATAGTCCCTTTCTATATCTAGCTGATCTTCCACAAGTTTATAATCATTTTGCCGATGCATCAATGACTTATATAAATCCGTGTAGGACTCAATAATTTATTTAATTTTATTATTTTGTTGGCATCGTGGCGAAAACATGTTAGTCAGGTAGGCATGTACTTGCAAGTGATCCACACACGCCACAAGGGGGAAGATCTATCGATCCTATATCGTCCGAGAGTCCTACCTGGTGGGGAAACAGGTAAATACACGCCGGATCGCCAACGTGACCCAGTTGCCGGAAGAGGCTCGAGAAGTGCTGGCGGCGGCCTTCCAAAAGAAGCATCTTGTTCCTGTAGAGGGGTTCGAAGCCTAGGAGGCACTTGATTACGGAGGATTGTCCGTTCTCGAAGAAGCCTGGCGTCGCTTTGGCCTCGATGAAGTCTTTGCCAGTGTTGGCTCGGAGCGGAAACAAAGGGTTTTGAAGGCGATGATCTTTGGCCGGATTCTTTTTCCTTCCTCGAAGCTGGCCCTTCGGGAGGAAGCGCGGGGTACCCTTCTGGCCAAGGCTTGTGGGCTCGAAGAGAAGGATCTAGATGAGGATGAGCTCTACCGGGCGATGGATGAGTTAACCCATGTTTTGTGAAAATTTCGTAATTTATTGATTATCTATGGTCCTTTTTTCAATGTGTCACTATGTAGGGATTTTAGAGGTTCTTTTTTTGGATTTCCAAGGCTCTAAGGAGCTGATTTTCAGGGCGGAAAGGATCTGACACGCCTTTCGGTTTCCTGCTGTGGCCCCGCGGTGTTTGGTACCTCCAACGTCTGCTTCGACGACGTGGACGATACGTAGGTGAGTCAAGGCCTCTTCGGTGGAAAAGGGAAGCTTGGCTAGCTTTAGCTTTTTCTCCAAGAGTCGGTTGTGCAAGAAGGCCAAGGCGGCAACAAAGACATGGGCCTGGACCCGCTGGGGATCATGGTGATAGATCGGACGCATCTCTAGGACATCCTTTAGCCCATTTTCACCAAACATGGGTTCTGCCATGAAAAGTTACAAAGCGTTGCTTTTTGGAGACAAAATCGAACCTATTACTTTTTGATTCCGGTTTAAAAATTACGGTATCGTTTGGCTACGTTGTCTTGGTGGTTTCTATGAAAAGGCTACATTTAAACAGCTGATCTTGGAGCTTCTAGCAGATGACGAAGGTAAGTTGAATACGTGGAATTCCCCATCTTTTCTATCTGAGAACGAAGTTCCTGAGGCCCAATCCATCCTTTGTGGTAGGCTATTTCTTCTAGACAGCCAATTTTTAATCCTTGCCTTTGCTCTATAGTTTTCACAAACAGTGATGCATCATAGAGCAGATCATGAGTACCTGTATCCAACCAAGCTATCCCTCTTCCCAGCAACTCAACCTCAAGACTGCCCTCTTCTAGGTATTTCTTATTGAGATCGGTTATCTCCAACTCTCCTCTAGCCGATGGCTTCAGTTGGCTAGCAAAAATAGAAGCCCTACCATCATAAAAATAGATCCCAGGCACTGCAAAGGAAGATTTCGGTTGGGCAGGTTTTTCTTCTATCGATACAACTTTCATAGATTGGTCGAATTCCACAACACCATAAGCAGAAGGGTTCGAAACATGATAGCCAAATATTGTAGCCCCATGTTTTTTTTGGGCTGCTTTGTTTAAAGTTGCACTTAAGCTGTGTCCATATAACAAATTGTCACCAAGTACCAAACAAGAAGGCCTTCCGTTGAGAAATTTTTCACCGATAAGGTAGGCTTCGGCAAGTCCATTAGGATAAGGTTGTACCGCATAGCTAAAATGGAGTCCGAATTGTGAGCCATCTCCTAAGAGCCTTTCAAACAACCCTATGTCACGAGGGGTTGAAATCAACAGTATGTCTCTGATGTTTGCCAACATCAAAATGGAAATGGGATAGTAGATCATCGGCTTATCATGGATTGGAAGCAGTTGTTTGCTAAGAGAAACAGTTACTGGATAAAGCCTGCTTCCAGTTCCTCCAGCAAGGACAATACCACATCTTTCCATCATTTCCTCATTCTTTGTTTCTTTGGGTCGATTCTAGAAAATCCAGCTTTATGCATTATTCACTACAGATCGACAGAGTCCTTGTCTTTTTAATAGATACCCTCTATCCAATACTGACCGAATCCAATCTTTATGTTGGACATACCATAAAATCGTTTTCCGCAACCCTTCCTCTAATTCTACCTGAGCCTCCCATCCCAATTCATTTTTCATCTTGGCGACATCGATCGCATATCTTAAATCATGACCTGGTCGATCAATTACAAAACGAATGAGCTCAGCATACCTTCTTCCAGAAGATCTTGGAAAGAGTTCATCTAATTGGGAACATATTTTTTGAACAAGCTCGAAATTGGTCATTCCCTTTCCTTTAGCAATATGATAAACCTCTCCAAGCCTCCCCCGATTTAGAACTCTCCATATGCCTGCACAATGATCTTCCACATAGATCCAATCTCTAACATTCAACCCTTTTCCATACACAGGGAGTTCCTTTTCCTCCAACGCATTGCATATCATATGTGGAATCATTTTTTCTGGATGTTGTCGAGGTCCGTAGTTATTGGAACTATGGGTAATCATCGCTGGAAATCCATAGGTCTTATGATAGGCAAGGACAAAATGATCTGAAGCTGCTTTTGAGGCTGAATAGGGACTGGAAGGATCATATACTCCACCCTCTTTTACTGGGGGATCCTCCAATGGAATGGAACCATAGACTTCATCTGTTGAAATGTGCACAAACCGAAATTTATCCCTCTCTTTTCTAGGAAGAGAAGACACATAATGGAAGGAACTCTCCAAAAGTTTAAAAGTCCCAAGAACATTGGATTGCACAAAAATTTCTGGATTATCGATCGATCGATCCACATGCGATTCAGCTGCAAAATGAACAACCGCGTTAATCTTTTCCTCGAATAGGATATTAGAGACTATTTTTTGATCACAAATATCAGCTTGTATAAATACAAAATTATCTCTATTTTGAAGTTCTTTTATATTTTCGATCGATCCAGAATAGCCAAGCTTATCGATAACGATTATTTTTTCTACAATGCTTGAAGGCTCATTTGAAAAACAATAATCACAAAAATTGGATCCGATAAAACCCGCCCCCCCAGTAACAAGAATTTTCATTACAAAGATTCCTTATGTTGTATTTTTAGTTGCAATAAGGCTTTAGAGCGAGAACCTAACTTATATATCATGTGAAAGATAGTTGTAAAGCATTCATTTGAGACTTTCAAGAAAAGCATTCCTTAGCCTTTTTCCAGATAATTCACTTTTTAAATAGCTAACTACTCAATGTTATCATCGGCGAAGAGAGGCCTTTTGCCTTTTTTTATATTAAAATAATATTGTAGATGGAAGTTGTTCTTGGCGTGATTAAAGAAACATCTATGGGCACCTATCAAATAGCCTATTATTGCATAGGGATTGTACATTACCGCTGCGAAGATCTGACATAGAAAATAATCGCAAGCCATTCATCTTTGAATACAGCAATCTATTCGACTTCCAATTATTGGCCATGGAGAGAAAGGAGGGGGATCGTTGTGTGTCAACTCTACCCTCTCTGGCGGCCAGTGCTCCAGCCAGAGCCTTGGGCTTGGCTGGTGGTGAAGGCCGCCCTTTTCCGGCGTTTCTTGCCGTTCGATGTACTGTTTGAGGACGGTTAATGGGGCGCCCCCGCACGTGATAACGCAGTAGGAACGGCTCCAAAGAACTGCCTTACGATAGAAACGGGCGACCGTTGTGGCAAACTCTCTGCGGAGAAGCCTGGAAGAAGTTGTCTTGAGATGGTTCAGGAAGCGGCTGAGTCCAAGATTTGGTGGCAACGCAACTAGCAAGTGAACGTGGTCAGATTCTCCGTTGCACTCAAGCAGCTGTCCGCCCCATCCATCCCAGCGCATTTCCGCAATAGCACGCAACCGGTCAAGCATGGGGCGGGTGAGCGCCTTGCGGCGGTATTTTGTGACAAGAACTAAATGGTAGTGCAGCGCGTAAACGCAGTGATGCAGAAGGTGCAAACGCACTTGACCTGTCATTACACTAAATGATAGACCATATTGCTGGCCACTGTCCAGCGTCGCCTCATGATGATCGCATCACCCGCTGGTCTTCCCGTTCTGGGCCCGGTCGAGCGCAAGGTCACCTACCGGCTCTATCCATCCAAGACCGTCCGGGATGAGCTTTTGCGGACTCGCTGGGTCCATTGCTTTCTCTGGAACCTAGCTTTGGAGGAGCGCAGGCGGGCGTGGAAGGAGGAAAAGCGGAGCATCGGTTTCGCCGAGCAGTGCCGATGGCTCACCGAGCTCCGTTCCTGCAGCGCGCTTCTCTCCTCGATCAACGCTCAATCCGCCCAGGTAACGCTCAAGAGGTTGGATCTCGCCTTTCAGGCGTTCTTCCGCCGCATCCGGCAAGGCGAAAATCCGGGATGCCCGCGTTTCAAGCAGGCAGGGCGATTCAGCGGCTTCGGCTTCAAGCAGCACGAAGGTGACTGGCGGCTGATCGCCAGAGAGCGAAGCGCTCACCTGAAGCTTCGTCTCTCCGGCATTGGGGAGATCCCGATCCGGGGCAAGGCCCGTACTCCCGGGGAACCCAGGACATGCGAGATCTTTCTTTCCGGCGGCCGATGGCATGCGTCGGTCACGATGCGTTGCCGGCCGGCGCGGGAGCATGGCTGTGGAGCCGAGGCTTTCGACCTGGGCACGGAGCGGTTCCTGACCAGCGCCAGGTTGGAGCCGGAAAAGAGCGAGCCGGACGTTTCCGAGGGAGCCAATCCGCGCCATCTGCGCAAGGCGCTTAAGAAGCTCAGGAAGCTCGGACGGACGATCTCCCGCAAGATGGAGGCGGCGATCCGCAAGCACGGGAAACGGAAGGGATTTCGCATTTCCAAGAGGTTGCGCAAGCAGTACGAGCTGCTCGCCCGGATGCACGCCAAGGTGGCGAACGTCAGGAAGGATTTCCTGCACAAGCAGAGCGCCGCGATGGTAAGACGCAGCGGACTGTTGATCACGGAGGAGCTGGAGCCGAAAAGGATGACGGCTTCGGCCCGGGGCAGCCGGAAAAAGCCCGGGAAACGTGTGCGGCAAAAAGCCGGGCTGAATCGAGAGATGTTGGACGCATCGTTCGGAGCTTTCGGGGCGATGGTCGGATACAAAGCGGAAGAGGCTGGTATCGGATACCTGGAAGCACAGGCGAGGACGTTGAAGCCAAGCCAGAGATGCCACCGATGCGGCGGCGTCGAGAAAAAGACCCTCGGCGACCGGTGGCATGAGTGCGCATGCGGAGCGTCCTGCCATCGGGACGAGAACTCGGCACTCGGGCTTCTCGACTGGGGCTTGGCGAAATGGGAGAAGGAGCACGGCTTCGCCTTTCCGGGGCCGAAGGTCGTTGTATACGGAAAGGAATGGACGGGAACCGATCCATGCGTGGAGCGGGAAGCTCTGGCCGGATGGAACCTCGCTGCGGGCTGGAAGTCCGCGAGCCGAGCATACTCCGGTGAAACTGCCCGCAGGGAAGCGCGAAACTCCATCCCAGAGCCCTCAGGCTTGGATGGAGTAGTTCATCATTATGAGCACTGGAATTCCTTTTAAAACTTCTCAAGGATAGACTTCGCTTAAACGGAAGGAATACTTTCCAAAACTTGATCAATTTTCTCATCAGAAACAACAAATGCGCAGTCCGTTGAGCTCCCCTCTCATGAGATAGAAAATAGCTATTCTTCCAGCTAACCTTTTACCCCTCTCCATTGAGAGTGGGATCCTCACCATTCCGTAACAATTCAGTAATTAGAGCCCATCCGTTCGTTTATGATTTTTTGAGCATATTTTGCCAAAAGATCAAACTCCAGATTGACTTTGTCTCCCGGTCTTTTGGTCCTTAAATTTGTATGGTTTAAAGTAAAGGGAGTAATCCAAACACAAAAACTTTCATTAGTTATCTTCCCTATAGTTAGACTAATCCCTTCAACGGCAATTGAGCCTTTAGGAACCATGTAGGATTTAGCAAAGGAAGGATAATGTATCCATATCTCTTTTTCCTCTCCTAATTTTTCGATCGCACATATGGTTTGTTTGCAATCCACATGGCCTGTAACAAAATGGCCTCCGAATCGGTCACTCATCCTTAGAGGAAGCTCCAAATTCACTTCATCGCCCATTTTCAATTCTCCCAAGGTTGTAGCACGTAGAGTTTCTTCAAGAATGAAAAACTGCACCTCCTCTGCGATTATCTGCGTAACTGTAAGACAGCAGCCATTGACTGCAAGGCTTATCCCTGGCTTCAATTCAGCAGCAAGACATCCTGCTCTTATGCTGAGTGTTTTGTTTTTTGAATCAGGTACCCGCTCAACGATTCCCCTCGATTCGATAATCCCTGTGAACATCTTAAACCCTAATCGTTTCTTTTCCTTTAAAAGTCTATCCAATCCCTCATCGAAGATTCCATCCTCCGCTTACAATGAGATGTGAGCCAGTAATATAGCTCTGTTTTTCATCCAAAAAAAATTTTACTCCTCGCCATATATCTTCAAAGGTACCATATCGGCCAGCTGGAATTTTACTAAGTGGAGGAAGTCCTTGGCTGTTTTCAAGATAACCTGGAGAAACGACATTAACGGTGATGCCATAACGCGCATTTTCCCTAGCAAAGGATTTGGTTAAAAGATACACTCCTATTTTGCCTAAATGATATCCGAGTGCCATTTCCCTACTTCCGATTCGGTCACAACTCGAATCGCCTATATTGACAATCCTTCCTCTGCCTGAAAGCCTTAAAAGAGGCAATGAGGCAAGAGTGGTAAATAAGACCGCGCTAGCTGTAGAATTAATGCCACGAAACCAATCCTTTTCTTCTGTTAATTCTAGAGGAACGGCATCATAGACACCAGAATTATTGATGACCGCATCCAGTCTTCCAAAAACTGTCCTAATTTTATCAATTATTCCCCTTGCTTCGTTCTGTTTGGAAAGGTCTGCTTGAACCGTGAGCGCCTTTTTCCCTTCCCTTTCAAATTCCTTTTCCAAAGCAGAGGCTTGTTCTTCACTTTTGTAGTAGTGGATGACGACACTCCAATCTTCCGAGCTAAGCTTACGGCACAAATAAGCACCTAATCCCTTAGCTCCTCCAGTGACCAAAACGACTTTCTCTTTTCCTATCATGGCTATGTGGTTATGAAGAAATTTTCCTTTTACTCATTGTAAAGAAAAAACAGTTTATTCATTTTATTTCGATGAAGTCTATTCCATATTTTCCTATTCAAGTTTTTCTTTCCCATTCCTTATCAGCATGGGAAGAAAGAAAATATAACTGTCTTCTACATGGTGAAATAGACCCTATTTTTCATTATTCAACTGCATGGCAATCTTTTCTCTGGAAAAGGGTCTTCGAACGTTATTCCCCTTTTAAAGATGCGCAAGGCTATCAGTTTTATAAAGATACACTGAAGAACGTTATCCCCTATCTACCGACCTCCCTTCCCTATGAACTTATTAGTTTGGGATGTGGAACAGGAGAAAAAGATCATATTTTTCTCAATGAACTGCTTGCGATCGCTAGCGAGCTGAGCTGGATTTGCATCGATACAAGCTTACAACTTCTCCTTGAAGCCTGTATCCATTGTCCAATCAACAAAGAGAAAATAACCCCCATTTTATCCGACATTCTTTGGAAAGACACACTCGAAGCCTTGCAAACAGATCATATGGGACGAAGAATTTTTACCCTTTTTGGGATCCTACCCAATATCGATCCTTTTTTGCTTTTCAGAAGCCTTGAATCAATCCTTTCACCAAAGGATTATTTAGTTTTAAGCGCTCATTTGGCACCTGTCAAAACCGAATCTACAGAAGATTATCTTGAAGGCATTGAATCTGTTCTTGATCAATACGACAATGCCGAAACACGTTTATGGCTGACAGAAATCCTTCGGGATTGGGGAATAGAGGATAAAACGGAGTTGTTTAACATTTCCATAGGAATGGAAAACAATTTCTTTCGAATTGAAGCAACGGTGTATTGGAAGGAAAGCGGGTCTATCCCTGTGGGTAGCGGAAAGGAAGTGCCGATAATCAAAGGAAAGCCATTGCGCCTATTTTATAGCTATCGGTTTACAGTGGAAAGACTGGAGGAGTTTTTTTCAAAATGGCATTACAAGGTGCTTGATCGCTGGATATTCCACAATAAAGAAGAAGGGATTTGGCTTCTACAACACTGAATGCCAACTAATTAGGCTCATTTTTCTGCTATTATCTGCAGTTTTTCTTTGCCTACAAACACCCATATTCCTTTTCTATAATATGTTCTTGAAGAATTTACATAAAAAGGCACAACGCCTGCTGGAAACTGACGCCTTCCATAAGTGGTTCTAATAAAAGAGGAAAATGGCAGTCGATGGTTTTGGTGAGACCCTAGCGATTGCTCAATCAATAAGTCTATTTGTAAGTCCTTGATGGAAGAAAAGTTATAAGTAGAAAGAGATCGAAAAAAAATATTTTTATTTTTTATTCCTATTAAACATTGTATCTCCCCTCGACTTGTCCCTCGAAAGAACAACCGCAAGCCTTCGGGACCTTCTTGTCCCTTCCACCATTGATTACCAATCGACTTCTCTTTATAGAACCATTCTCCATTTCGAAATGTTAAAGAGGGGGAGTTGTACGGAAAAAATAAAGCTTTTTGTAGAATTGGCATGATTCGCTCTTCTTCCCATGGCTGTAAGGAGTTAACTATGAAATAATTTTTTTTATTATTTATAGCCAAAAAACAACCGGATTGTGCATGCGCTACATAAAGCCATGAGTCAAAAGGATGAGATAAGATTTTCATGTCTGGTATAGAAATTATTGCCCCTGGAATTTTGGTAGACGAATGAACAACTGCTAGTAACAGCAAGAGGAACATATGCGTAATTTTGTTTAAAATGGAAGCCAACAAACTTGAAACAAAACCACCCACTGCCGCTAGAGAACCTAGCAGTACGATAATTTCAGCAATAGGAACCGCTATGATGTTGTAGAAAATCCCTAACCAAGAGATGGAGTGAAAGAGGCAAAACTCCCATGGGCAGGCTCCTAGCCAAGCGGAGAGTGATGTTGATAAAAGAAGGCAAAAGGATTTTCCAATCCGATCAATGAATTGCTTGCCTATTGATGCCAGTTCTAAAGGCAAATAAGGATCCAGTTTAAAAAAACTATAAAAAAACTGAAAAAGTGGCTTTGAAATAAGCAATAATGCCAAAACAACTGAATAAGAGAGTTCTAAACTTGCATCCATTATAGAAAGAGGCTCAAAAAGCAAGAACAAAAGAAGGGTAAAAGCCCAGCAATTAAGCCCGCTCACCTTCCTTTTGAGAAACCAACCGATCGTACAATAAACTGCAGCAGAGAAAGCACGGAGTACGCTAGCACTGTTTCCGGATACCATACTGAAAACAAAAAGAACTGGAATAAAAACGAGCGAATATTTCCATCGATTGGTTCCAGTAGATTGCAGCAAAAGAATCCAAAACCCCAGCATTATTCCTACATTTTGCCCGCTGACGGCAAACAAATGATAGGTCCCTGCTCGTTGGAAAGCCAGAGCATCCTCTTGATCAAGACCGGAAACATCCCCATAAACCATTCCACAGAGCAACGAATGAGCTTTAGGATCTTCAATGCCAAGAGAAAGATTTTTTTTTATCTTTTTTCTTATCTTCTCGATCCAAGACCCAAAGCTCTTATCGGTATCATCATTGTAAAAAAAAACTTATCCTTACTTAACAATTCAAAACTTATTCCTTTTTCCACCAGATACTTATAAAAGTCGACTTCTCCAGCATTACTCTTTTTATGAGGCAATATTATTTTTCCACTTACCGTAATCAGCTGTCCCAGATGGACTCTGCCCTGCCAATCCTCCACTCTACATAAGGCTTTCCCCTTCATTGGGAGCCACTTTCCCCCCGATTCGATTGCCTTGAGATTCAAAAGAAAATAGGTAGCTCTCTCTTTTTGTTGAGGAAAACTGGACACATAGCCTAAGCAATGGAGATTTTGGAAGGCTGCCAACTTTTCGTGAAGCATGGCCATTTCTTTTTCTGCCAAATACCTATGGAATCTACAATTGAATAGTCCAAGAAGAAAAAGACTACAAAGACAAACCACTTCGCTAAAGAGTCGATTGCGACTAGCTTGACTCCATAAAGATAGGAAAAAAATAAGGCTACCCAAAAGAAGTCCTAAATTAAACATTCCTTGAGAACCTAGATAACACCCTGTAGCAAAGATAATGGCAGGGAAAAAAAGGGGAACCTTTTCCTGCTCTTTTCTATCCATTCCTTTATTTTGTGCTTCGAATCCCATTCCCTCGCTTTTTATTAATTCTGTAAGATGAAAGGAATGGATACGATGAAGAAAATTAGAAATTATTTTTTTGTTTTTTTATCTACTCTCCAAAACCAGAATTGTGGCTTCTGAAATCCTGTTATTTTTCTTAATTGACATCTTTCGTTAAATTGATCAATCATATGCTGGCTTGGCCATGAGGGACCAAGAATTTTTTTTAACTCCATTAAAAACTTCTGCTCATTTTCCGAGCTAATGCATACCTGTTCAAGAAGCGTGGCATCGATACAGAGTAGTTCGAGAATGGCCTTGTCCCAATCGTCCTGGAGATATTCTGTAGGAGGCAACTTCGAAGAATATAGCCCTTTTATTTTATCAAAGAGCCTGGGCAAATAACAAATACCCCCTAATTTTTCCAAGGGATCTCTCATTTCTATCCCCTCGGCAGCACGGATAGGATATTTCTTTTCTTTCCACCCTTCCCATCCTTTTTCCATCCAGTAAGTATTTATGTATCCCATTTCATTCAGAGTATAGGCAGCCAGAATAGATTGCGCTCCATCTTCACCATAACAGATGATTTTGCTTTCCGATTGTGGCACAATATTTTCCACTTCTTTTTCTAGCTTAGATCTCTCAATCCAAATAGCCCCTGGAATATGCCCCATGAACCAATCTTCCTTTTTCCGTACATCAATCACAAGGCCACTTTTATTTTGTAAATCTGAAAAAGTATCCTTTAGAGTAATGCTTTTTAGCCTTCTTTTAATTTTTTCTAAATAGGCATTAAACCGAGAATGGGGCAATGGATTGTTCTTGTTTGCCTTCATTTCATTATTCATTCTTATATCCTTAGCATTTTCCCAAAGCAAACTAAGAACCTAAAACCATAGCTCCACTGTATTTAAGGCTCAAAAATACAATCAACTCAAGACTGCTTTTTTCTTAGACCATACGATTAAAATGGAGACATCCGTTGGATTGACACCCGGAATTCTTGAAGCTTGCCCAAAAGTCAAGGGTCTTATCTTCATAAGTTTTTCCCTTGCCTCTTGTTTTAACCCTGGAATTTTTTCATAATCGATATTTGCAGGAATCAAGGTTTCTTCTAGTTTATGGCTCTTCAAAATCGATTCTTTTTCCCGGGCGATGTACCCCGCATATTTAATTTCACATTCAATATGCAAAGCCACTTCTTTGGGAACCTTTTGAAACTCTTCTGGAAGGTCCTTCCAGGAATATTCCGGCCGCTTCAGCAAGTCTTCACAACTCATCCCATTATATCGATATTTTCTTATTTTTTGAAAAGTCTCATCAATAAGCCTCTTTTTCTCCTCTAAACGAATAGCTCTGGCCTTAGACACCAACCCAATTTCATAACCTATTTCAGTAAGACGCAAATCTGCATTATCCTGGCGAAGCAATAGCCGATGCTCAGCTCTTGAAGTAAAAATCCTATAGGGTTCTCTGATGGGCTTGGTTGTTAAATCATCCACTAATACCCCTATGTAGGCTTGATCCCTTCCCAAGACTATTGGGGGACGATTTTGAATCTTTCTTGCTGCGTTAATCCCTGCAAGTAATCCTTGAGCGGCTGCTTCTTCATAGCCTGTTGTTCCGTTAATCTGACCAGCAAAAAACAGTCCCGAAATGTTCTTTGTTTCCAATGTAGGATAGATCTGAGTAGCGGGACAATAATCGTATTCAACGGCATATCCAGGTCTAATAATCTGGCATTTTTCTAAACCTGCAATGGTATGGATGAATTGGTCTTGCACCTCATATGGTAAGCTGGTCGAACAGCCATTCACATAATACTCTTCTGTATGTTTGCCCTCCGGTTCCAAAAAAATTTGATGCCGTTCTTTATCGGCAAAACGAACAATTTTATCTTCTATGGATGGGCAGTATCTTGGACCAATGCCTTGAATCTCTCCACAATACAATGGAGATTTATCTAGATTTTCCTTGATAATGTCATGGGTTTTTGCATTGGTATAGGTTATGGCACAAGATAATTGTTCCACGTGGAACATTCCATCCTTCCATTGATTGAGGGTAAAAAGACCTTCCGATGCCATATCAATATCTGGTAATGCAAAAGAAAAATGAGGGGGAGGAAAGTCTCCAGGCTGTAGGATACACTTAGAAAAATCGATGGTCTTCCCATTAATCCTCGGCGGAGTCCCAGTTTTTAATCGACCGACTTCAAATCCATATTTTTTTAGGATCTCTGATAGACCGCTAGAGGACTCACCCATTCTTCCCCCCATCTTCTTGCTTCTGCCGACATGTAATAAGCCCTTCAAAAAAGTGCCAGTGGTAATAATAACTGTCGAGCTATGGATGATCATTCCTAGTTCTGTGATTACCCCCATGACTCTATCTTCTTTGACAATAAGATCAGCAACCGAAGCTTGAAATAAATCTAACAATGGCGTTCTTTCACATACAGCTTTTAGCCGAAACTGATAGGCCTTTTTATCACATTGGGCTCGAGGGGCTTGCACACTATATCCTTTTCTCATATTGAGCATTCTAAACTGTATTCCCGTAAGATCTGTATTGATCGCCATTTCTCCACCAAGAGCATCAATTTCCCTGACTAGATGTCCTTTCCCAATGCCTCCAATCGATGGATTGCAAGACATCTGGCCAATAGTATCAAGATTCATTGTCAACAGCATAGTGCGACACCCCATGCGCGAAGAAGCCAACGCGGCTTCGACTCCAGCATGCCCTGCTCCAACAACAATAACATCGTATGTTTTTGCGTATTTCATCTTCTTTCCATGATCCCCAATTGACGAGCCATTCACCACAAGTAATCTACTTATTTGCCCCTTCAAAGAAAATAGGCTACTACCAGAAGACTCAGGATACTGTAATGATCTTTTGATAAGGTTCAAGAAAGAGTTTGTACTGCAGTATCTTCTTCATTATAAAAGACATATTCTTTTATCTCTAAGAAAATATGCTTGTCTTTTGTGCCCCTCCTTCACTATGAAATAATGGATATGACTAAAAACATGAAAAGAAAAGGGGTCGATACAATCAAAGAAGCGATTCCTGCTCTTTTTAGTGCTGAAGCTGAAAAAGCTTTACTAGGATTAATGTTGACTAATCCTGAATTGGTTTTCGATCAAATCAGGGAACGATTAACAGTCGAGGATTTCTACATTCCAGCTCATCGGATTCTGTTTGAAGCTATAAGTGAATTACACGCAAAAAAAATAGCTATTGATCTAACTACTGTTCACCAGTATCTAGTAGATCACCATCTGGATGAAAAAATTGGTGGAGCCGCTCTTCTTGCTGATTTAGTCGCTTCATTTGCCACCCATCTGAACCTCGAATCTTACATCAAAATACTTAAAGAAAAAAGTATTTTACGTCGTCTCCATTCCGCAGCCTTAACGATCGTACAAAACATTTATGAAAATTCACATTCTGTTTCCCAAGTCCTTGACCAAGCAGAAAAACAGATTTTTGAAATAACTGATCTTGCAGTGACTCGCTCCACTGTCAAGGCATCTGTTGAGATCCAAAAAGCGATAGAACTCATCGATTGCTTTCATAAAAGAAAAGGTAGATTGTTTGGCATCCCTACTGGATTTCATCATTTGGATCAAATTACGACAGGATGGCAAAATGGAGACATGATTGTTTTAGCAGCAAGGCCTGGAGTAGGGAAAACAGCCCTGGGGCTTACTTTTGCTTGTCGCGCCTTAAAGGAAAGATATGATCAAACCAAAGATCTCTGGATTAAACCTGGCTATTCAGTAGGATTTTTCAGCTTGGAAATGACTGCTGTACAGATCATGCTCAGACTGTTAGCCGCCATAGGCAGTGAAAGTCTTCAAAAAATCCGACGAGGCGAACTCGAGCCAGCTAGCCTCGAAAAATTAAGAATGCTTGCTGATGATGCCAAAGAGTGGCCATTCTACATTGATGATTCTAGTGATTTAACTATTCATCAGTTGCGAGCCAAAGCTAGAAGAATGAAAAATCAGTTTGGCGTAGATCTCATTATCATTGATTACCTGCAGCTTTTACATTCGGACTCCCAGCAGGCCAAAGAGAATCGACAGGTTGAGATTTCAGAAATATCTAGGGGCATTAAAGCCTTAGCCAAAGAACTTAATATTCCCATTATTGTTCTAGCTCAATTAAATAGAAGAATGGAAGAGGGAAGAAGCGAACCAGCTCTTCATCATTTAAGAGAATCTGGCGCTATTGAACAAGATGCTGATGTAGTCATTCTTCTCCATAGACTGGAATCCGATTCAGTAACGGATGTGACCAAAATTCCCTATCTTATTCATGTTGCTAAACAAAGAAATGGACCAACAGATAAAATCGAAGTTTTATTTAATGCTCCCTATACACGATTTGAAGATCCCTTGCGACACGAAATCGAGCAGTCCTATGCTTAAAAGAAAGAAAACAGTTTCCCCGCCTAGTTGTGGTTGAGAGGATATAGCTATAAAAGGTATAGGCACATATTTGTGTCTACTTAAGTCATTTCCAAAGAAAAGATTCTATGGGGCTTGTAGCCATCGCAAATTTCGAGGCTTGTCCAGATCCATACTCATAAGCAATTCTTCCGGCTACCACAGCATTTTTAAAAGCCAAAGCCATCTGAAGAGGATCCTCAGCAATAGCAATAGCCGTATTAATAAGCACTCCATCAGCGCCCATTTCCATGGCCAATGCCGCATGTGAAGGCTTTCCGATTCCAGCATCAATAATCACCGGCACATTTGCCTGTTCTATAATAATTTCAAGCTGTGATCTAGTTTCTAATCCTCTCATCGAACCTATCGGAGAGCCAAGAGGCATAACAGCAGCGGAGCCAACTTCTTCTAGTCTTTTTGCAAGTACTGGATCTGCATTAATATAAGGTAAGACAACAAAGCCATCTTTAACTAACTGTTCTGTAGCCTTCAGCGTCTCAATCGGATCGGGCAACAAATACCGAGGATCAGGATGGATTTCAAGTTTTATCCATTTGGGCAAACCCGCTTTTTCAGCGATTTTTGCTATTCGTATCGCTTCTTCAGCATCCATTGCTCCACTCGTATTTATGACTATCAGATATTTTTCTGAATCAATAAAAGACAGAATATCCTCTTCTTTTTTATGGGAACCAATTTCCACTCTTCTCAAAGCAACCGTCACAATTTGGCTTCCACTAGCTTCCAAAGCTTGAGCCATTTGTAAATGAGAACCAAACTTTCCGGTCCCGATAAGAAGACGTGATTGAAAATGTTTGCCAGCAATGACAAAATCACTCTTTGTAGCTATACAATCCATGGTTTAATATGCAACATAAGAGCTTTATTGCAAAAGCTGATATAAAACCTAAGGCTTTTTCATTCTACAAATTCAATTTTCATATTCTGATCCACAACCCCAAGAGATTTTCCTCTTTCAATAAACTCAGAAACAGCTGCCTTCCCCTCTTGACCATAATCCAACGTCCTCTCATTTACATACATCCCTACAAATTCATCGATCATTGAAGCCTGACTCCCCCTACTAAACTTTCTTGCATAGCTGATAGCCTCGTCACGATTTTCCAATGCCCACCGGATACTTTCTTTTACAATCGATTGTAGCTCCCTGCACCTCTCCATTCCCAAGGAGCGACGTACAGCATTACCCCCCAGTGGTAATGGTAATCCAGTGCTCTGTCTCCACCACTTGCCCAAATCCTCACATAAAACCAAGCCTTCCAATACGTAAGAAAGCTGCCCTTCATGGATAATCAAGCCCACATCAGCAGATCCACTCTTGACCATATCAAATATTTTATCAAACGGGCAGACTAAGAGATTTAACTCCGTTGGTCTCTTTCCAAAATATAGGGAGAGAGCCAAACAAGCACTAGTATTCAAACCTGGTACCGCTATCTTTTTGTCCACCATTTCCTTCTTATCAAAGTATTGTTTTGCTATGAGTCTTGGTCCATAGCCTTCGCCCATACTTGCCCCACAAGACATAAGCAGATAGTTTTTTGCCCCCTTACAATATGCATAAATGGACAAGGCTGTTAGATCGATCTTTTCAGAAAAAGCTAAATTATTCAGTGTTTCAATGTCGACTATGAGTTCCTTAAACACATAGTTATGGGTGGAGATTTTTTTCTTTGAAATGGCATAAAACATAAATGCATCGTCAGCATCCGGCGAATGACCTAAGGAAATTTCCATTAAATTCATATTAAATCCTTTTGAGAAATTGATGTTAACATTGTTCATGCTTGCTTCAACAGAGAAATATAGAATAATTCTTAGGTATGGATCTAAAAACAGCTATAATAACTAGCGAAAAATTTGCCCTGCATACACCACCCTCTGGACATCCAGACGCTCCTAATCGTATCAGTTCTGTTCTTCCTAAACTCAAAGATGCATTTGGCGATTCCTTGCTATGGATAGAACCTTCTCCGGCCTCTTTAGATTGGGTATTATCCGTTCATACCCCAGAGTATGTGGAAAAAGTAAAAAAAACACAGATCGTTCCAATGGTTTTATTAGATTGGGGAGACACTTATGCCCATGGTCCTTCCTTTGATGTTGCTCTATTAGCTGTTGGTGCAGCTTTAGAAGCAGTAGATAAAGTGATTACTAAGCAAATAAAAAATGCCTTTTGCTTAGTACGACCTCCCGGACACCATGCCCTTCCCAACTCAGCCATGGGCTTCTGCATATTTAATACCGTGGGAATTGCAGCTCGCTACGCAATTAAAAATTATGGGATAAAGAGAATTTTAATCTTAGACTGGGATGTGCATCATGGGAATGGCACGCAAGACATTTTCTATGAAGATCCCCAAGTTTATTTTATTAGCTTGCACCAATTTCCATATTATCCTGGAACTGGAAAAGCAAGCGATATTGGGAAAGGAGCAGGAGAAGGCTATACAATGAATATATGCATGCATAGGGGAGCTACGGATA
The DNA here is from genome assembly GCF_949774925.1 of Candidatus Methylacidiphilum fumarolicum. Classification (GTDB taxonomy): domain Bacteria; phylum Verrucomicrobiota; class Verrucomicrobiia; order Methylacidiphilales; family Methylacidiphilaceae; genus Methylacidiphilum; species Methylacidiphilum fumarolicum. Next base: position 2,413,722 of record NZ_OX458932.1, read on the forward strand.
AAGAATATGTAGAAGCTTTTCATACAAAAGTCCTCCCAGCTATTGATAAATACAAACCGGAAATCATTTTTATTTCTGCTGGTTTTGACGCACATAAAGACGATCCATTAGGAGAAATCTGTCTAACAGAACAGGGGTATGAAACAATGACCCAACTTCTTAAAAATGCTGCACAAAAGCATTGTGAAGGCAAAATAATTTCTGTTTTGGAAGGAGGATATAATACGGAAAGTCTCTATAACTCCATTAAGAGTCATTTAAAAGCTCTTTCAACCCCTTAATTGTCCTGTATACTTATACATATTTTATAGAAAACCGACGCGGGAATACCTATCCCCATTAGTGGATTGAGATGAGAGCGCCGCACTCAAGAATTAGAGCTATTTGCCTTGACGTTCCGCAATAAATCGGCGGGTGACTTCCGCTGATACGGTCCAAGCTGTTCCCACATAATAGGATTGCGTCCTTAGATGTTCCCGGCGATACCCAATGTTTTTGAGCTTCGGAAACCTTTTTCGAGAGCCACGCAGAACGTGTAACTCTTGAGGAGTCCCACGATTGTTGAAGTCGCTCAACGAGGCGGGCCGATACGAAGCGATGCCCATGGTCGACGTCCTTTTCCAAAGCTGGCAGCCGAAAGCCGTGCTGCCGCCAGCATTTGGCGATCAGAGCCTTGCAGGCTACCCCCACCTCGCCTGAGTGGATTCTGCGTTAGTATTTTAGTATCCATACGAAGGGATAGGCGAGCTGATAGTGCGGCCATTGCGTTTTTCCAGTTTGCAATGGATCAGTCATAGCGCGAAGATAACACCTATGGAACGGATCCGCCTCCTATCCCTAAAGCGTATCTCCAGAAGATAGGCTCCCATCATCCGAAAAGGCCAGATGGATGCGGCCAAGGTCTGGATGGTCTGTCATGACATGCATCTCGAGGCTTACCAGACGAATGCACCATGACCTGGAGATAGAGAATACCACAAAGCTACCACGTAGGCTGCAGCGGCCATCCGCTATCCATATAAGGGCAAGCGCTATTTCCCCTCTGATGCAGCCGGTCTAAGCAATGGGAATGGAGGAAAAGCGGAGCGTTCTCTCTATGGGACGAGGAGGGTCGTTTCTAATATTATCGCGTCCCGCTTGGCTTTTGCGCAAATCCGCTTGCCTGATCCTCTGGAATGATCTGTCCAACGAATGGCACCTAGCCCTGGTTGAATCGGCACTCGCTTCGGACTCGCAAGGGACCACGGAAAGGCATGCGCTGGGGAACCTTGGTCGGATCCACCAGACTGCCGCAGTCTCCAACAATGGGGGGGTAGCCTGGTCGTTTCCGGGCAAGGCTAGCGCACCATCAAGCGGTTGTCCAGCAAGCAACTTTGCGAAATCCAGAAAAAGCGGTCCCGATGCAGGAAGGGCAGCCGGCGATTGCGCAAGCTCGGACGAGCCAGAGCGAAGGGCATACTGCGTTATAAACGCAGGCATCTCGACCTGCGCCATCAAGGCATCCGTAAGGTCGTGGACTTCTGCCTGTATCATGGAATTCAGTCCATATTTGCAGACAATCCGGATAGCGTTCGTCGCGGCTCCTGCGGGTGCGATCATGACCAGCGGATCAGCCAGTGGGAATATGGCAAGGAGGTAGACTATTTGATACAGAAGAGGGAGCAAACCCACATCGGGTGCTTTACTGGGGATGAACGGGGAAGGCCCTGCTGCTGTTCAGAAGGTGGCCATCGCCATAAGCCCAAAGGACGGAATGGGCGAGGTCAGAAATGAGGCTTGCAGGGCCACCGGGATGAATAACCGGCAGCCGGGAGGCAGTAGTAGCCTGGACAGGGGCCAAAGTCGTCTAGCTGAAGGAAGGCTTCAAGCATCACCAGTTCAACGGCGGGTTTCCAACGGGGACTGCCCACAAGTTGGGTGTACTAGCTAGAAGCTTGCTCGATTTAGCGGGTAGAGAGTGTCACAGTCACGCTTATTCTATAAATTATTATTTTTCAATAGATTGAAGCTCCTCCTCCGTTTTATTTATCAAAGCGTCTCTTTTAGTATTTTGCTCACTTAAACTCTCCAAATAAAGGGTAATGGCCAGGGCATCTTTGTGACTCATTCGATAGGGAGGCATAGGAAGCCTGGAATAGCCGCCTCTAGGTAGTATGCCTGTTTCCAGGTACTGTACCATATCTGATTCTTTCCATCCCTCAGGCAAACCAACGAGGGATCTAGCATACGAAGCCCATTCTTTTTGGCCCGATTGATCCACCCATTGTAAAGGGGAACCTTGAAGCCATTTATCCATAATGAGCTGTCCATTGCTATCTCTTGGTGTATGACACTCTGCACAAAGTGCCACAGCTTCCACCAAATACTTTCCATGTTGAATCATTTCTCCGGTCTTTGTAGTGGAGGTTTGTTTTACAGGAGGGGGCTGAGACTGAGAAAGCTCTTCTTTAGATAGTGGAGCTAAATTGAGCTCTTCTTCTGCCCCCATCAATTGGCAAAGTATAAAGAGGCTTAGCAAACAAACCAAAACGATTTCCTTCACCGGTTTCAACCACTTGCTTGATTTTCCTATAAGTAGGCAAGTCGCGTTGCTATCTCAAGTACAAATCAAATGGAATTATAATATGTTGGTTTTTAATGTTTTTGGCAGTTAGTTTCTTGCAGCAGAGATCTACTATACTTTTTGTCTAGTTTTTTGAGTATTTATTACTCTTGTGTTTCATGCAAAAGATTTTTATTCATTTTTCTATAAGGGCTTAGCCAAATGAGCAATACGCAAACCAAAGTTATCAGGTTTTAAAACTAAGATTTCACCAGGAATACCCAATTTTAACAATTCTTCTTTCAAGGCTAGAACAACATTGGTTGGATTTTTATAAGCAAGGGACATCAACGTAGAACCAGATCCACTCAAATAAAATCCCAAAGCACCAGCTTTTAAAGAAGTATCTCTGAGTTTTTCCCAAAAAGGAATAGCTGGAAGCCGATATGGCTCATGAAAATAATCGACAAACAATCCTGAGAGAGCTTCATATTTCTTTTCAAAAAAGCAAATTGCCATTGAAGTGGCACGTTGCAGATTCAGAATAGCTTCCTTTAGTTTAATTTCTGTAGGAAGGATGCGTCTTGATAACTCCGTGGGTATTTCGATTTGAGGCACAAATGCAACGAAAAAAAGCTTACTTTCAATTCGACATCGTAAAATTTTTTTGGCTGGACCACATATGGTAAAACCTCCAAAGAGAGCAGGGGTAACATTATCTGGATGTCCTTCGAGTTCCGAAGCGATCTCAAGTAGTTCTTCCCTCTTTAAAGAATTGCCTGAGAGCGCATTCAAACCAGCCAAGATACCTAAACGGATGGATGCACTGCTCCCAAGTCCACGAGCTTGAGGAATTTGTGATTTTACAGACCATTTAAAGGGGATTGCAGCAGATTGAATTTTCTTTTCAAAAGCTTTAACTGTTTCATAAACCATTGGATGGTGTGGCTCAGGAGAAGGAAGAGAATCGTCGTTTGCTTCAATAAGAAATTCATTATATAGACTAAGAGCAGCTCCGAAGGTATCAAAACCAGGACCAAAATTTGTAGTTGTCGCAGGGACTTTGACTAACCACCTTTTTTTTTGATTAGTTGCACTCACTGATAGCATCCAGCAAAATGATTTAAGAAGAACTTTTCGTGTGAGCCAATGGCTTTATTGGCCAAAGCCTAACATAAAGATATCCAAATATAGCCCCAGCCAAATGGGCAGTATGGGAAGAGCCAGTAGGAATATCAAAGACAAGGCAAATAGCTTCAAAAATGACGAATATAAGCACAACGACTTGAATGGAAAGAAAAAAGGTAGGGTTAAAAATAAACCGATTGGATTGAATATCATAATGGAAGGTCAAGGATCTTACCCATATTTCTTGAAGACAAAAAGCGAAAGCGAGCAAAAAAGAAAAAACAACGCCACTGGCTCCTATCAAGCCTGGCTCATGAATGGGTCCTCCAAAAAAATACCATCCCATTCCTCCAGCAATAGCTCCACCAATAAAAAGAAGCGCCAGCCTGAAATGCCCAAGAACTTTCTCCAGTTGGTTTCCAAGAAAATAAATGGCTATGGCATTGGTTAGAAGATGGAGTGGTTCGAGTTCATCATGGAGAAACGCATAGGTCAAAAATTCCCAAATCTTTCCATGGGCAACGCCTTCTGTTGTCAAAGCAAAAGAAGATCTAAACCAAGTGGAGCCAAAAATGAATAAAAAAGTAATCTGAATAAAATAAACAATAAAAAGGAAGGTGACTAAAGCTTGAGTCAACCAAGGCAATGTCTTGAAAAAATCATTGGAAGAAAAGTCCTTCAATAAAACCATCTTGTCTTTTTTCATTGTATCTTTTGTTTCGGCAAAAAACGCATTTTGTAATTTGTGACATTCGAACAAAATCAATGGTTTTTCTAAGATGGCTGTTAAAAAGGCAAAAATCAACTGCTTTCAGATAGAATCTCTCGTGATTTCAGCTATTTGATCAAAGAATATCCATGGAGACATCTACAGCTTGAGCACTATGTGTAAGCAGCCCAAGGGAGACAAAATCAACTCCTAATCGAGCCACTGCTTGTAACTTTTCTAAATTGACTCTTCCAGATACTTCAACTAAAGCCTTATGATTTATAATTTTCATCCCTTCTGAAATCTGATTAAGCTCCATATTGTCAAGCATTATTATGTCTGGGGATAAAGTACAAATACAGGAAAGCTCTTCTAAAGTTTTAGTTTCGATTTCTATTCTGACTAATGGCTTGTGTTGCCGGATGATAGTGATCTTTTCTTGCAACCATTCAAGCCAGCTTTCTCCCATCTTTCTTCTTATAAGGCTTAAATGGTTATCCTTAATAAGAATGTGATCACTAAGAGAATATCTATGATTAGCTCCTCCTCCACACAAGACAGCGTATTTCTGTAAGAACCGAAGGCCAGGAAGAGTTTTTCTTGTATCAAGAATTTTTGTCTTTGATTCTCGAAGCACCTCAACAAAACGATAAGTCAATGTGGCGATGCCGCAAAGATGAGACAAAAAATTTAGAGCCACTCTTTCTCCCATCAAAAGTGTTTGAGCATTCCCACTAATTTCAATAATGGGAGTGTTTTTCTCTACTTTTTGACCATCCATAAAAAGAGAAACGCAACGAAGAGAAGGATCGATATAAGAAAATACCTGACAAGCCACTTCAAGACCACTTAACACTGCCTCTTCTCGGACAATGATATGCGCCTTTGCTTTTTCATTTCTAGGTATAAAGAGAGAGGAAGTTAAATCCCCATTTCCAATATCTTCTTCTAAAGAACGTTTAATAACTTCTCTTAGAAGAAAATCAGGAATAGAATAACTTGGAAAATTTTTGTTTTCCATTTTCTTATTAATTAATTATTAAAAGGACTAATTTATTCATTTATAGTGTGAAAGGCAAAATAGAAAAGCCGTTTAGCAGTCTAAGGAAAATATGGTAATTATTAATATTTTTTCTAATTTTATTAATTATAAGAAAATTACTATATCCTTGGGAAAGGCTTTGAAATAACTACAGCCAAAAAGATACAGGCAAAAAAGAAGAGAATAAATTTTTTTCTTTGTTTCTTTTTGTTAAACTTTATTCAAATACAAGCTAAGTTGACAACTAAAATATGCTTTTTGGGAAAATAAAATCGATTCCGCTTCCTCAAATTGTTAGAATGATCGGGGAAAAAAGCGGTGTTTTAGAAATAAAATCCCCAGAAAATACTCTCTATAGCTTTCGCTTTTCAAGACGATTGTTTTTAGGTGCCAAAAAACAAGATATGCCAATTGAGGATACCTTTGAACTCAAATCGATGCTTCTGGAATTATCACAAAAAGAAGAGAGTTTTTTTATTTTTAAGGAAATTGAACTACAAGAAGATAATGTTTCTTTTTCACTGCCAGCCGTGCAGCTTATCATCGCCTCTTTGCATTCTCTTCGGGCAATGTATCAAAAGAATCTGCCTATTTTTTTTCCAGATCCAGAAACTGTTTTTCTTTCTACAGGGAATGACCCAAGTTGGATAGGCAGTGAATTTTTTTCCTTTTGGATAGAAGCGGAACCTTTTTTTTCCAAGGGCTCTAGTGCAAAGGAATTAGCCAAATATCTTCCCTTCGAACTCGAAGACATCTTATTTCATCTCTATACGTTACGACTTTTGAACATGATCAAGACAGCAAGCAAAAAAAGGACTTTTTATTTACCCATTTCCGATCAAGCTGATTTAAACAGCATTGAACCCCATCATACTAATCTACATCTTGGTTCTGATTCCCCTGCGACAGGATCCAAACCACCCCCTCTCCCTTCCGAATCTTCGACTACTGCAATCCAAATTTATCGATCTGATCAACAAGATATTAAAAAAGGGTTGCTCCGTAGACTGATTTATGGTTTTAAAAGCTTCTTTAGAAAAATGTATGAATAACCACAAAAATCAGAATATAAAAATTTTTGTAACGGGTCCATCTGGAGCTGGAAAAACTACTTTTATTCGTTCCATTAGCCAGTCCGAAGTTTTAACAACCGATGTGCCTTGTACAAACGCAAAAGGTAAAAAAGAAACCACAGTGGCCATGGATTATGGATCACTCTATCTGGATAGATATTCGATTCATCTATTCGGATCTCCAGGGCAAGATCGTTTCGATTTTACATGGGATATCCTCCGGCAGGGTGCCTTAGGGGTCATTATGCTTGTAGGCGGACATGATCCTGAACAACTCCCTTTATTGAAAAAGATGCATGACAAATTCCTAACGGAATTAACCATTCCCTATATTTTAGGAGTGACCCATCAAGATCTTGCTGAAGTCTGGACACCTGCCGAGGTTGCAGACTATCTTGAAATTGATCCTTTTCTCTGTGTAGGGATCAATGCTTTAGATGAGAATAGCGCCACGGATGTTCTTGTCAGATTGTTTGAGATCATCGAAAAAGAAATAGAGGGATAAAGTAAAGGACCTATTGTTAAATTCCTTTTTATCTTGTTGAGAAATCATGGAATTGGATTAAAAAAAATCCATCTATTTTTCTTGATCTATGCCAAGAAGACAATTATGAAAGTTTTAATTTTATTTTAACCATATAAAAAAGGAGCCTTAAACAATGTCGATATCAGAGGAGTTAAATATCGTATTAGGGGGGCTGCGGAGTGCTGTCCCAGAAATTACCGCAGCATTAATTGCAACCACTGATGGACTTCCTGTAGCTCATTCTTTGAGCTCAGGCGATCCTAATCGACTCTCTGCAATGGCAGCAACAGCATTAGGTTTAGGAAAACGAATTTGTGAAACGTATGGGGGTGGGGAATTTAAGGAAAACACGGTATCGGGATCAGAAGGACAAATGTTTATTTATTCAGCTGGCGGCAAAGCGGTTCTTGGAGTGATTACCAAAACCGGCGGGAATGTTGGACTCATTCATCTAGAAGCAAGAGATGCTGCAAGCAAAATTGCTGCTATTCTTAATCGTGGTATGTAAATACACCATAGCGGATATTATTAAAATTTTTGCTTGACATTAAATTGCACTTATATAAAAAAACAACCAATGATTTTTTGGGCTACTGAATCACTGTCTGAAGGCAAAATGGAGCCTCTCGTGCAGCCTGCGGCAGAAACCTTATTTTGGATAGGTTTCTTGCCTGTTACTAGTTCTATGATCCAAACTTGGATAGTTATGGGGGTGATATTTTTAATTATTCGCCTAGGTACCTTGAGGCTATCTATCATTCCAAGCGGTCTTCAAAACGCCATAGAAGCTGCTGTAGAGGGTTTGGAAAAACTAACTAGAGGGTTGCTTGAACCAAAAGTAGCCGATTGGGCCTTCCCGCTGGTTGCCACTTATTTTATATTCATAGTGTTTTCTAATATAACTGATTTAATCCCAGGGGTGGGCAGCATTGGTTTCGGAGAAAAAGACCCTTCTAGACACCTTCCATTTGCTATAAAACATACCTCCGTTCCCATATTCAGGCCTCCGACCTCGGATGCGAATATGACAACAGCTATGGCTTTAATATTCTTTATTATGAGCACATATTGGGCATTTCGTTACCATCATGGGATTAAAGGAGTGTTCCATCATATATTTGGTGTAAAGGGTGGATTTAAGGGATGGATTGTCATTCCATTGGCCGTTCTTTTTACTGCCGTTGGGTTTATGGAAATCATCTCCATTCTCATACGCCCTGTAGCCCTAGCCATGCGGCTCTATGGGAATATCTATGGGGGAGAGACAGTACTGCATATGATGACTGGAATATTATGGGGGCTACCAGCAGTTCCTTTTTATTTTTTTGAATTCATGGTAGCGATTATTCAGGCATTAATCTTTACTTTGCTTTCTATTGTTTTTACAGGAACCCTTTGCTCTCATTTTGGAGAAGGAGAGTCAAAGGAAGGATAGGGAAGGCAGGGATAATAATCGGAATCAGTATAGGGTATGTTGTCATTGAAGCCGTCTTAAAACTTTAAAATGATAAACACATGAAGCAGATAATTGTTTTCATGTGCTTGTCATAGGATATAAAAATCAATAAAGAAAACTTCAAAATAATTAATTAAACACAAGGGAGATTAAAAATGTTGTTCTTAGCTCAAATGGTAACTGGAAATGTAGCCATAGGGTTGGCTGCTTTAGGTGGTGCTGTGGGAGTAGGTCTTGCTGCATTAGGTGCAGCAGGAGCCATTGGTAGAAATCCGGGATCTTTTGGTCTCGTATTTACTACTGCTTTGCTTGGAATGGCCTTATCGGAAGGATTAGCCATATTGGTTTTTTTCGTGGTTGGAAAGTAAACCGGATATTGTATGGAAAATACTTTACATCAGCTTGGGATTGAGTGGAATAAGCTCATTGCTCAGATTATTAATTTTGTCATCGTGATGTGGGTGCTGAATCGGTTTGCCTTTCGACCCGTACTAAAAATACTGGAACAAAGGAGAGAAAAAATAGCTGAAAGTCTGCAAAATGCAGAAAAAATCAAACAAGAATTAGCCGCAGCAGAAGAAGCAAGAAAGGAAATCTTGCGTAAAGCAAATGAGCAAGCAGCCATGATTGTTGCTGAAGCACAAAAAGCTGCTACCTATCAGGGAGAGAAAAAAATTCTAGAGGCAATTGAAGAAGCAAAGAGAATCCTTAAAAAGGCCGAAGAGACCGCTCGACTAGAAAGGGAAAAGGCAAAGGAAGAGATTCGAAGGGAAATTTTAAACCTTGTCATTGACATTAGTTCAAAAGTTATTGGTAAAACCCTTTCAGCGGAAGATCAAGAACGATTAAAAAATGAGGTCCTCAGTAAAATCCCTCAAAGAGGGGAAGAGAATATTTTTTCTCGAAATTAATGGCTACTGCTTTGTTATGAAAAAATGAAATGAAAATCAGTAAAGAAGCAAAACGACAAGCAAAAGCCCTTTTTAGGTTTTGCCAAAACAATGGTTCTATTGATGAGGAAAAACTTAAAGAGATTCTAAACAAACTATCTCAGGATAAGCCTCGGCACTATCTTGAGATTCTCGAATGGTTAAAGCAATTGCTTGCTAATGAAGTAGCAAAAAAAACCTATGTGGTTCAAAGTTCCACTGAACTTCCAGATCAAGGTAAATCTATTTTTGAAAAGTTAGAGAAAACTTTTGGACCGGCTTTAGAAAAAAAATACCAGATTTGTCCAGAATTAATTGGTGGGATTAGAATTCAAGTAGGTTGTGATGTGTGGGATGGATCAATTGCCTATAAATTGAAAAATATCGAAACGCTATTGAATAAATAATTTAGTGTTGTGGAATAATATCTGGGGGCTATTTTTAAAAAGGAGATTTACATATGGATACTCCCTTACTCCAAGAAATAGAGGAAAAAATATCGGAACTTAAATTTGAAATTGGGAAAACAAATGTTGGGATCGTTAGGGAAATAGGCGATGGGGTTGTAAAAATTGAGGGTCTTAGTGACGCCGGGATGAATGAAGTTATAGAATTTCCCCAACGGTTGGATGAATTTGGACAGCCTATTAGAGCACTTTGTTTGAATTTAGAAGAAACAGAAGTGGGTGGTGTCGTTCTTGGAAACTACCTAGCAATTCGCGAGGGAGATGAAGTAAGAACAACCGGCCAGTTACTTCGGGTTCCAGTCGGAAAAGAACTTTTAGGAAGAGTGATCAATCCCCTTGGCCAACCACTAGATGGCAGAGGACCAATCTTGGCAAGCACAACCTATCCCATGGAAAGAATAGCTCCTGGGATTATTAAGCGCAGGAGTGTCAATCAACCAGTACAAACGGGAATTATCGCTATCGATGCCATGATTCCCATTGGTAGGGGCCAAAGAGAGCTTATCATTGGAGATCGTTCTACTGGAAAGACGACCATCGCCATTGATACTATTATTAATCAAGCACGTCTGAACAAAGCCTATGAAAATGAGAAAAACTATAGGCCATTGTATAGTATCTATGTTGCTGTAGGGCAGAAAAATTCAAATATATCTAGAGTTATTGATACATTAGAAAAATATGGGGCTCTTCCCTATTCTATCGTTGTCGTAGCTGCCGCTTCAGATCCCGTGACTTTACAATACCTCGCTCCATTTGCTGGGACAGCTATTGGGGAATGGTTTATGGAAAATGGAATGGATGCCTTAATTGTATATGATGATTTATCAAAGCATGCGGCTGCCTATAGACAAATTTCACTAGTTTTAAAACGCCCCTCAGGAAGAGAAGCCTATCCGGGTGATATATTTTATCTTCATTCAAGGTTACTAGAAAGATCAGCTAGACTGAATGAAGCAAATGGAGGGGGAAGTCTAACAGCTTTGCCAATTATTGAAACGCAGGCTGGGGACGTCTCTGCCTACATCCCAACAAATGTAATTTCCATTACCGACGGACAAATTTATTTGGAGACTGATCTGTTTTATCAAGGGATTCGGCCTGCTATTAATGTCGGACTATCAGTATCTCGTGTTGGCTCATCGGCACAAATAAAGGCCGTTAAACAGGTAGCCGGGAAAATAAAACTCGAACTGGCTCAATTTAGGGAACTTGCGGCTTTTGCTCAATTTGCAACAGATTTAGATCCGGCAACGAAAGCTAAGTTAGATCGTGGAAGTCGCATCGTAGAAGTCTTTAAGCAGTCTCAATATTCACCCGTTGCGGTCGAATTACAGGTAGCTGTTTTATGGGCGGTTCAAAATGGATATTTTGACAAGATTCCCTTAGATAAAATTAAGCAGACACAGACAAGGCTTGTGGATTATCTGGAGAGCAGAGAGCCTAACATTTTGGAATCTATAAAGGCTAAAAAGGCCCTGGACGATGATATAATCAAATCCCTTCGGGGAGCCCTTGACAATTTCTTTCAAAGTCTAGTGGAATAAGCAACTTGACTGGTTTTATATGGCTACAACTAGGGAAATACGTAGGCGAATCAGGTCTATTAAAAATACCGCACAAATCACCAAGGCGATGCAAATGGTGGCGGCATCCAAAATGCGAAAAGCCCAACAAAGAGCCATAGAAGGAAGGCCTTATCAGAACCTTTTTCAAGAAATTGTTCAAAGCCTTATTCCTCAGGCTGGCCAGCTAAGGCATCCTTTGCTTCAAGCACGGCCTATACAAAAAGAAGCTGTTTTTGTCATAGGAACCGATAAAGGATTATGTGGTCCATTGAATACAAATTTGTTGCGGGAAATTCAGAAGCGCCACAATCCAAACCATCGGTATGTAAGTATGGGCAAAAAGGTAAGAAACTATCTGGCTTTGCTGAAGGGCAATCAAGGAGAAAACCTTCTTTTAGCGGATTTTGAGCTTAAAGATAATCTTTCCTTTCGTGAAGCTAAGAGAATTGGCAATTTTCTGATAGAAAAATATCTGAACAAAGAAATCGATGCCATATCGATTGCCTATTCCCATTTTGTTAATCCTTTAGTACAACATCCTATCTACCGACGTATTGCCCCAATTAGTCAAGTAGAGTTAACGAAGAAAGACAATGCACAAGAGTCCACTCCAGAAAGCTTTGTCCCTTTTAACTTTGAGCCCTCTCCAGAAGAACTTCTGGATAATATTTTGCCCTTTTATATCCATTTGGAAATCTATCAATCTATACTTGACAATTTGGCTTCGGAGCATAGCGCCAGAATGGTTGCTATGAAAAGTGCGACAGAAAATGCTAAAAGTTTATTACAGGATTTATCTTTGGAATATAACAAAGCTAGACAGGAATCGATTACAAAAGAAATTTTAGAAATTTCAACAGCACAATACGCAATTGGATAATAGAATCATTAACAACAAGAAGCGATGAAAAAAGGAAAGGTCGTTCAAATTATCGGTCCGGTAGTAGATGTGGAATTTTCAGATACAGAGGTTCCACCCATCTATAATGCTTTAAAGATCAATTATCAAAAGGAAGGGCAACCAACAACCTTGACATTAGAGGTGCAACAACACCTTGGGGATGGTTGGGTGAGAACCATTGCGATGTCAAGCACTGATGGCTTAAAAAGAGGAATGGAGGTGGAGGATACAGGAAATTTTATATCGGTGCCAGTGGGACCTCAAGTTTTAGGAAGAATCTTCAATGTCCTTGGTGAACCTATAGACGAAAAAGGAGAGGTGCGAGCAGAAAAGCGACTTCCTATCCATAAACCAGCTCCATCCTTATTGGACCAAGACATCAAAGCCACTATTCTTGAAACTGGGATTAAAGTTATTGATTTGATTTGTCCGTTCCTCAGAGGAGGAAAGGTTGGGGCTTTTGGGGGAGCTGGCGTGGGCAAGACTGTGGTTATAATGGAGCTCATCAACAATATTGCTAAAGCCCATGGAGGATTTTCTGTGTTTTCTGGGGTTGGAGAACGTACCCGCGAGGGTAACGATCTTTATAATGAAATGTCTGAAGCCAAAGTGATTGATCTAGAGGATCTATCGAAATCAAAAGTAGCCTTAGTGTATGGACAGATGAATGAGCCACCTGGAGCAAGATTAAGGGTAGGGCTTTCTGGTCTAACTATGGCTGAATATTTTAGAGATGAGATGAAACAGGACGTTTTGTTGTTCATCGATAACATATTTCGTTTTTCTCAAGCAGGTTCTGAGGTGTCCGCCCTTCTTGGCCGAACTCCCAGTGCAGTAGGTTATCAACCCACATTGGCATCAGAGATGGGAGCTCTACAGGAAAGAATTACCTCAACGCGGCAAGGATCTATTACTTCGTTTCAAGCCGTTTATGTTCCCGCTGATGATTTGACAGATCCTGCTCCAGCAAATACCTTTGCGCATTTGGATTCGACAATTGTTCTTGAAAGATCGATTGCCGAACAAGGCATTTACCCAGCGGTAGATCCCTTAGCTTCCACTTCAAAAGCACTAGCACCAGAGATAGTTGGGCAAGAGCATTACGAAGTGGCTCGAGGAGTCCAACGGGTTCTTCAAAGATACAAAGACTTACAGGATATTATTGCTATTTTAGGAATGGACGAGCTTTCTCCTGAAGATAAACTGACGGTCTATAGAGCCAGAAAGATTCAACGTTTTCTAAGCCAACCATTTCATGTGGCTGAAGTTTTTACAGGTATTAAAGGACAATATGTACCTATTAGCGAAACAATCCGAGGATTCAAAGAAATTCTAGAAGGTAAGCATGACGATGTCCCTGAAGGCAATTTCTATATGAAAGGAACAATCGATCAAATTAGATCTTGATGTCCCATGAGCTTTACTTTGCAACTAGTTACTCCTGAAGGGGTGACATTATCAGAGGAAGTAGAACAAGTGACGTTACCTGGTATCGATGGCGAGATGGGGGTATACGCAAATCATGAGCCATTGATTACCCAAATTGTACCTGGAGAATTATCTTATACGAAAAATGACGGTAAGAGATTTTATTTGGCAATTGGTGAGGGTTTTGTAAAGATAACAGCAAAAGATGTATCCATTCTGGTCGATATGGCATTAAGGGAAGAAGAAATTGAGGAGAAAAAAGTCGAAGAAGCCATAGCTCGTGCCCAGGCTGCTATAAAACAAAAGCTACTTGGAGAAGAGGAACTTGCAGCTACGCAGGCCATGCTTCTGAAGTCAATGGCTCAACTTAAAGTAAAGAGACGAAGGCATGGCACCGGAGCCCCACCGGTAACACCTAGCTAAGTTTTATTTGTATTGGATAAAAACCAGCTTTAAATTGCTTATAAAGCTTTTCTCATTTCCCTTTTTTTATCTATATTTACCTATAGATGATCATTCCTCAGCGCTTTGAAATCGTTGGAAATTATTTAGCCATCCAGTGGAGTGACCTCTCAGAATCTTTAATTGCTCTTGAAAAACTAAGAAAAAATTGTCCTTGCGCTTTATGTCAAGGGGAAAGCACCATTTTGACTAAGGCAAAAGCTCCAAAGCTTGCTTTCGGACCCAAAAGTATGGAACTTAAAGAAATACGGATGATTGGTAGTTATGCTTTACAATGTTTTTGGGGGGATGGACATCAAAGTGGCATTTATCCTTTTTCTCTGCTTTTAGAACTTGGCAAAGAAAAGGAGTAAAACAACTAAGCCATGCAAAAGCTGCTTACAAGGAAGCATAGTCAAAACAATCCATTTGCAGAATCCTTGAAATCCATTCCAGAGATCGTTCTTTGTGGAATTTCTGGCGGCGTCGATTCTATAGTTCTCTTACACAGCTTGGTTGAGGCTGGGAAAAAGCCCATTGTCCTTCACTTCGAACATGGCTGGAGAAAAGACGAGGCATTAGATTCTAAACTCGTTGAGGAATTATCGAAAGAACTAAACGTAGAGTTTATTAAAAAAAAATCTGAAAAGAGTTTTCCGAAAACTGAAGCAGTAGCAAGAGAAGAGCGTTTTAGATTTTTTATTGATACAGCTCAAAGAAAGAACTGTTATGATCTAGTATTAGCTCACCATGCAGATGATCAAGTAGAAACATTTTTGATGCAACTACTACGCGGCACGGGCACAAAAGGATGGGGAATGGATAAAATAAGTTCTTTTGGAAAATTAACCATATATAGGCCTTTTTTAGATTTCTGGAAAGCAGACATTATAGCTTTTGCTAAAAAAAACCAATATTGCTGGAGAGAAGATGAAACCAACGACAATGCGCTCTTTTTAAGGAATAAAATTCGCAAAGAATTAATACCATTCTTAGAAAACAGATTTTCTAAGTCAGTAAAAAAGTCTCTTTGGAAATTTTGTGAAATATTAAGAGAAGAGAAAAAGTGGCTTATGCAGCTCACCCAAGAAATAGCCAGTGGGCCATCTCTTCGCTTTTCTGATCTAGAAAAAGCACCGATTGGAAAACAAAGGCTAGCGATTGGGCTATGGCTTAAAAAAAGGGGAGTAGCAGATATCAGTTTTGAAGACATTGAATCGATAAGGAAAATGATTGGGAAACAGGACAAGAAAAAATGTAATTTAAGTAGAAGTTTAGCCGTAATTTTTAAAAACGACGAACTTATTTTGACGCACCAATGAAGGAAAAACCTCCCGTTTTAGAACCCATTAGAATCAACCGGTATCTTGCTTCTTGTGGCCTAGGATCAAGAAGAAGTTGTGAAGCCTTTATCCGTTCTGGTCTTGTCAAGGTAAATGACAAAACAGTTAGATCGCTTTCCCTCAAAATAAATCCTCAGGATAAAGTTGAATTCAATGGTCAAATTTTGTCTCCTCTAAAAAAGGATTATTTTATCTTCTACAAGCCTAGAGGATTCATATGTAGTAAGACAGGGCTCCTTGGAGAAAGGACCATTTACCATATACTACCTCCATCCTTTCAGAAATTTTTCTATGTTGGCAGACTCGATAAGGACAGTGAAGGTCTTATTCTTTTAACCAATGATGGTCTTCTGACCAATAAAATACTGCATCCGAAATTTCATTTTCCTAAAACTTATCTAGTTAGTCTTGCTTCTCCTTTCGACGAAAACAGTAAAAAAGAATTGCTGAGGGGGATGTATATGGAGGGTAAAATCGCAAAAGTTCAAGACGTTCAAATCAAAGAGAAAAACAGGCTAAAAATAATCTTAACCCAAGGGATAAAGAGGCAAATCCGAAACATGCTATCAATACTTGGCTATCGGGTCACCAGACTACAAAGAATCTCCTTAGGTCCTCTAACTCTCAAGGGTCTTAATGTTGGCCAATACCGTCGATTAACTAAGAAAGAAATAGATTTGCTCTATGCAGCCATTGAAGCTGCTTCTCCAGCAAATAAAACGCAATAGTATTTAAACTATGAATGCTGACAAAGCCCTTTGGGGAGGACGCTTTCATGAAAAACCCTCCTCTTTATTTACCCGTTTTAGTCAATCAATAAGTTTTGATTGGCGATTATACCATCAAGATATCCAAGGCAGTATTGCTCATGCGCGAATGCTCGAAAAAATAGGAATTATCGACTCAAAAGAAAGCGAAGAAATTCAAAGCGCACTATCGGAAATATCCCATCAAATAGAGCAGGGACAGTTTCAATGGTCGATGGAGCATGAAGATGTTCATATGAACATTGAATACGCCCTTACTCAAAAAACAAAAGCTGGCTTAAAACTACATACGGCAAGAAGCAGAAATGACCAAATAGCTACAACCATGCGTATGTGGGTCAAAGAAGAAGTCCAAAAAATTTTCAATCTTCTCTGTCGACTTCAAGCCATACTGATCCAATGGGCTGAAAAGCATTTAGACCTAGTTATTCCTGGCTACACCCATCTCCAGCGGGCTCAACCCGTTTCAATTGCTCATCAGATTCTTGCGTATGTTGAAATGCTCGAAAGAGATAAAGAAAAGTTTTTAGCCTGTTATAAAAGCGCGGATGTTTTAATCTTAGGCAGTGGTGCCTTGGCAGGAAGTAGCCTGCCTTTGGATAGAGAATATGTAGCCAAGTTGTTGGGTTTTAGTAAGGTATCAGAAAATTCAATGGATGGAGTAAGCGATCGCGACTTTGTTCTAGATTTTCTTTACGGAGGAGCATCCTTAGGAATCCATCTTTCGCGGTTTGCTGAAGATATGGTGCTTTGGTCCAGTAGTGAATTTGGCTTTTTAGAATTACCTGATTCCTTTGCATCTGGTTCTAGTCTGATGCCTAATAAAAAAAATCCGGACATTTTTGAACTAATCCGTGGGAAAGCATCACGGCTGATCGCTAATCTCAATAGATTATGCATCCTATTGAAATCGCTGCCTTTGACTTACAACAGGGATCTACAGGAAGATAAAGAACCTTTATTTGATTCTGCTGATACCATTGAAAGCAGTCTTGAAATTCTTATAGCCATGATACCAGAACTAAAAATTAAGAGGGCTAATTGTTTGGAACGAGCGAGAGATCCGCTCCTATTTGCCACAGACATTACTGATTGGCTTGTGCAAAGACAGATTCCCTTTAGGGAAGCTCATCATAAAATTGGTGAACTCATTGGTTATTGCGAAAAAAACTCGATTTTATTATCAGAGGCGCCAGAGTCAGTTTTATCTCGGATCCATCCGGATCTTCCTAAGGTTTGGAAAGAGCTTTTTGATCCACAAAAATCTTTGGATAGAAAAAAAACAATCGGGGCTCCTAACCCAAATTTTGTTAGGCAAAGGATTGCACATTGGAAAGAGCAGCTAAAAACGACATATACTTTATAATGTGAAAATAAAAAAACCAATTGAAGAGAGAATTCAAACCTGGATGGGAGAAGGAGGAGGATTTTGTTGTTCTTTTTTCCTCAATCGATATTTCAACAAACAGTAAGCAACAAAACTGATTTCAAGAAAGACGTAGAGCAGGACATAGCCTAGCCCTCCGCTACCAAACCCATAGCTATGCAAACCCTTGCCCAGAACAAAATTCACTCCATACCATGCCATCAACACGCTAAGGAAGCAAAGGACAGAGCCTACCGCCAGTCCAAACTCTCCCCACCAATGAGCAATCCGACCATGTAGCACGGCTAAGTAACAAAGAAGAGTAATTAAGGCCCATGTTTCTTTTGGATCCCAATCCCAGAATCTTCCCCAAGAATAATTGGCCCAAACGCCTCCTAATATTGTTCCTGCAGCCAACAAAAAAACACCTATTTGAAGAGACCTGTAAATATATTTTGCTAACACCCCTTTTTGGAATCCTCCCATGGCTGAATTTTTAGAGGCATTCCACAAATAAATATGACTTAATCCTAGAGCAAGAGCAAAAGCTGCATAGCTTAAAGTGATTGTCAACACATGGATAGTAAGCCAAAAATTATTCCTTAAAACAGGAACAAGGGGTTGGATAGTGGGATCAAAGATTAAAGGCTGAGAATCCACGAGCATCATACAGATTGCTGCAAAAGGACAGGCAGCCATGAGAAAGAATCTGGAATGATAAATCGTTTCAAATACAAGAGCAAAGAACATCACTCCAAAAGAAACCCATACAACCGACTCATACATATTGCTTACGGGTGGACGACCCGCAATGAGGATTCTGCAGATAAATCCATATACATGAAATAGGAAACCGAAGACGGCAAATCCCCAGCCAATTCTATATCCTAATTCAGGCTGCCATCCTCGAGATAAAAGGAAAATAAGAGAGGCTATCCCATAGCAAATCAACGTCCATTTCCAGGGATTCAAAACCGTGTAAGTATGTTCGAAAAGAAGAGAATCATTAGGAGGATATACCCTAGGAGCATAATCCTTAAGTTGTTTAGAAAAAAAAGACGCTTCTTCTTGGGCTTTACTAAAATTTCCTTGAAGATAGGCTCTCTTCATGGAATCGAAGATGACAAGGAGTGATTCGGAAAGTCCTTGAGGATAATACTGAGTTGCATTTTCGATAGTAACCCATTTTTTATTTGGATCCAAGGGATTGGGGATAACATGGAAAATCTCTCCTGAATACAACTCCTCAAATAATTTCAATCTACCGGATACAGCCATCGCCTCTTTTTCTTCTGGATTCAATGAGGACCCTTCAGCTTCAGGTCTATGAAGATGTTTCACTACAAAGTCTTTGAAAAGATTATTTTCTTTAAGCTGTTGAAAAGAGAAGAGTTTCTTTGCTTGATCTATTCCAATATCTTTTCTTAACAAAGGATTATCTACAAGGATAACAGGCTGCCTTTCCCAGCCTTCAGGATGAAACCACAAGGATAAAACAAAATCGGTACTGCCTACTTTTTCCCCTTCAAGGGTTTTTATTGAGTCTTTGCCACTAAGAGAGAGTAAAATTTCACGAGCAAAAACTGTTAAAGGCTTTTTTCTTCCTCCATGCTGAATGGCTATTTGAGAAAATTGATTCAGTTCTTTCCCGAGGAGGGTTGAGGGAAGAATTATGCATAAAATGATAAGAAAAATCCTTAGACCACTTCTATTGATCATGATAGTAAAAAGATAGTAATTACGAGTGAATAGTAAAACAAAAATTATAATCCTCTTCTCCTCTTTTTATAGAGGAGGGACAGAGTGTTCTTGAGAGAAAAGAGCTGTCACACACTATCACACTGGAAAGGATGCGGGGCTTCTTTGACCATAGTCAAGAGCTTGGAGAGTTCACAAGGAATCTATTGCCTTTAGGGAATATGAGAGGACACCTTGATACAAAACCAATTCTTTCTTATCTTGGCAACAAAGAGGGAAGAAAATTTATATTTGACATTTCAAAGATCAGATAAAAAGTTGAAAACAATAAATATTTTTACTTTGTGTAGTCTATAAAATTATTTTATCTACTCTCAAAAGATGTCGGAATATCATAACAACCTTAGCTCCATTCCAGAAGCTTTGGAGAACGTCAGACAAGGCAAATTGGTCATCGTAGTCGATGATGAAGATAGAGAAAACGAAGGCGATTTTATTGGAGCTGCGGAGCTTTGTCATGCAGAAATGGTTAATTTCATGACAAAAGTCGGCCGGGGCCTTATTTGTGTGGCTATAACACAAGAGCAAGCCGACAGACTCAACTTACCTTTAATGGTCCAACCTAAAGATAATACCGCCCTCTATGGCACTCCTTTTACGATATCAGTCGATTATATAAAAGGAACAACGACGGGTATTTCGGCCGATGACAGAGCAAAAACGATTCGAGCTTTATCGCATCCTCACTCTCTGTCTACAGATTTCAGAAGACCAGGGCATATTTTTCCACTGCGTTCTTCTCCTGGTGGAGTCTTGATGCGCGCAGGCCATACAGAAGCTGCAGTCGATTTAGCCAGACTTAGTGGTTTAAACCCTGCTGGCGTTCTTGTTGAAATTATGAAGGATGATGGTACGATGGCCAGGCTAGAAGACTTAAAAAAAATCGCTAGAACTTATAACTTGCCTATCATTACGATCAAAGACCTCATAGCCTATCGTACCCAAACAGAATCCCTTGTAGAAAAAGTCATTTCCGTGAATCTCCCCACAGAATTTGGCGACTTCCAACTGTTAGCCTATAGAAATATTCTAACAAATGAAGAGCATTTGGCCTTAATCAAAGGAAAATGGGATCCCCAAGAACCCGTTTTGGTTAGAGTTCATTCACAGTGCCTGACTGGAGAAATTTTCCATTCTTTACGATGTGACTGCAGGCAGCAACTAGAAATGGCGATGGCAGCGATAGAAAAAGAAGGCAAAGGGGCGATTGTCTACTTAAAGCAAGAGGGGAGGGGAATTGGACTTTTAAATAAACTCAAGGCTTATAGGCTTCAAGATGCCGGAATGGATACTGTAGAGGCCAATTTGGCTTTGGCATTTGCTGCCGACAATAGAGATTATGGCATTGGTTGTCAGATTTTGCGTTCTTTGGGAATTCACAGAATTCGACTTTTGACAAACAATCCAGTCAAACGAATCGGTTTGGAAGGTTTTGGACTAGAAATTGTTGAACGAATTCCATTGCATGTCAAAGCCAATGAGCATAACAGAAATTATCTTCGAACAAAAGTAGATAAGCTTGGACATTTAATTCCAAAAGAATTAATAGATTCATCCGAGGAAAAATAAGGTTGTGTGTTAAGATGGTAGGGCAGAGGGTACAAAAGCAAATGATCAGCTGCTTAAATCATCTAGTGAGATTGGGCTTTTTGTTCATAGCTGGCAGTTGTGCTTTCTTTTTGCTTTTTCCTAATGCCTATGGTGGTTCCAATGAAGACAAACCTGAAGAATGGATTGTCGTCAGCGGTGGACCTGCTTTACGTTTTTTTGAGCATGGTAAAGCAGATTCTCACGACAAATACTGGGGAAATTTTATTCGAGCCTCTGTCGCACGCATTGAGCAACTTCAATTATCCAAACCTAAGAATGTAGAAATTAGTTGGCTTGTTTTTCGTCCTGGCTATCAGAGAAGGAGTCAAGAAGAAAAACTTGATATTTTATCACAGATTTTGGCTCAAGCTGATGCTCTTGGAGTGCAACTTTTTTGGTTTGATACCAAAGAGGAACTTGTAAATTATCTGAATTTTGGGAAAGACAGAAAACGTGAACCGATTGGGAATTTTGATTATTTTGGACATTCTAATAAAGCTTGTTTTATGTTCGATTACAGTTCGCAATTTGATAATCTTTCTCAAGAATTCCTTCATGAGAAAGAATTGTCTTTAATTGAAAAGAAAATTTTTACAAAAAAAGCGACTATAAAAAGCTGGGGCTGTCATTCTGGAGAATTTTTCTCTCAAAGATGGAAAAAACGGTTTGGCATACCAATGGTGGGTGCCGTGGGCAAAACAGATTATACAAGTGCTAGTTTGCCTTTTTTATCAAAAACTGGTCGATGGACCCAATGAGAAGACTCCTAGCCTTTTTATTTTTTAGTCTGTTTTTCTTTTTGATTAAGGAACCCTTTTATGGAGAAGAAACCGCCGAACCACAAATACCACGTCTTCCAATCCCTTCTCCTCCTGGTTATCAAGAAGAACAACAGTCCAATGCCAATGGGACAAACGCAAACCGTGAAAACGAAAAACTGATCTTTCCTCCAGCACAATACGCAAAAGAGCCTTTAAAACCGCCTCCTGGCATTATTGTAGAAGACTATATAGGGCATAGAGCTGTTGACAAGCATGGGAGTGGATGGGGTTGGGTTAAAAAACCAAACGAAGACTGGAAAGATGCTCATTGGATCGCTCTAAAAGAAACACCTGGTGGCATTGTCGCTCCTTGGAGAAAGCTTAAAAAAAAGACTGCTGATGATAATTTCGAATATCGGATGAAAGGCTACATTGCCGATTATAAGGTGTATGATCCCCATACAAACGAGTTACTAGAAGTATTTGTTCCGGAAATGATCGAACCCATTGGTCCAGCAAAACCTTTAATAAGGAAGCCTGGCCCTCCTTCTCGATTTGCTCACATTCCTGAAGAATGGAATCCTAGGAGAAGAGTCCAGTAAATTTTCCATCGAACCGTCATTATAACGCTTCTAGCTCAAAAGCGATGGGGATCAACAATAGAGGCCGGCCTTAGGCTATTCCAATGCATAAAACTGTAGATAGCCTCCCCATGAAGATTGATAGAGAAGTTTTACTCTAGGAAGAGGGTTGGCAATGGAAGTAGTTAAAGGCAAAAGTCTTCCAAGTAAGGTTTCTTTAGCTTTTTTGTCCGCCCTCCAAACCAATATGTCATGCGAAGGTAATTCTTGGAGCATATATCCAGCAGATTCCTTCTCATTGACCCATTTCATAACAGTAGGAATTAATCCATGAATGTCTGTTCCAGCCCTTGGAAAAACCCGCCAATCGTATCCCATTGATTGAGGGGATTGGCCAAAAGCCAAAGCCAAATTAGAAATATCTTCGGTAGTGATGCATAGATATAGGGGACGACCCGCCGGTAAGGCTTTTTTCAAAATTTCCAATCCTTCTAAAGCATTGGCAGCATAGGATTTTGCTAAAATGCTTAATCGATTTGTTTCTTTTGGAGCTCCAAACATTTCTTCAAGCATCTTCAATCCATCTTTTGGGATTACTGTCGAATCATAGCTTTCAATCCATATTTCCTTTCCTGTGAAGAGTTTTAACCTTTGTGAGACATCCCACCACCCTATGAAAAGGGCATTCGATGGAGCATGTGCGTTAACCGATCGCATGGCCTCTATCCATATTCGACCAAGCACATCGTCTATTTCCGAACCAATCGGTTTTGGAGGGAAAATCCTAGCAAAACAGCTCGTATTTTGCGAGTCAAGATACTGTGCGATCCAAAAATGGCCTTTATTTCCAAAAGTATAATGCCAATATTTTTGGACTGGGAAAAATGTAGGCAAGGATAAAAATTGGGAGTCTTTCGTTTCAATTTTAATCAAGGGTTCAGGTTTTTTTTCGTGATGATTCCAAAGGCTTTGGAGGATTAACACAATACCACCAGCAAAGAGAATCAATCCCAAAAAAATGGGTCCCCTTTTTTTTAGAAAAAAATTTTTGGCTTCTTCTGTAGGCAATTTTCTCGAATCAAAAAATAAAATTTATAATTACTCTTTTTTCCTTTTATTCCCTAAGCTTTTCCCAAAAGATGAACTTATAAGGATAACCCCAGCACTTGATCCAATAATACCAAAAAGGAGTTTTACTTTACTAGATAAAAGAGAGGAATGATCTCCTGGTGAAAACTGAGATTCATGGGGTTTATTTCTTAACCTTGTATTTTCATCCATAATCTCCGTATATCTTTCAAGCAACACTCCCCAACCAGCCGAATACGTAAAACCTCCGGGATTGGCATGCATGAATCCCTTATAGTGTTGAATCATGTCATGCTCCCACATATTAGCATACACTCGCTCAACATGACTCGGATTGTTTCCCTTAGCCCAAAAAAGCTGGAAAAAAGCACCAGGAGCATCCTTTTCGGGAGGAGGAGGGGCAGGACGGTTCGTTTTTTGTCCAACCAACAGTCCATCCTTATAAAGAGCTTCGATAACTTTTTTTGCTTCTTCCTGAACTTTCAATCCATCGAAGATCGCCTGATCGGCTGTCTCTAACCATTCCCCTGCAAACCTAGCAGAATGGCAAGCCGAACAAGTGCTTATCCAATCTTCTTTCCTTTGTTGATACCAAGGCTGTTTCTCCTTAATCCCCTGGGCAATTTCAGGGGTGGGATTAAAGGCCCAACGCACTTTTCTTACCAGATTGTGGCTATACTCCCCATGATATTCGAAATGGCAACTCGCACAGGTTGGAGCGGTATAACCACCCTTGGCGATAGCATCTTTTAAAGGAACATCAAAATTCCAATTCTTACTTTGAGCCTGAAAAATGATCCCATGCTTTGAAAGCATATAATTTTCAAATTCATTATGGTCAACTCCATTATGACAGGTTGCACATGAAAGAGGATTACGAGCCTCTGCAGCTGAAAAACTATGCCGGGTGTGGCATCCATCACAGCGATTCTGTTGATAATGACACATATCGCAGCCTTGAGCTACGGCTCTTTCGGGCATGGCTGCCCAAGCTGCCAAGTTCACATTTGCTTCCCAATCAACTGCATGGGATGGATGACCTTGAGGCCATTCATTATGAGGCCAGATTTGTTTACGTTCGGATTCTGATTCAGCAAATTGTCGCACATGACAACTACCGCATGTCACTCGATCAGGCATATGAAGATCGACATCATGACGTATTTTCTGTGCGCCTATGGATCCATGACAGTCGATGCAAGAGACCTCTTTAAGCTGTTCATGATTTTTGAGTATTCCTTGAGAATGAAGTTGTTTTTCCACCTCTGCTAGTTCTTTCTTTTTATAAGCTTTAGGATCCTGATCAGGGAGTTTTCTTATTGCCTCAAGATTACCATGTATACTTTTTTCCCAAGCATGGAATACTCCTGGGGTTACAGTTTTATGGCAGGCCAAACAATCTGACCGACTGACTTCGCCTTTGATACTTTGAGGCGGATGATAAAAGTTTTTTGGATTCCAATACATTTCCATTGGAATCGGTTCCCAATACTGCGCATGAATTCCTTTCCCTGGATGGGAGGCATCATAATTTTTTATTAACTCTTTGAGATCTTCTTCTCTCTTATTGACGTAGGAACTAGAAAGGTTGCGAGGTCTTAAAGCTAATACCGCCGAAGGACTTAACCCTTTTTTTCTTTCTTTTTTGATATCATCCAGGCTAATAAATGACTTTTCGGAAGCCAGCTTCCCTTTGTTGCCCCAGGCAGATAAAACATAGTTGAGGACATCAGCTAGCTGTTGATCATCGAATACATTTCCCCAACCAGGCATTGAGCCATTGTATTGTTGAGTATCGACTTGAATGGGACCTTCAAGACCATAGAGAACAACATCGATAAGATATTCTTTACCATTTTTTGAGTTTACAATATTCGGCACATGTCCCACAAGAGGGGGGAAAGATCCGACTAATCCTTGTCCACTTTGTTGATGGCAACCAACACAACTCCGGCTGAATACTTCCTGACCACGAATAAATTCCTTTTGTTCTTTTTCCCTTGAAAACGAGGGCTCTTCAGCCAGTACATACTTCGCAGTGAGATTTTGCAACCATTTATCCAAAACACTTTTTCCCTGAGCAGTGTTTTCTTGGGCAACAAGACTGCTCAAATAACAAAACAAGAGAAAAAAAAGAAAGCCAAATGCCCATTTCATCGGTTTTCAAAATATTTGGAATTTATCATAGTTAGCTTCCGCGAAATCGCAAATAATTTTAATTATTTTGACACACAACTGGCGCCGGAATACCCATCCCCATTAGTGAACCTGGATGATAGCGCCGCATTCAAGTATTTGAGCCATTTGGCTTGACATTCCACAATGTATCAACGAATGACTTCCGTTGATAAAATCCCAGCCATTCCCACATAGTAGGCTTGCTTCCATAGATGTTCCCGGCAATGCCCAATGTTTTTGGGCTTTGGAAACCGTTCTTGAGAATCCCGCAGGACGTGTAATCCTTGAGGAGTCTGGCGATTGTTGAAGGTGACCAACGAGGCAGATCTGATACGAAGCAATGCCTGTGGTCGATGTCCGTTTGCAAGGCTGGCAGCAGAAAGCTGTGTTACTGGCAACATTCGGCAATCATAGCCTTACAGGATGCTTTTATCTCGGCAGAGAGAATTCTGCGAAGGTATTCTGGTATCCATACTAAGTGCTAGGCGAGCAGATAATGCGCCCATCACGTTTTTCCACTTTGCAATGTATCAGTCATAGCGTGAAGATACCAGCAATGGAACGGATCCGCCCCCAGCTTGGCTCTCAAGCATATCCGCCTGCAAGATCCTCTGGAATGACCAGCCCAACGAATGGCACCTAAGCCTGGTTGAATCGACAGTCGATTAGGACTCGCAAGGGGCCACGGAAAGACATGCACCGGTTGGCCTTAGACAGATACACCAGGCCACCGTAGTCTCCAACAATGGGAATGCCCTGGTCGATTCTGAGCGAGGGCTGCTCCGCAAAGGCATCCGTAAGGTCGTAAAGTACTGCCAGTATCATTGAATTCAGTCCATATTCGCTGGCAATCTGGATGACGGACGCCATCACAACCAGCGGATGAGCCAGTGGGAATACGGCAAGAAGTTAGAAGATAGACTATTTGATACAGAAGAGAGAGCAAGCCCGTATCGTGTGCTTCACCGATGACAAGCAATGCGGGTCCTGCCGGTGTCCGGAAGGCGGCCATTGCCATAGGTCAATTTGGCGGAATTAGCGTTGCCCGAGATGAAGCTTTTAGGGCCACCGGGATGCGGTCAGCGGCGTCAACCTCTACGCGCTCGCCTTCGGTCAGGTGCTGCCGTACCCAAGGGTATCCCGTATCTGCGATACAGTCCCCTGCGAGGGCGGGCTGACGGGATGAACAACCGGCAGCCGGGAGGCAGTAGTAGGCTGGAGACTGGCCAGAGCTGTCTAGCTGAAGCCCCACCAGTTTGTCGGGGGCTAAACGGGAACTCTCACAAGCCGTGCATATCAGCTAGAAGCTCACTCGCTTTAGCAGGTTAAGAGTGTCACTCAATACAAAAGATTTGATTTTAGAAGAGGTCTTCGGTTTTTGTTTTCCATCCTTCTTCCCCTTCAATCATTTCCCCCTTGAAGGCTCTAGATTGCCATTTTTGCCCATATTCTTTTTCTATTTGTGATATCTCTTTCCCACTTCTTTTTGCCTCTAGATTATAGAGGATTTGTCTGTCACGATTTTCTTCGTCAACGATTTTTTGAATATAATTTCTGTATTCCTCATCTTCGGTACTCTTGACTATATGAAGATAGCCATCTTTTCCTTCTCCGATCATTCTGTTGTTTTTCAATGTTTGAATTTCACCCATTCTCATTCTTCTTCTTTCCTGTATGGAATGATAAGAATAAAAAGATTGCTGAATAGGTGGGCTTTTTACATTTATAGAAGCATTAACATCATAAAGCTTGGGTTGCTTGGGAGATATTCGCACAGAACGACAGCCGTTTGTAATAAAGAGGAGAACAAAAAATACACCAATCCACAAAAACTTAGCTCTATATTCACCGTCTGAGCCCATGATTATCCGTTTAACAGGAAGCCTCTACAAGAAGCAAGGGGATAATTGCGGATAAGTCTATATGGAGGCAATTTCAAAAAAATCATTATTGCAAAAAAAGAAAGGTTCTTCCTTTGGAATCACATAGCGATATCCAGAGAAGACTTAAAAAAAGTTTGAACAGTTTCCATAAAAATCGCACTTTGTTGCGCATTAATTTCTAGCTTGATCCTGTCATGCAAGATGGTCAGCATTCAAGAGGCTGCCCGAGTTCTTGGGGAGGGTCTGCCCAAACGCATCGGCGATGGGAACGCGAGGACAAGCTTTTGCCTCTTACTCGCACGGCAGGTGGACATCGTCGTTACGTTCTTGCGCGGTTGCGCACAGAGCTATTCCGAGCCGAAGTAAGCCGGCGTACTATTGCCTATCCCCATGTTTCCAGCTACGATCTGAAGGACGAGCTGGAAGGGCAGGAACAGATGCTTGGCTGTTCAGTGCCTGCCAGGGCTAGCCGTTTGAGGTCGTTGCGGATGTAGGGTTCGGCATGAACTCACACACGAATGGCATCAAGCAGCTGCTTGACGCCATTATCGCTGACGAGATTGGGTGGCTGGTCATCCTCCATAAAATCGGCTGTCGCGCTTTGGAGCAGAACTGGCCTTCGCCACCTGCGAGGCAAAAAACGTGGAAGTGGTCCTTCTCAACCAAGGCAAGGAGTCGATCTTTGAGGTAGATTTGGCCAAGGGGGTGCTGGAAATCATCATGTTGTTCAGCGTTTGACTATACGAGAGTCACTTGCGCAAGAACCAAAAGCTATTGGATGGTGTCAAAAAAGTCGTGGAGGAATCCCAGCCATACACGCCGCCCACACAATCGCGCTGGACCCAAACAATAGGCAATCCACCTGCTTTGCCAAGGCAGCTAGAACCACGAGGTTCGCCTACAACTGGACGCTGACCGAGTGGCAGATGCTATATACAGGGTGGAAAGCCGAGCACCTACCTACCCAAGCCCTCGCAGCCTTCCTTACGCTGTCAGCTTAACGCCATGAAACGCGAGCATTTTCCCGCGTGGATGCTCGAAGTTGCCAAAAACGCACCACAGATGGCAATTAGGCAGTTGAAAGCCGCCTGCAAGAACGTCTGGGCAAGACGCGCAAAGTACCCGAAGTACTGTAAGACAGGCGTGCCTGACTGTTTTACCTTGACCAACGACCAGTTTTCCCTCGACGGGTGCCGTATCCGCATACCCAAACTGGGTGGGGTAGGGAGGCAGTAGTCGTTGCCTTTCACAGGCAAGATCCTATCCGCAACCGTCTTTTTGGTGGCGGACCGGTGGTTTGTCAGCATCACTGTCGATACGGACGCTATCGGTCTGCGAACCGCCGAAAACCAAGTCGTCAAGAGAAAATCGAGCTGTCGGACAATGCTCTGGTTCCCAAAGGGACGAGGTTGCTGGTGTCGGAGAATGAGAAAAGGCAAGAGCCAAGTTGTCCAGGCTCTATGTCCGCATCTCCAATATCCGGCAGTACGTCTGACACAAGCTCATCTCCAACCTCACTCGAAGGTTGCATCCCATTGTCATCGAAGAGTTGCATGGCGCGAGAGGATGAAAAAAGCCACCCTGGCTCGGTCCATTGCCGACAGGAGTATTTTCGAGTTCCGGCGACAACTGGAACAAGGCGAAATGGCGTGGGGGAGGGTACCAGTGAACCTGCCTGGACTGTAGAGCCCTCCAGGAATGGGGCGTGAAGGCTGCTAGAAATCTACTGGCGTATGGCTTGGCAGTACTATGCGGCTCTACGGCGAGTTCCGCTGGATGTGAAGCCTGGAGAGAGCAAGGTTCTGGCAGTCATCACAAGAGGGCGGTGAAACCAGCCTCGATGGAGCAGGAAATCAGCTTTGTTTCTGCTGGCTAGCAGAAATGAGTAAGTCTGACGAAACGGAATAATTGGATCTTTCTAATAATCGTAGGGTTAAGGAGATATATCAGAAAAGTGAAAAAACTGCTCCTGAATTTCATTCAAAGCAAATCGCACTTCTTTAAAGGCAGAAGAAAGAAAGGAAAAAATACCTTGCAAGCTATTTTTTTGAGCTTCCGGATAACTTGCTGCTAGGGCATAACTCCTCATGCCAAGGCTTTCATAAAATTCCATACCTGGCGAGCCATTCCAACATCGTTCTATATTTTCTTTAAATAGACCACAAACAAATAGAGAATAATCGGCGATAAAATGATGCAGTCGATAAGCCTGCACGGAACCTGCCGTTTTCTCCAAAGATAAAAGCAAATCAGACATTCTCACAAAATTTCTTCGACTCCCTAGTCGGTAGAAAGGGGCTAACGAATCCATTTTCAAAAATCGCATTAGAAGTTTTGCAATATAGGAAATTAATTCTTGATTTTTCAGTCCTCTTTTACCCAAGGCAAGTTTACCTAAATACTGAAAATAGAGTTGAGCAGATATGGGGATAGGACTCGGGGCTTCAAGGATATATCTTTTTATGGACTCAAAATCCAAAATCTGGTCAATCTTTTCAGGTTCTTGCTTAAGGAGATGGATTAAAGCTATCTTCTCTTTTCGGTTTTTCCCAAGTTTTTGTGCTAGAACTTCAATATCTTTTTCGGTTATATGAGTAACTTTTGGGTTCATTTCAATAATTTATTAAGCAGTTTTAATTCCAGCATCAAGAAGCTATTTATATTTATTATTATGGAAGAATATTTTGATATCGTTGATGACAAAGATAAGATCATTGGGAAAGATACTCGGCAGAATGTGCATTTAAAAAAACTTAAGCACCGTGCTGTTCATATTCTTTTACAAAATCAAAACAAAGAAGTTTTTCTTCAAAAAAGATCTCCTCTCAAGGATGTAAATCCTAATTGTTGGGATTCCTCTTGTAGTGGTCATGTGCTTTCGGGAGAAGATTATGATACGGCAGCTCACAGAGAGTTAACCGAAGAACTTGGTTTGCAACTTGATCAACCATTAATTAAACTCTTCAAATTATCTGCGGATGCAAAGACAGGAAATGAATTTATTTGGGTTTATTTAGGGTTTTCAAACGGTCCCTTTCAACTCAATCCTCAAGAAATTGCAGAAGGCAACTTTTATTCCTTTTCCTGGATAAACTTCAAATTAGCAACTGAACCTGAATCTTTTTCCAATGCCTTCGCCCATATATGGCAATGTTTCACCGGTTATAAAAAATGCCATCTGTTATGAAGGAACTAATGAGTACACCATGAGATACATAAAAAAGCTTCCGAGGAGAACCATTAGATGCCAGAGATTATGGAAATTAAAATTCCTGCTTTGAGGCCATTTGAGCATGTAACTGAAAGCACCAATTGTATAAACTATTCCCCCACTTAATGCATAATCCAAAGAAACTTTGGAAAGATGGATTCTAGGCAAAAACAAAACCCCTACCCAACCCATTCCAAGATAAAATCCTGTATATAACCATCTAGAAGGATAGGGAAAAAAAATTTTAATAAGAATACCAGTTATCGCTATCGACCACATAAGGGCAAGTAGCATTACCCTGTATTCCTTATCGGCAGCCTTTACAATAACAGGTGTATAAGTAGCCGCAATGAGAATATAAATCGAACAGTGATCAAGTTTTCTAAAGGAGGGAAGCATTTTAGAAGTAATATCTAAAGCATGGTAAAGGCTACTGGAGACAAACATGAAGGTCAAACTGAGTCCATAAATCAGATTATCCAGTGGATTGATAGAATTGCGAAGATCTTTAAAGAAGAGAACTTCAAGGCCTATGATAGAGAGCATGGCCCCAAAAACATGCGAATAGGTATTAAAAGGCTCTCTGATTTTTTTCACTATGTTCGTTCCTGATGTTTCATAAAAACTGAATAGCTTTGAGCGAACTTTTTCTCTCTATAGGACAATATAAGAAAATACTATTTTTTTTAAAGGGCAGTTGGAATCTTATTGAGGCTCTGTTTGGGTTTGTAAAGAATAACCGAAAGCTTCTTGCAAGGGGGAAGCATATCCTGTCAGTTCGACATACCCTTCTCCATGGACAGGTATGCCCTCCTTTTCTCCTTCAACGCTTACGGCTCCCTCCCAATAAGCAAGAAAACCTAATTGGTGCAGAACAAGCTCTTGGGAAGCCATTTTGGGTTTAACTATAATTTCAATCGGCGGATCAAATAATTTAATCTTCCAACCAGCTGGATATGTTGCTTTGGTATTAGGACTTTTCCAAAAAGCGATTCGATCAACGCTAAAATCTTCTTTTTTGAGAATTCGAACATTATTTTTCCCTACCCATGTTCCTCCAGAATTCGAGTCGAAAGCTCCTTCTTTTGTCCGCAAACAATAAAGCATGAGTTCTTCATTCCCATCCAGCTGTATGGCAAACCAATCCCACCCCACTTCGTTATTCCCAAGTGAATTTGTAGTAAATTCATGATCAAACCAACTGGTCCCATGAACGAGCCATTCTCTGTTTGAGATCCGTATTGATCCATTGGTCATGAGCCTGGTAAAGGAATAGTAATAGGAAGCACATCCCTTTTGATCGGCTTTTTTACTCAGTCCATTTTCACCATGTAAAACTGGAGGTTTGCAAGCTTCTAGATTAAGATCAATGGCAATCTCGCCCTCATTAGCATGGATATGAAACTTTTCTTTTGTGTTGTCTATAGTTCGCAGTTCCCATCCTCTAATCCATCCACCCATGCTTCCTTCTAGGACGCCTGCAAGCTCCAAAGCTCCACGATCAGCTCTTTCATAGGCATAAAACTTCTTTCTCCGGATATCACTCAAAGCAAAATGAGCAAAATAAATATCTCTGAGCCCCCACTTGCTTATTTTTTGGGGTGGAGAACTAAAAATACCTTGCCTGAATAATGTCCATTGAAATCCAAAAGGCTCTCTATTTTCGCCATAGAGATTCCCAGTAAAATACCACCACTCTGTTTTAAATTCTCGATGAGCTCCATGATCTCTTGGGAAAACCCATGCCCATGGTTGATCCACTATTTTCCATTCTTGTTGGGCATATAGAAAGGCTCCTGCATGCCAAAAAACCGAGCAGAAGAAGGCTATAATAGGAGAAAAAAAAGGAAAAAAATATTTTTGAAACCTAGGCATTTATTCCATCCTCAGATTTTTTGCAATGTTGTCCTTGGATAACTGATAGGCAGGCAGAAGAGAAGCCATGATAGCAATGATAAGAACGGCAAAAGGTAGCCAGAAGATTATGGCCCAAGGAGTTGACCAGTCGATAGTCCAACCAAAAAAGGACCTATTAATCACATAAGTCAACACAACGGCTAGGGCAAATCCAGCTATGACCCCAAGAAAAGAAGCAATAATGCCTACGAGGCCAGATTCACCTATTACCAATGTAAATACCATCGATTTAGAAGCCCCAATCGAACGCATAACTGCTATTTCTCGACTTCTTTCGGAAGAAAGAATTAATAAATTAAAAAATATTCCCGCCGCCGAGACCAGTAAGCTGGTAATCTTTAGTAGATTGGTGATAGAAAAAGTTTGGTCGAATATCCGAAATATTTCAGTTCTTAGTTGCTCATTAGAATACACGATGTAATCTCCAACTGCTTGAAGCTTTTTATCTAAGTCTTTTTTTACTTCCTGTGCTTCCTTTGGATTTTTCAAATACAAAGCTAAACTATTGCTAGTATTGATATTCCAAAATCTAATTAAAGTTTGTCGATCCAGCAGCACAAGGCCAAATTCGGTCGTAAAATCCTTAAAAACGCCAAAAATTTCAAAGTTGATCATTCCTAAACCCGTCTTAAGAGTTATCACATCTCCTTCTTTAAGACCAAATTTTCTCGACAAACTTTCATTAATAAATATTCGATTGGATCCAGTTGCTTGTCTAAAAAGTTCTTTAGGATTTCCTCTTCTAAACTCTAGATTGTTTTTTTCTGCAGCCACAGGAAAAGAAATCGAGGAAATTTTTATGGGAGAATTTCTAAATTCAGATCTAAATTCATAATAACGGTCCACGGATTCTATTCGGTTATCGTTTTCGATCAATACTTCTGCATCCCTTGAAAGAGATTGATGGATACCACTAACCAGATTCGCTGCAGTCGTAACAAACAGATCGGCTCTGACACTTTGTTTCAGCCATCCATCAACTGTGTAACGAAAGCTCTTTATCATGATGGAAACGCTAATGACCATCGCAAGAGCAGTAAGAAGAGCACCAACGGTCAAGACATTTCGATGCAAAGATCTACTAAAATGCGACATGATCAGTTTCAAGAGAATATGCTTAGGTTGCGACAACCGAACGATGAGTTGGCAAACCAAAGGAGAGAGGAAAGCAAAAGAAAGAATGGTAAATAGCGCAGCTCCAAAACTAAGAACCGAAAGGTTTTCTTTAAAACTAAAATATGAAAAGAGAAACGCAAGCAACAGGGAGAGGCCAACGCCTAGGAACCAAAACAATCCAAATCTATGTACTTTTTCTTCTAAAGTGGCTACAGAAAAGGCTTGCGAAGGAGGGATTTTAGAAGCTTCCATCGAAGGGAAAAGGGAAGCGACTCCTACAGCTAATAGACCCATTCCTACAGCAAGAATAAACTGGATGGGAGAAATAAAAATATGTTCAATACTAGACAAAAGATAAAGAGAAGTAAGACTGGAAGAGACCCAGCTAATAAGCTTAGTGGAAAGGAAGTAGCCAGCCGGTATGCCAATAGCAATACCAATCAGTCCTATTAGCATTGATTCACCAAGGCATGCAATGATGATTGCTTTTGGCCCAACACCCAGGCAACGTAATAAGGCAATTTCAGACCTTCTCCTGACGACCCCTACAAGTACAGTATTATAAATTATAAACATTCCTACAAACAAGGAAATTAAAGAAAGGGCCGTTAAATTAAGCTGGAAGGATCCAAGCATTTTTTCAACTTTTAAGGTTCTTTTCTCAGGAGTTTGTACCATTACCGAGGAGGGGAGCTCCTCTTGAAGAGCTCGGGCGATCTCCATACGATTACTTTGGGATTTGATTAGACAGCTGATTCGTGTCAATTTGTTAGGCATATGGAATATTTCCTGGGCATTAGCAATGTCCATCACCGCAAGATGTTCGTCAGAACCGATTGCCCCTGATTCCATCTCCAAGAATGAATGCACTTTTAATCTCACAATCCCTTCGGGAGTCCGAAGGTGTATGGTATCCCCTAGCTTTATACCAAGTCTTTGCCCCAACTTTTTGTTTATCCCTACCGCTCTAGAATCTTTCAAAAAATCGAGAATATCCTCTTTTTTGTTTACCCCCGATGCCAACTGAAAATTCCTAATAGGTTGATCAGTCAGAAAATCCACTCCGACCACATCAAGATATTCTCCTGGATATTTATCCAACATAGACACCTGTTCGAGAATGGGGGTAGCCACCTCAACAGATGGTTTTTTCAGAACATCAGCTAAGATCTTCTCATCAAAAGGATAACTCTCAGCGACAATTTCTAGGTTGGCTTTACCCGCAACGAGGTCTATCGAGGCCTTGAATGACTCCAATGCCGAGTGGTTGATCAACTGAATGGCAACGAAATTTGCTACCCCCAAAGCAATACAAAATACGTTCAATAGAAAAAGATAGGGATGGCTTATGAAATACCGAAAGCTATGATGAACAAAAATCTTCAATAAACCCATTATTTTAAACTCGGTATCTGGTATTAAGAGATAAGATAGCCGTCTTTCATCTGCAAGATTCTGTCCGTGGCTTTTGCCACTTCCAGACTATGGGTAACCATAAGTAGGGTCAGTTGATATTGTTCTACAAGTTTTCTAAGAAGATATAAGACTTTTTGGCTCGCCTCTGAATCTAAATTACCTGTAGGCTCGTCAGCCAATACAATTTTTGGTTTCATAACCAAAGCCCTAGCCAAAGCAACTCGTTGCATCTCTCCCCCAGAGAGTTGATGAGGATAATGATGGGATCTATGAGAAAGGCCTACTTGTTCCAATAGCTCTTTAGCCCTAGAGGAGGCTTCCAAAGGAGAGACCCCCTGCAAGAGGGCAGGAAGCATAACATTATCAAGGGCAGTAAGAGTAGGCAGCAGATTAAAGAATTGGAAGACAATACCAAGGATACTGCCTCGCAATTTGGCCAATTTTTCTTCCTTTAACAAATGAAAGGGATAGCCATCCACATAAATCTCCCCTTGGGTTGGAGTATCAATTCCGGCAATTAAGTGTAGCAAAGTGCTCTTGCCACAGCCACTAGGCCCAACAAGAGCGATAGATTCTCCAGGATAAATTTCTAGATTTGCTTTCCTCAAAGCCACAGTTTGTACTTCTCCATTCCAATAACATTTGGATACATCCTGAACGCTTATAATAGGGTTGTTCATTGATCAAATTTTGATCCATCATGCAAGAACTTTTTCTCTATTCTTTCTAAGGCAGCTTCTACTCTTTCCAAATGAGGAGATTTTAAGGAAATCACATGGAATTTCCAAAAACGAGCTGATAGTCCACATAATATAACCCCTAAAGACACAAAAAGAAAAGAAGCTAAAGGGAATACTAGGTTAAACAGTATAAATCCTGCAACGGAAGAGCCCACAACAGTTCCAAATAAAACTAAAAATAAGCCTAAAGCTTTAAGAAAGGAAAAGCGGACAAATAATCTTGGAGCTAAAACAGAAAATAAAAAAAGGAACACAAAGGCCACTCCTTTAGGTGTTCTTCTTAAAAAATCTCCTTGGACTATCTGTCTTGCAGCTTCTAATTTGATTTCCACAGGACTCATCTTCCCCATATCCGTCTCTATCCAGTTGATAACAGCAGGATCAGTCACCCCAAGCCATACCTGCTTTCCATGAAGCAAATTAAGATCAAAAGCTGGTTTAATCCCTCTAGCCATTTGATCAGCATAAAGCAAAAAATCATCATATTTGATTCGAATGATTCCAGAGGGAAACCGCTTAAACCTCAACTGCATTCGCCCCTCCGAATCTAATGGAATTCTTCTTAAAATATTTCCTGTAGAGTTGCGCAAAAGAAAAGCTTTATTCAACCTTGCTTCTGAATTTCCTATGGATGCTTGCATGTAAGAAGCAGCAGCAACTAAAG
This sequence comes from Candidatus Methylacidiphilum fumarolicum, assembly GCF_949774925.1. Lineage (GTDB taxonomy): Bacteria > Verrucomicrobiota > Verrucomicrobiia > Methylacidiphilales > Methylacidiphilaceae > Methylacidiphilum > Methylacidiphilum fumarolicum. Next base: position 2,450,312 of record NZ_OX458932.1, read on the forward strand.
TCAGAGAAGGAACTAAGCTGTCCTTGAGCTGAAAAAAAAGAGGCACAGCTCTGATTTTGCGGTTTGTGCCAACTCCTAGGTTATTGATTCCTACTGGATTGCCTTCGGTCAGATCAGTCGATGGCCAGAATGCCGATCCATACTTCGGTAAGAAGCTTGGATCTCCACGAACCATAAATTTTTCAAAGAGGAACTGTTGAGGTGCCAAAGACTCTGTCTTAAGGGCAGCCCCTGCAAAACATACCCTATTTAACCTGTTGATTAATGATCGGAATGTTTCGTCAAAACTATCCAATCTTGGCCCTCGATCTGTAAATAAAATATCCAAAACCACACTTTGAGGCATTTGAGGAATCAAACTTCTCAAAAAAAGAGAATATTCTAATCGTGGCCATGGCCAAGGCCGATCAACGGGAATTCTATCAATCTCGACTAAAACGAACTGTGTGTCTTTGGCAGGAGTGGGTAAGTATTCCTGTAAATGAACAACCTTTTCTTCTATAGCATTGAAGAGCCCCACCCAACAAAATGTGCCAATGGCAGAACCCCAGAAAAATCCTAAAATAGAAGCAAGTAGAAGCCTTTTTTCTATTTCGATAGGAACTCTATTTAATACAGCCATTTAATAATGAAACCACATTGAAAAAACAGTTTTCTAAGAGTATTGACCTGGTTTCTTTCTATTTACTTATGAAACAACCAAGTGATTTAATTTGAATATTTAGAACCAAAATGTCCAGAAAATAACGAGCCCATCTTTATTTTTTCTTTGTGAGTTTTTTCTTACTACGCTTCTTCTTTGTTTTATTTTTGAAAAGGACCCGATTGGCTTCTAGCTTCCAACCCCTCATTTTATCATTCAATTTGTTCAATTCTTTTTTCTTTTCCTTTATCTTTTCATTGATCCAAATTTTTATTTTTCGAACATACTGCCTGTCGATTTGGCACTGAGAAAATCCCCAGGCTGGATGGCCTAAGCATCCTTCCAATTCTTTCTTTTTTTTTTGAAGCGTTTTATCCAATACGACAATTCTTTTTTGAATGAGAGCGATTGGGAGAGCCTCGGTTTGCTTTTCTTCCAAGTAACAGAGGGATTCTAGTAATTCTAAATCTTTTGCTTTGTATGCCATTTGGGCAGCATACCACCTTTCCATTTTCTCTGGAGAAACGGAGTTGTTGGCATCAGGATGAAGAAGCCGAGCAATCGTTCTAAATGCTGCTTTAATCTTGGATTCGCGAGGATTTCTTTTCCGATTATTGTCTGGGATCTCTTCTGTTTTTTCGTTGTTTGGAAGACTATCAGCACAAGCAACATGTGAGATTATGTTGGATAATTTCTTATTTTTTTTCTGTAAAAGAAAATGATACGAAATGGCTACACTGCGGTTATGCAACAAACTATCCAGTTCCACTTCAAATATAAATTGTTTTAAGTCATTGATTCTTAGCTCGATATCTTTTAATTCAGCTGTTTCTTTGGGAAAGGTCGACTCTAGCCAAATGGTATATTGGGGCTTTTCAACAGATAGAAACTTTTGCAGTTTGCTTTGGACATTTTCCAGTTCTTTCTGGAGATACAAATATCTAATTTGCCAATTTTGCCTGATTTTTTTGTCGTCTATAGCAACGAGAGAAAAAGAATCTTTATTTTTATTTAAAGTCTGACGGTAGAATGGAGAAATGATTGGTTTTTTCCCTTTCATCAAAGGAGATTTAAAACAATCTCCGAGGCAAAAAGATTAGAATGTTTAAAAAAAAAAGCAATCAAACAATTAAAAATCTACCAAAGTAATTCATGTCTTGAGAAAAGATGGATCTTTGCTTTATTTTTTAAAAACCTTTCTCTCTTTGACTACTCACTTGCAATAAAAAGAATGAACGCGTTTTTTTTTCAAACTTCTGGTTTGTTTTTTTCTTTTGAAAAAGCAACCATAGCCACTAAGCTCATTCTCCTATTCCTTTTAGGTGTTTCATCCATTAGCTGGACTGTACTTTTAATAAAACTTTGGCAAATCCACTCGGCCAAAAAACAGAGTCGCAAATTTTTGCGTAAGTTGAAAGTCTCCTCAAAATGGCTAGGCATTTTTTTAAGTAAAGAAATTTATCCAGGCTCTCCTCATCACGCCATCTATATGACTGGATGTAAAGAATTGTTTAACCTATACCATGGACTATCTGATCCCATGGAGGGATATTCTGAAAAATCTCTTTTAAAAATAAAAATTCCAGAAAAATCTCTCAAATTAATTCAGGGAGCTATTGAAAGAGAAATTGGCAATCAGCTACTCCAGTTAGAAGATCAAATGATTCTTCTTGCTACAGCAGCCAGTGGAGCCCCCTTTATAGGCTTATTGGGAACAGTATGGGGGGTGATGGATGCATTTGGCGATCTAGCTCTTTCTGGAAAAGCCACTTTGGCTACAATGGCTCCTGGAGTTTCAGGCTCACTATTGTCTACTGTAATGGGACTTTTAGTTGCTATCCCTGCGCTTTTCGGATATAACTTCATTGTCGCTACTATCAAAGCCCTGACTATCGATTTGGAAAATTTCGCAACGGAAGTCTTAAGTGAAATAGAAAAAAGATTTGTGGCGGAGGACTCCATCTGATCTTGTAAGAGAGTCAGATAAGATGAAAAAATTCTCAAGTAAATGGCGGTATACTGGATTTTCAGAACTGAATGTTACCCCTATGCTTGATTTTGCCTTTACCCTAATGATTATCTTTCTCATTACTACTCCGTTACTCGAACAAAATCTCGATATTTCTCTACCATCTCTCAACTCCAAAAAAGAACCCACTTTTTCTAGAAATCCTTTAGTTTTAGAAATACACAAAAATGGGAAAATAGTATGTGATAATATCCCAGTGGATAAGCATAATCTAGAGAAGATACTTTTGGAAAGATTACAAAAAGATCCTGAACTGACGGTATCTCTTAAAATGGACAAGGACCTAAAGTATGAAGAATTTTTGCCTTTTGTAGAAATACTCGAAAAAGCTGGAATAAAAAGGATAGGCCTTGTTCACAATGTCGATGAAAAGCAAACAATCCGATAGTAGACAAAAAAAATTACCATTTGGATTCCACGCTGCTTGCCTATATGTACTCCTTTACATTCCTCTCTTTTGTTTCTTTACCCAATAGCCTATGTATGTAACGCATAGCCAAAAAAATAAAGATTTGCACAAAAGGCATCTTTTTTGGAAAATATTTCTCCTAGTTGCTAGCCTTCACCTTGCTATCATCTTTTGTTTTTTTTTAATCCATTCTTTTAACAAACCTGCTCAACCAAAAACTTCCTATTTCCAATTCATGCCCTCGTCGCCTTCCCATGAGCCGTCAAATGTAAAATTGCATGCAGACAATACCTCAAAAGAAATGACTAAAAAAGCAGAAAAAACCAACGCTTCTTCTTTTGGAATCGCAGAAGAGAATCATTCCAAATTTTCCTCTAACAGAAACACTATCAAAAGTTCTCAACGGAAACATTCCGTTGCCGACAAAGAATTAAAAAGATCCGATTCTTTGCCTCAACCGAAGCATACGGTTGTGCCCGATCTGACCGAAGTCACTAGAAAAATCCCAATCCAGCCTAAAACTAGTTCACTGGAAGAAAACAAAAATAAGAATTTTGCTAATAATGAACCGGTAACGACCGGCACCGAACCAGGGGATTATGAACGATATTATTTGCTCATTCGTGAAAAACTATATTCTCTATGGGATCAACCAGTAGAGCTTTTGGGACTTGGACTTTCCGCTACTATTGAAATGACAGTGGAAAGTAATGGGAAGGTGCGACAGTTTAAGCTTCTTCAAAGTTCCGGAAACGAAAAATTTGATCAAAGCGCCCTAGAGGCAATAAAAAAACTAGAAAGCATAGGAGAGCCGAGGCCTTCGACTATACCAGAAGTAATCACTGTCAAATTCCAAATGGCAGAATGAATCTTTTCGTTCTTTGGCTCTCATCGTCTTTTATCCCATCGTGCATAGGATAGTTGAAATGCGTTTGACAAACTGGAAGGAGGGGATAAAAAGATTAGAGAAAACGATTCAGGATATCAGTCAAAACTTGACATTAATAAATACTCAGTTCTTTCTCTTTTTATTCCGATTTGTTAGAGTGGAAAAGCCTAAGAGAAAACACATCACCCCAATTAGAGGACAAGACTTAGTGCATGACTGAAGAAATTGTTCTATACTTCCAAGAGTGCCTTTTCAAACTCAAGCAGAAGGGATTTTTTTTATTGAAGCAATATCTTTGGAAGGCATACCTCTCCAAGAGAGAGAGTCAACTCCAACTCTCTAGAGAACAGCATATCCTTCCATGGTAAGCATACGAAAGAACAAAGGGCTTATGCAATGGAAAGCCTATTTCAGGCCACATAAAAAAAAGGATCTTTTTTAACAATGACCCCTTTGCTTTTGATTTTTTATTTTTTTATTATCCTTTTTGGTAAGCTCTATGCGCAGGTTGAAGTAACCGGTGGCAAAGTCAAACTATCCTTGGGATCATTCGTTGGGAAAGAGGCTGAAGCCTGTCAAAGAATAATCTCAAAAGACTTGCTGCAGACCATGCTTATAGATGTTAGTGCTGCGGGTAACGAACGCTATATAGTTTCAGGGAGAATTTCCGGCAACGTTCTTGAAGGCATCCTTCTAGATAGAACCAAAAAAGAGGAACTCATTCATAAAACTTTTGCTGGAGGAGATATTAGGCAATCTTCCCATCTATTCTCAGATTCCATTTTAGAAGCATTAACTGGTGTTAAAGGCTTTGCTAACTGTAAAATAGCCTTTATATCATCAGATACTGGATTTAAAGAGCTCTATTTGATGGACATGGATGGAGCAGGTCTACAGCGGCTCACTTCTGACAAAACCATTAGCGCGCATCCCCGATGGAGTCATGACCGTACGATGATCGCCTATACTTCCTATAAAAGCGGTTATCCTGACGTCTACTTAATCAAACTTTCTAAGCATTCCAGGGTTCGATTCGCCTTTTTCCCTGGAGTCAATTCCGGTGCTTCCTTCTCCCCTGATGATAAAAATTTGGCTTTAACCCTAAGCAAAGATGGCAATCCAGAAATTTATATCATGTCCATAGAGGGAGGTACTCCCAGACAACTTACTCGGAATAGAGCCACAAATACCTCACCCTGCTGGTCCCCAGATGGGAGTCAGATCGTTTATACCTCTGATGAAAGAGGAAGTATTCAACTTTTTATAATTCCTTCAGAAGGAGGAACCCCAAAACGACTGATTACAGGCAACACCTACAGTTCAGAGCCAGACTGGTCAAGGGATGGGAAAAAAATTGCTTTTAGTGCAAGGATTGGAGGCCTATTTCAGATTGGAGTTTATGATTTAAACAAACAGGAAGCGTCGATTCTTACCACGCAAGGTGGAGAAGATCCATCATGGACTCCAAATTCACGCCATCTTGTTTATGAATCACATGGCTCTTTGTATTTATTAGATACAGTCAGCCGACAGACTATAAAAATTGATTGTGAACTGAAAAATTGTTATCAGCCGGCGGTCTCTCCATAATTTTCAAAAAGTCTACTCTTTTGCCTTTACAAGGTTTAGTGATTGGCAATAAAAATCATAAAAAATTTGAAAATAAGCCCCTTTATCCATTCTTTTTTGTTCCTCAGGCGGTATTATGAAAAGGCTTCTCCGTTTCGCTAACTGCAATCCTTCTTTTCTTTTTTTCTTGTTTGCTTGTCTTTTTGTTATTAGCTGGACAGGATGCGCCAAACACCCTAAAGGAAAAGAAAAACCAACAGCAGAAGAAGAATTTCTTGAAAGTTCTCCTTTACCAAGTCGCGGGGCATTCAATCCCGATTTTGATGTTGATTATTCACCATTTAAAGACCAAACGATCTATTTTGCCTTCGACAGTTCTGCTATTCCAGCTACTGAAAGAGGAAAAATTGAAAAAATAGCCCAATGGATGAACGAGCATCCAGGGGATTCCATTCTTCTCGCTGGACATTGTGATGAAAGAGGAACTGAAGAATATAACCGTGGACTAGGGGAAAGAAGAGCCATTGCCGTTAGGGAATATTTAGTGGGACTAGGAGTGGCTCCGGAAAGAATACATACCATATCTTATGGGAAAGATCGGCCCGCAGCCATTGGACATACGGAAGCCGATTATGCCAAAAACCGCCGAGTTGAAATTGGATTGATTCGCAAATAGGCTTTTTTGTCTGCTCAAGAAATTCTTTTTTTGCATATTCTATTTTCTTTGATTCTATTTCGATTAATGCAAGAATTGTTTGACTGGCAGGAAAACGAAGAGAGACAGCCCATTAGTCCGACAGCTCCTCTAGCAACAAAAATGCGTCCTAGATCCCTAGAAGAGCTTGTTGGCCAGGAAGAGATTCTTTTGCCCGGGAAGCCCCTTCGAAGACTCATAGATGCAGACAGGATTCAATCGATCATCTTATTTGGCCCCCCGGGAACAGGAAAAACGACGCTGGCAGAAATTATCGCTAAAAAAACGAAAAGTTTTTTTGAAAGACTAAACGCTGTGGAAGCTGGGGTAGCTGATTTAAGAAAAATTCTAAACAAAGCCTCGACACGCTGGAAAGAACAAAAAAGGGGGACCCTTCTTTTTATCGATGAGATTCATCGATTTAACAAATCGCAACAAGATGTCCTCCTTCCAGATTTGGAAACAGGTACCATTAAATTAATAGGAGCAACTACCCATAATCCAAGTTTTTACTTAACAGCCCCATTGCTTTCCCGTTCCCAACTTTTCGAATTTAAAGCTTTATCAAAAAAATCGCTAGAAATTCTCCTAACCCGTGCACTCACGGATAAAGAGAGGGGATTGGGCAACTATGAAGCTAAAATTGATAAAGCAGCCCAAGAATTATTATTGGATATCTGTGAGGGAGACGCAAGACGCCTACTTAACTACATTGAGGTGGCTGTGCTCTCCTCTTTTCAAGAAAATAAACAACCCTTAATCATTGGTATTGATGTTATTGAAAATCTAATCCAGAAAAAAACTCCACGCTATGATCACGGCGAAGACGAGCATTACGACACCATCTCCGCCTTTATTAAATCAGTGCGTGGCAGCGATCCAGATTCTGCTATTTATTGGCTTGCCAAAATGCTTGCAGCAGGCGAAGACCCTAGATTTATTGCTAGAAGACTAGTGATCCTTTCGACCGAAGATATTGGGCTAGCAGACCCCAATGGCTTAACGGTGGCCATGGGGGCCTTCGATGCGATTGAAAAAATTGGCATGCCTGAAGGAAGGATTCCCCTTGCTTTTGCAACTATTTATCTCTGTTTGTCTCCAAAAAGTAACTCTGCCTATAACGCTATAAACAAAGCTATGGAGTGGGTGGAGAAAAAGGAGACAGTTGAAGTCCCTCAATTTTTAAAAGATACCCATTATTCTTGGGCAACAAAGATGGGCCGAGGGATAGGCTATCTCTACAGCCACGATTTTAGGGAAGCCATTAGCCCTCAACGATACGGTATGAAACCAGGAACTTTTTACTCTCCAACGGATCACGGAAAAGAAAAAGAATTTTCAGAAAGATTGAAATACATAGAAAGCTTAAGAAAACAAAACAATCCGATGAATATTTCTGCCGAGGATTCGATGACTTAGAGCGACTTTTTTTACAACCGTTGTTGTCTAAACTGATGAGCGTTCATGGAAAATTGCTAAAAAAATAAGATGCAGTTTAAAAATCCCCAAATCCTTTTTGGTTTGTTGCTTTTGCCTCTTTTTTTATTTTTATATTATCATCGAAACTCCGCCTCAAAAGCCACTTTTGCCCACTTATTTAAAGTTTTCTTTTCCCACCAAGGAGTTGAAATTAAAAGAGAAGTGAACCAAAAGATTCCTATCCCTTGGCTTTTCTTCCTTTCTTCAGTTCTTTTTATTGTTGCTTTATCAAGACCCCAATGGGGGGAAACAGACATCGAGTTGCTCCAATCAAACAGCGATTATCTCTTGGCTATAGATATGTCCAAAAGCATGTTAGCAGAAGATACCGTTCCTTCTAGACTGGAAAGAGCAAAATTGCTTGCTTCCAATTTTGTTGCTAAACTTCAAGGAGAAAGAGTCGGATTGCTTGCTTTTACTAGAAATGCATTTGTAGAAGTCCCCTTTTCTACTGACTATGATTTGATCCAAGAAATGATTTCCGCATTATCCCTGGATGATTTTCCAAATGGAGGAACAAGTTTTGCTGCCATGATGGAAGAAGTACTCCTTTTTTTCTCTTCCGAAGAAAGGCATAAAAAAATACTTATTCTTTTCAGTGACGGCGAAGACCATGGAGGGAGATGGGAACAAAAACTTACTGAATTAAAAAAATATGGCGTTCAAGTGCTAGCCATCGGCATTGGTTCACCCAATGGGGCATTAATAAAAAATACCAATGGGTCTCTCTATAAAGACTACAATGGTCAGCCTATAGTCAGCTTTTTCAATCCTTCTTCATTGGAACTTATTGCACATTCTACTGGTGGTATTTATGTCCAGGCGGATAAGTGGCTTGACATTGTCCCTTTGGTTCAAAAGATGGTAAAGAGTCCAGAGTATTCAAAAAATAAAGAAAAAATGAAAGTACTTGCTGAAAAATACATTTACTTCCTTCTCCCAGCATTGTTGCTGGCCTTAGCAAGTTTTTATTGGGAATTTCCTCGTCATGAAAGATTCATTATGGTTAATAAACTCGGTGCAAAAGGGAAAAAAAATTAAAGGCCATTTTCTTCTTTCCTTGTTGTTATTTCTACTTTTTTTCTGTTCGGCACAAGGAGGCAATACAAATAGAGAACTTTACTCTAACTTCATTGATAGAATAGAGGCAGTGAGTAAAAAAGCTGAATTGACAAAAAATGATTGTGTGATGATTGCCCAGTCAACTATTGATCTTGGGAAAAAAAACAAACTGCCCCCAGGGGTGATTGAAGATGGAATAAAAGCTGTGGAATTAGGGAAAATGCTCGATCCCAATTTTCCCTATTGGGAAAGCTATTTAAAAGAACTTTTAAAACTTCTTGAAGAGAATGCCTCTTCCTCAAACATGGCAAACAAAAAGACGGAGCCAGCCCAGAATCAAAAAGAAAAAAATGCTCTGTCCGAACCTATATCCGAATCGAATCTCAGGAAAAGGGGGATGGATCTAAAAGAAAAAAATCAAGGCTTTTCGAAAGATAACCTTTCTTTAGGAAAAAATCCCTCTGCTTTTCCTTCTTCTAAAAAGGAACAAAAAGAATCAACAGCAACTAGCGAATCAAAACAAAACCAAAACTCTCCTCTTAGACCAGATAATTCCTTTTCCGATTCAGAAAATTCAACTGGAGAAGAGACAGAAAAAGAGATAAAATTAAGGCAAATCAAACAGCTAGATAACCCATCAACATTCTTCAAAAGAATGCGTCAAATTGAAAGTGAGACAAACGATTCTTATTTGGAAGATCCCGATTGGTAAGTTCCGATTGGTTTTCCTAGCTTGTTGTTTTTATACATTGCTCAGTGTAATAACTCTAGGCAATGTAATGGCCTTTTCTGCTCATTGGTTACCCCTAACAGAGAAGTTGGAACCTGGGGTATCTGCACATCTCTCTCTTATTTTCGAAAATTGTTCCCCTCAAGATGAAGTCAAACCACCAAAAGTTGCTTTTTTGGAAATCGAGGCTCCATCCATCAGCCGAAATAGCCGTAACGAGCTTATATACGACTTTCCGATTATTCCCCACCAACCAGGCAATTATATTATTCCTCCGTTTTTAATTTCCACTGACCATGGACTTGTGGAAATCCCCCCCATTTCCTTTACGGTAAAAGAAGTAGAAATAGCTCCTATATCGGCTGATGGCGTTGATGCCCAAGTGCTTATCCCCCAAAGAACCTTATGGAAAGGCGAGCCTTTTGTCATAGAATATAGACTCTTAACCCGCTCAGGAACTTTTTTAGATATAACAAGTCAGCCTGAATGGGATCCAAAGGATTTTCTTTCTAACCGATGGGGCAAACCTCAACGAGTGATTTTAAATGCCAACGGAACGTATGCTAGCGGTCTGCGCTATACAACCACCTTATTATCCTTAAAAGCAGGCAAAATTGTTTTGCCTCCAATCAGTCAGCAACTTACTTTGGAAATAGAAAGATTCGGGCGCGGTCTTTTTTCTCAACCTATTGTCAAACCTATCCACTCCACAACCGAACCTAAAGTCATTGAAATAGCTCCACTCCCGGCACCGCCTCCTGATTTTTCTGAAGCAATAGGAACCTTTAAACTTTCCTGTAAGGTGAACCCCGTTGAAGCCATTCAAGGCGAACCGATTTCTCTCTCGATACGAATAGAAGGTACAGGGAATTGGGCAGTCCCCTGGAAACTACCGGAATATCCCCCTTGTAAGGGTATAAAAGTTATAAATTCTTTGCCATCTCGTCAAATAGACCCCGAGTCTTTGTTTACTGGGGTTTTGAAAATGGAGTTAGTGCTTATACCTGATATTTTTGGAGAAATAGATCTGCCTGCCTATTCTTTTACCTATTTTGACGTGACGCAAGGGGAATACCAAACAATTAAATCTGATCCTATTCATTTATCTGTGAAAAAATCCTCCCTTTCAAAACAGACTCCAGACAATAAACAAGAGCTCCTGAGTGATCGCTCTCAGCCGATTAACACAGGCTATCCTCTAGACATGTTACCAACAGGACCTCTCCTTGGTATGGGAAAAGGCTTGGCGCCTTTTCCCCCTTGGGACCTTGGGAAGGAAAGCCTACTTTTTACATTTATATTCTTATTTCTTTGGTGTTTGCTTTGCTGGGATCGTGTTGCCCACAAACCTTTACTGCTCCAGAAAAAAAAAGCGAGTCATTGTTTAAGGACAATCCCGCAAGCGATTGCTAAAGCAAAGACCGATAGGGAGATTTATAGGTATCTCCTCCTTTGGCAAAAAGCATTTAAAGAGTTTTGGGATATTCCTTATCCTTTCCCAGATGAGGACGCTATTGAAAAACGGCTTATAAAGGACTATCTAAAGAACTCTGTCATTGCTAAAAAATGGGTAGCTTTGTGGCATCAGTCCCAGCTTTATTTGTTTGGCCGACTCTCTACTCCTTCATCACAATGGATTGATGAGGCAGAAGAGTTAGCCCGGAAACTGCCCAAAGCTAAGATTCCCTTAAAAGAATTCTTTTCTACGGCAAACTTCCTTCCTTTCCTTTCCCTGATTCTTTTCTTCGGACTGTTATCTAGTATTTTAACAAGCAATCTAAAAGGATTAAAAAATCCAGTTGGTCCGCTCCCTTTTTCTTTTACAAGCAATAAAAGGCTCCCTACTTATGCTTCTTCCATTCTATTTTGTTCATTGTCTGATCCCCCTTCTGATTCAAAAGTCGAATCGTTTTCTTCAGAAGAGGCTTACCGCTGCTATGAAAAAGGGGAGTTTTCTAAGGCTATTGATATTTGGAAGAAAAAAACCTTAGTCCAACCTCTGGATTGGAAAACAAGAAATAATCTTGGGTTAGCCTTTTCACAACAAGAACAATGGCAAAGAGCCTTAGGAGAATGGACAGCAGCTTTTCTATTAGCCCCTCGCAATGCTTCTGTCAGATGGAATTTTACTGTTGGAATCAATAAAAACCCTGAGGCTGATACTCATATTCATTCTTTCCAGAAAAAAGGCTATTTAAACAGCCTAAAAATCTTTCTATCTCCAGGAGAATGGGAAAGAGCAGCTGCTATAAGTATCTTTTTGTTGTTCTTTTCTTTATATATTTTGCTTTTGCATCTTTATCAGAAAATCAGAATTCCAGCCTTTTGCTTCAGCATTGTATTGGTGTTGGCTTTTATAAGCGGTCTTTCTTTATTAGAATATTTTTCATACGGTATTTTTGCAACCCCCAATGCCGGGATGCTTGTTCAGGATACCCCTTTGCGGTCGGTTCCAACAGAAGTCCAACAACAAAGCCTACCTTTAAAAGCGGGTTCAGTGATTAAAGTCATAAAAGCCTATTTAGGTTGGTATAAAATAGAATTTATGAATGGCCAGAATGGCTGGGTAAGGTCTCAATGCGTGACTCTCTTTTACAAAACTCCTCATGCGTTCGTTTCTGAGAAAGAAAAAGGTTTTTATTTATCCATTTTTGATAACTAAACAGGCATTCTTTTCGCTGATCCTTCTATTTGTTCAACCATTTTTTGAGCTACTTTCACCGAATCAAAAAGGCTTTCGGCTAATTCTCTGGCTTTCATAGAATGGTAAGGATAATCTTTTTCAATCCTTTTTATGGCATCAATCGCTTCAGAGATCGTCGTAAAAGGCAAAAGACCCGCTCCGGTAGGGATGATCCTTGACCAACCAGTATCCTGAATGACTGCTGGTTTTCCCATTGCCAAATAACATACGGTTCGATCGCTAAACCAACCACAATCGCTAAGCCAGTAGCCATTTTTTACTACAGAAAATTCCCCCCGAGAAGTACCAATAAAATTTCTATAGCTTTCAAAATCTGAGGCTATAGCTGAAACACTGAGCATATCCCAGTTTTTGGAAAGAAAACGGTTGCGAATCTCGTGGTCTTCTTGCAGATCCGAAGCAATCTGAAAAAGAACTTTCCCATCAAAAAAAAGAGGAAGTTCAATAACCTTTTCGAACTCACTGGCTTTGTTCCCGTAAATTTTACCTTCCCAATTTACTTCAGGATAACCACACCAATGAGTGATTGTTGACCATCTTTTGCCGCCTAGCCGTTTGGGCCATAGCTCTAAACATACTGGAGGAAATGTAGGAATCCAATTGATCCCCGTGAAAGGTATTCTCTTACCATCCTCTTTTAAAGAAAGGCCAACAGTAAAAAAAATGTCATGAGCTTCCAGATTCATATCGCAACCATAACCCTTCGCCCATATCTGTGTAAAAGTAGGATCCAAATCCAGATAAACCCTTTTTTTAAAGGCAGAAAGAAGGTTCTTATTCCGTATGAGCCCAGAAATATTTAAAAGAAAAGAACTTTCCCTTGCAAAATGGAGAAAGGCATCGAGATTTTTTGCTTCCCCATTGATAAAAATCGTAGATTGCTCAACAAAATCAAAATAGGAAGTAATTAATTTCCAATGGCTTAAAGCTAATTTCAGGACTTGTTTGGGATTATAATTTTTAATTTTTGGCAAACTCTCTTGGGTGATCTCTTCTAAAAGCCAAACATCCCACCCAAGGTTACGAAAGGCATATGCCCATTGAATAAAGACAAGATTAATCCCTATCGCAGAAATCGGATAACCAGCAATACGACATCCGATGACTACCTTTTTGGCCATGTATCATTCAAATATTATTTTTAGGCCAAAAAATAAATTCAAATCTCCACCTCTAAGTCTTCTCCTATTTTCTGACAATGATAAGCTCTTACTCCTCTAGTTGCTGGACCACAAAGAACTTCTCCTGTCTTTAAACTAAACCGTGCACCATGCCACGGGCATTCTACTTCCCCCTCTTCCAGAAATCCTTCACTAAGAGGACCTCCTTCGTGAGGACATGTATCATCAAGAGCATAATATGCTCCCTTATAACAAAAGATAGCTATTTTTTTTCCCTCTAGTTCTACGCATTTAGCTCCTCCTTCGGGAATTTCAGAAGCTTTAAAAGGACATTTAATTTTAGCCATGCTCCGATTTTTAATGTGCTCTATGCAGTTGTCAATGAAATTTGAGAGCCTGCTGAATGCTATGTTTTACCCCTAAAAAACTCATACAAATGGATACGGCCCAAGTTAACTGCCATTGGCTTCCCTTCCTTTTCTTTGGGCTATACCCTTTTTGCCTCGTCTCCCTATTGATTCCACACACTTGCCTCCTCTCTCTTTCTTGCTTTAAACTTACTGTTGTCTCTAAGCTATAAATAGCCTCTGCCTCCGCGTTATCTTTCCTCTCCCTTGCTTCGTAGGCTTTATAGGCTCGTCGAGTCAGGAAAAAACTTAGATAAATTCATTGCCAAATGGCCTTTATTCCATAAAATGAGTAAAAATGCAAAAATCTCCTTTCCCTCGTTTTTTTTATGCAACCATTCTATCCGCTTTGTTCATGGGAGGATGCGCTTTAAATAATACTCAAAAGTCCAAACAACTTTCTTCAGCATTTCCTTCTAATTTGATCCGGGTGAGCATTCATGATCAAAAAATGGAGCTGATTCAAAATATAGGCAAAAATGGAGAATCCCACCGGTATTATCCTGTATCAACCTCGAAATACGGTATTGGGGATGAATGGAATAGTTATAAAACCCCTATTGGGAGGTTTGTTATTGCAAAAAAAATAGGGGATGGCATTCCTATGGGCGGCAAGTTTTACCATAGGAAATTTACTGGGGATGTCATTAAATTGACTGCTTATGATCCTTCAAAGCCGGCTTTTGATCATGACAGCATTTTGACAAGAATTCTTTGGCTTAGGGGGTTGGATTCTCAGAATAAAAATTCCTTTTACAGAGGAATATTTATCCATGGGACGAATCAAGAACCGCTGGTCGGACAGCCTGTCAGTTATGGCTGTATAAGAATGAAAAATAGGGATGTTCTTGAACTTTACGATTTGGTCGGAGAAAACACTCCTGTATATATTCAGAAAGAACCACTCAAAAAGCCGGTTCCTAAAGAGGTTTTAGCAAGCTTTCATTTTTATAATCAGCCAAGAATTCAACCCGTGGCTTCTTCCCCTATTCAAGAACAGCCTTCCATTAAGGTTGCACCAGCTATAGCAGTAGCTTCTGAGCCAACTCCTAACACAACTATTTCAGGAAGTAGTCCTCAAAAAACTCTAACCCAAAGCAATCATATCCTTGTCCAACAGCATCCTAGAAACATGGCTCCAACTACTAACTCAAAGGGTCATTCCCAATTGGCTTCCCAAAGGCTAGCCACACCTCATAGTTCTAGGCATCCTCATTTGACAAAACCGTTGGTACACAGCAAGAAAAAAATAAGTGCTGTTAAGTTAGCCAGCCATTCAGTAAAATCCACTACTGTTGATCCTTCCCCTTCAAAAAAGAAAAAGCCTCTTGAGTGATAGTTTCGAAAAACAAAGCCAAGCTTGGCCGTTCAATGAAAAACCTTTCCCATTCACTGGAATTTTGAGATGCAGCGAATGTGCGGTGCCGGCAATAACGGCATCAATGGATACAGCAACGACAGAACTTATCGCTATTATCGTAGCAGCAAACCCCTTAGTTATTGCATACCAAGACCAAAGGGGAAAAAAACTGGATAGACCCATTGAAAGAGTGGATTTTATCTGCTCTCCTCACACTGAAAAACTGTCTTCGTTAAACGATTTTGATGAAATCAAATCGTATATATCATTGGACCAAGACGATGACTGTTGGACAAAAAACTAATTTCTGATTTTCAAAAGCTCTTTGCTCTGGGAAAGCAAACGAGCAAATACTTTCCCCAGAAATGATGAAAGTTGCATTTGGTCGGGGCGACAGGATTTGAACCTGCGACTCCCTGCTCCCAAAGCAGGTGCTCTAGCCAGGCTGAGCTACGCCCCGTAGCCTTCAATCTTTCCTAAAAAGGGTCCCTCTTCATGCCCTACATCCAGACATTGAACATGAAACTTGGCTGGAAGGATAGAACCGTCGGTAGGGCAACCCTCTAAAACGTTGCGCGTCGAGTTAGCATGCTTTATATTATCCGATCGTCAAGCAAAAACAATAACTTCATTGTTAAGAAAAGACGAAGAGAAAAAACATAATAACTGAAAATGACAAAGTAATTTCTTTTGCAATGTTATTTTCTATACATAATTGTAGTATTTCTCTCATTCAAAATTAAGAAAAAACCTGAATATATAGAGGAAAAACTTGGCATGCTTTTAGCTCTATAGTAGGAATAGATTATGAGCTTAAAAATAGAAAATCTTCACGGAGGCATTGGAGGCAAAGAGATTATTAAAGGCATAACTTTGGAAATCAATCCAGGAGAAGTTCATGCTATCATGGGACCGAATGGGTCAGGAAAAAGCACCCTTTCAAAATTGCTAACGGGGCATCCTGATTATGAAGTTTATTCGGGAACAGTGTTATTGGATGGAGAACCCATCCTTGATCTCGCACCAGATGAAAGATCTAGAAAGGGATTGTTCATGGCCTTTCAATATCCTTGTGAGATTCCTGGAGTAACTGTAGCTAACTTTCTTCGTGCGGCTCTACAAGCCCGTCTTCCTGAAGGGAAGACGCTCAACATCACCGATTTCTACAAAGAGCTCTATGCGGCTATGGAAAAACTAGCTATGGATAGAAAATTTAGTTCCCGATATGTTAACGAAGGTTTTTCTGGTGGAGAAAAAAAGAGGAATGAAATTCTTCAAATGGCAATCTTAAAACCAAAGTATGCAATTCTTGATGAAACGGATAGTGGTTTAGACATTGACGCCCTGAAGATCGTTGCCAACGGAGTGAATGCCTTGAAAGGCCCTCATATGGGGATTTTACTCATTACCCATTATCAAAGACTGCTTAATTATATTTTACCGGATCATGTCCATGTAATGGTCAATGGAAGGATAGTGGAAAGTGGAACAAAGGAGTTAGCTTTAAAACTAGAAGAAAAAGGATACAGCCAATTTGAAGAAGAATTGGCAGTGCAAACTCCATAAAGTTGGAGTAAATTTCACTACAAACAAAAAAAATGGGGGAAATCTATGCAGACTGTAAAAGAAACGAATAAAGAAGAGATTGTGTCGATCAATTCCCTTGTAGAGGATTTCTCTTATGATATTGAGTACTCTTATGATGCTGGCATAGGGCTAAATGAAAAAACCATAGATTATATTTGCGACGTAAAAAATGACCCCGATTGGATCCGTGATTTTAGGAAAAGAGCTCTTCGTATTTTTCTCCAAAAGCCTTTGCCTGTGCATTGGGCAAGCAAAGAGCTCGAAAAAATTGATTTTGATAAAATCCGCTATTATCTAGCCTACAACAAGGCTCCTCAAAGAAGTTGGGACGATGTGCCTGAGGAAGTTAAAAAAACCTTTGAAAGATTAGGGATTCCGGAGCAAGAAAGAAAGTTTCTTGCTGGTGTAGAAGCTCAATTTGACAGCGAATCTGCTTATTCCAACATCAAAGAATCATTAAGCAAACAAGGGGTTATATTTGTTGGGAGCACAGAGGGATTGCACAAATATCCAGAAATTTTTCGAAAGTGGTTTGCTAAAGTTATACCTCCAGCCGACAATAAGTTTGCGGCTTTAAATAGTGCTGTCTTCAGTGGTGGAAGCTTTATATATGTCCCTCCAGGAGTTAAAGTTCAACAGCCACTTCAAGCTTATTTCAGAATCAATGCCGAAAGTTTTGGTCAGTTTGAAAGAACTCTTATCATTGCTGATGAAGGATCAGAAGTGACATATATGGAGGGATGTACAGCGCCTCGGTTTGAAACCTCCACCTTACACAGTGCAGTCGTTGAGTTGGTCGCCATGCCCGGTGCAAAAATTCAATATATAACGGTCCAAAATTGGAGTTCGAATGTTTTTAATCTAGTAACCAAAAGAGCTATTGCCATGGAAGAGGCCGAAGTCCGATGGCTAGACTGCAACATCGGCTCCCGCTTGACAATGAAATATCCAGGGGTTGTCCTTAAAGGGAGAAAAGCGAGGGGAGAGGTCCTTAGCATCGCCCTAGCAAATAGTGGTCAGCACCAAGATACGGGAGCGAAAATGTATCATGCTGCCGATGAAACCACCAGTAATATTATTTCCAAGAGCATTAGTATTGGCTCTGGAAGAGCCAGTTACCGAGGGCTTGTTAGCATGCCTAATCATTTAAAAAATTGTAAGAATAATACCGAATGTGATGCCTTACTTATTAACTCGTCTTCACGGACAGACACCTATCCAGCAATAACAGTGATTGGCAATAAAAATGCCACTCAACATGAGGCAAGTGTTAGTAAAATCAGTGCCGAACAACTCTTTTATATGCAACAACGTGGACTACCTGAAGATGAAGCTATGAGCTTATCGGTTAATGGATTTATCAATGAACTAGTGAGAGAATTTCCTATGGAATATAGTGTAGAATTAAAAAGGTTGATCGATTTGGAAATGGAAGGTTCTGTTGGTTAGGCTTCCTTAAGATCTATCATTCTAATAGACAATGGAGTAGTTTCCCATGCACCTTATGCAAAAGAACTCTGTAGTAACCAAGGCAGAAAAAAATAGCATCCCTTCCTGGTGGGAGGATATCCGAAGGCAAGCCCTTTTAGACTATGAGAGGCTTGCCCCTCCACAAAAAAAAGACGAAAAATGGCGATTTTCCACTATAGAGAGAATAAAATGGGAAGGCTACACCCCTAAGATTCCAGTGAGTCCTTCGGATCTAGATAAGATTTGTCAATTCTTCCCTTATGAAAATTCACTTGGTTCGATTGTCTACGGGAATGATACCGTTCTTTTTTATTCTCCAATCTCTGAAAAACTTCAAAAAATGGGTGTCATTTTCTCTCCCTTAATTGACGCCATAACCTTATATCCTGACCTCTTAAAAGAGTACATTTTTAAAGAAAAACTTTCTATGGGGAGTGACAAATTAGAAGCCCTCCATCGATCGAATACCCTATCTGGCGTTTTCCTTTATGTTCCTAAATATGTCGAAATTCAGGAATTTTTTGAAGTATGGTTTTGGCTTTCTGAACCTAACACAGGAACCTATCCACATTGCTTATTCGTTTTGGAAGAAGGCAGTAAGGCAAGAGTACAATTAAATTTTAGATCTATCAATGAAAGAGGAGGCTTTAGTTGCTCAGCAATTGAAAGTTACCTAGCTCAATCATCGCATTTTGAACTTGTCTCTGTACAACAATGGGCCAAAGAGGTTAATTCTTTTCTATTCAGTCTTACCGATGTTGGTCAAGACGCTCAAAGTACTTCTCTATACGTCAATGTGGGAGGGGCATACAATCGATTTGAAGGCAAAACACGCCTTAGTGGTGCCGGAGGCTCAGCCGAAGTTCTTTCAGCTACTATAGCAAAGAATAATCAAGAATTTGATCAACGAACCCTTCAGATTCATTCCGCTCCTTATACAACCAGTAATCTATTGTTTAAAAATGTACTGTTTGATTCAGCAAAAACTATTTTTTCTGGCATGATCGATGTTTCTCCAGAGGCACAGAAAACGGATGCCTATCAAAGTAATAAAAATTTGATATTGGGAGAAAACGCTGAAGCCAATTCCTTACCTGGTCTTGAAATTATGGCCGATGATGTTCGATGCACTCATGGAGCAACAACCGGCAGCCTAGCAAAAGAAGAACTATTTTATAGTCAACAGAGAGGGATACCCAAACCGGTTTTTGAAAAGCTTTATTCGGTTGGGTTTCTTGCTGAGTGTGTTCAAAGATTAAAAAATACACAAATAGCTGATCGAATCCTTGACTTTTTCCACAGTTCCTTGCAAGTATAAATGAAAGGTGTTACCTATACTGTTAAATGAATGTGAACAATTCCCAATCCAGGTTGACTAGGGATGTAGAAGCAATTCTTATTCCTAGCGGTGATAAGGTGCAGCTTCAGAAGGATAAACCCTTTCAGATTACCCAATCTATGGGAGGTTCCTATACCATCATCTATGATAATAGGCTATTGGTGAGGGTAGACGCTAAAGATGCCGATGCCCTTGGAATCCAACAAGAGCTTTCTACTCAGAAAGAGATTTTAAGTGAACATGAAGAACTGACCGAAGAAATTATATATAGCCGTCTAAAAGAAGTATATGATCCAGAAATTCCTGTAAACATTGTAGATCTTGGATTAGTATACGACTGTCAAATTAAAAGAAAAGAAGATGGTAGTTATGCGGTAGCTGTTAAAATGACATTGACTGCACCAGGATGTGGCATGGGGACTATTTTAGCCCAAGACGCTCAATCAAGAATCCTTGAAATACCATCTGTTTCAGAAGCCCAAGTGGATTTGGTTTGGGACCCTCCATGGAATCCCAGTATGATTAGTGAGGAAGGGAAAATGATCCTTGGTTTGGTTTAAGAGAACCGTTTTTTTTCCTGTTCCTATTCTTGAACGACAATTCCTTGCTTGGAAGTAGCCCAGGATATTACTCCCTGAGTGATGATTTCTGCATACTCAACAAAAATGCTTTTAACAGATTTTCCATTTATATTTTTATTGCCATCATAATCCCCAGCAATGATCCTATCATAGGAATCAACGGAGTTCATATACGGCCCTTCGATAAAAACAACTGGGCTATGATAGATTCGATTAGCCAATAAGTTTCTTGCAAAAATATAAGGACTTTTCCCGACCTTATAGGCTGCCGACCAATTCGTATAAGTTTCAGGTGGAAAGTTCCATACGACTTCCATTTCTTTGGCTACAGCTTCAGAGATTTCCAACTCAGGAAGAGCCGTCCGAGACAAAAGCTTGTAGAGCATATCCCATTTCTGATCATCGAAAACTAGCTCTTCTTCCGAATAATTTCCATTAACAAATACCACCAGTTTACTTTTGGGAACAAGCTCTTCACGTGTCGGATGCTCGGACCATTTGTCGGCATTGAAATGGACACAAATAGTTATATCCGGCCTCAAACGATCCACTAACTCGGCTCTGGCTCTTATTTCTGCATTTCTATAAAAAAGTCTTTCAGCGGTTAATGAAATTTTTTTTTCTATTTCATCTGAAAAACGATATGGCAGATTGTCTTGGTTTTCGAACGGAAACAGAAGAGCAATGGCATCCTTCCTTAGATTGGCTGGTCGCAGTTCAGTCACAGGCTCATAATCTTTTTTTGTCCAGACAACTTTTGCCCCAGCATCTTCCAACAATTTCGCTGCTCTTTTACAAACATTCATATTGAGCTCAGCTTCTATGACAGGAGGATCAGAACCAATTTGAAAAAATCTTTCTTCCATTTTTGCCCATTTCCCTCCGATATGTCCGGGATCCAAGCAGATAATGAGGCCTTTTAGTGGCTTAGTTTCTATAGGCTCTTCCCCTTTAGTTTTTATATTCGATACCCAATTAGCCTTTAGAGGCACCTGTGATTCTGGATCGGGAGCAAGTCGCAATCGATATAACAGTTCGTTATGCTCCGTATCAGAATATATAGTTACTTCGTTGCCATTAATGATTGTATATCGCCAAAAAGATCCGCTTGGAGAATACAGCGTGTTTATCAATTGAACAAACTCATCCCTTGTAATGGTTTCTTGAAATTGATCTAGACGAGACCAATCAGGAGAGGGGGCAAGGGGAGATAATTTTTGCACAGCAAAAAGAGGGATCAAACTCTGAAAGAAAAAAAAAACAATCGCTAGAAATATCCCTTTTTGCATAATACCTCTACAATCGATGGTGCCTCTATCAATGTAAAACTTTTGAAAAATTTAGTTTCATCTTATATACCTTACCTGTGATTGCCCCTATGATAACATAGCCAATAGAGTGCTCCAGCCCGTTTTTGTCTGCAAAAAAATCCAGAATCCAACACGCTTCTTCATGCTCCTTAAGTGATGCGAGCCGAAAGGTTACTGTGCTTAGCCTTACGGCTTTAAACATCTCGTTAGATTTTGTGGCAATGTCTAAAGCTCTATTCGAATCTATTTTTAACTTAGAAGGATTAACCGTATTTTCTTTTTTATAAGGCAAAAGGTGTAAGTTTCCAAGGGAAAAAAGACCATCTTTAATTTCCGTTACCTGTCCTCCAGCGACTGTAATTTGTTCGGAATGGGACCATGAATGCGGATTCCAATAAATAAATTGCCAACTGACTGGAGTTAAAGTTGTAGGACTGCGTTGGCCAATGATTCCATACAAATACTGTTTGGAATCCGGACTGACTTGCTTTTCAGCAATTCTAAGAGCTTCAAAAGCCGTAGGAGTTTTTGCATATAAAAAAAGAGGACAGAATAAAAAGGCAAAAAGGAGTATCGACCGTTTCATGTTTTTTCTTTCCTTTATATAGAGATTAGAATTTCTCTCACTCAATAGCAAAGAAACAAAAAAAGATCTTAAGCAAAAGAAATAGAGAAGGAAAAGTTTCTTTTTTATTTAGTCCTTGATTTACACTATTTTTTATCGATTCCTTTGAAATTTATAATCAAGCTATGGCAACCATACTAGTCACCGGTGGCACAGGATTTATTGGTAAAAGTGTAGTCAAGCTTCTTTGCCAGTTAGGATATAAGGTGAGAGTATCGACTCGGAATTTAAAGCAAATAAAAGCGCTTTACGAGCTACCTTGTGAATTCTTAGAGGGAGATCTTTCGGATCTGTCTTTTGCTAGAAAATGTAGTTCAGGAATCGATGCCGTTATTCATTTGGTAGGAATTATTGTTGAGCAGGGACAGGATACTTTCAAGAAAGTGCATGTTCAAATTACTAAAAACATGATTCAAGCTTCTAAGGAAAACGGAGTGAAGCGATTTCTTCATATGAGTGCATTAGGGACTCGTCCTAATGCAAGAAGCCGTTATCATCAAACAAAATGGACTGCCGAAGAACTGGTAAGAAATAGCGAGCTAGATTGGACAATTTTTCAGCCCTCAGTTGTCTTTGGAATAGGCGATGACTTTACGAAAAGATTATATAAAATGCTTTTTTTTCCAAACAATCCTCTGTTGTTATTCCCATTGATTGATGGCGGAAAAAGCAAGCTTCAACCTATATTTGTTGAAAATGTTGCAGAAGCCTTTGTTCGGGCCATCCCCAATCCTAATACCTTTCATAAAACTTACACACTTGCTGGGCCAGAGGTCTACTCTTTAAAAGAAATTCTATTGATGATTTTAGATCTATGTCAGATACCCTACAAAATTGAATCTTTCCCCTTTTATACCCTATCAAGAATTGCGATGGCACTATTAAGCTTTTTAGTTTATCCTCTTATCGGTCTTAAGGCCTTATTTGAACATTGGCGCGGAGACTTTTGGGCTCCCTATCTGCTTTCTTGGCTTTTCCTCTCTCTGCTATTTCGTAAAAGCATAGAAAAGAGAATACTATTTAATGTGCCTTCTTCTGTTGCTTTACCTCTTGCTGGAATTGTTGAAAAACTGATAAAAAAGCCGCCTATAACTAAGGAAATGCTTGTGATGCTGCAAGAAGACTCCATTGCTGATAGCTCCGAAACAATTAAGGAACTTGACCTTCAATTGGTATCTTTTACAACGGTCCTTCCTGATATCATCAAGGCAATTGCTATATAAAAGATTCAAGACAATGCTTTTTGTTGTGAGAGAACTACCTCTCTGATTCTTTGGGCTGCTACGGTAATTTCTTCTTCCGTGGTAAATTTTCCGATAGAAAATCGAACCGAAGAGATGGCTTGAGAAGGCTCATATCCCATCGCCATAAGGACATGAGAAGGCTGACTGGTGCCAGACATACAGGCTGAGCCACTAGATGCTGCAATCCCTGCAAGATCAAGCCCTATTAAAAGATCATGTCCACTGAGTCCGGAAAAGAGGACAAGAAGCGTATTTGGTACTCTTCGATTAGGGTCTCCAACACGTTCTATACCTGGAAGATCAGCTAGGGATTCCCACAGCCTTTCGATGAGCCGAAATTGTCTTTCCTTTTGTTCCTCCATCTCTAGGAGAGAAATTTCTAAAGCCTTTGCAAGTCCAATGATTCCTAACAAATTCTCTGTTCCCCCTCTCTTCCCTTTTTCTTGATTGCCGCCATAGATTAGTCTTTCAAAAGGAACCCCCTCTTTGATAAAAAGGATTCCTACTCCTTTGGGTCCATAAAATTTATGAGCTGAAAGGCTAGCCAAAGACAATCCTTTTATATCTATGGGAACTTTACCGATGCTCTGGACAATGTCGGAATGAAAAAAAATTTCTTTTTGTTTGCACAGATTCGCTATTTCTTCAATTGGCTGGCATACTCCTGTCTCATTGTTTGCCGATTGGATGGAAACAAGAAGAGTTTGATCCGTAAGGTGAGAAGATAATTTTTCTAAATCGACTATCCCTTGCTTAGAACAGGGAACAAAACTGATTTTGCATCCATTTTTTTCTAAGGAAAAAGCTGTTTCTAAAACAGCATGATGCTCTATTGCCGATAAAACAATATGGTTTTTCTTTTTCTTGTTTCCATAGACAACCCCCATGAGAGCCAAGGAATCACTCTCTGAACCTCCAGAAGTAAAAATAATTTCCTTGCTTTTAACTCCAAGAAGCTGGGCTACTTTTTCACGGGCCTTTTCTATTAGAAAGCGCGCCTGTCTGCCCTCTTCATGGATGCTGGAAGGATTACCCATGACGGTCATCCCAGAGGCTATTTCTTTGATAACCTCTGGATGCATGGGGGTTGAGGCATTGTAGTCAAGGTAAATGCGTTTCATTACCTATCTTTTGATCTATTCGTTCTTCGTTCTTACGCGAATTTCTTGATCAACAAGAGTGACAATCGAATTGGGAGCAACTGGATGAGTGAGCCAAACATTACCGCCTATGATGCTGCCTGCCCCTATTACTGTTTCTCCTCCAAGAATGGTCGCTCCTGGATAGATAGTGACATAATCTTCTATTGTAGGATGCCTTTTTTGTCCACGCAATCTTCTTCCACCCTTAGTAGATCGTGCACCAAGAGTAACACCATGGTAAATTTTCACATGATGTCCAATTTTGCAGGTTTCCCCAATGACAATACCCGTTCCATGGTCTATGAAAAAATCTGAACCAATCTCGGCTCCTGGATGGATGTCAATCCCTGTTCTGGCATGAGCCCATTCGGTCATCATCCTTGGAATCAATGCCACATTTTCCTGATAAAGCACATGAGCTAATCGATACACAGCTATGGCTTCAATTCCTGGATATGCTAAAAGTACTTCTTCAATACTTGCTGAAGCCGGATCTCCTTCATAGGTAGCTTTTAGATCTGTAGCTAAAATCTTTCTGATTTCTGGAAGCTTAGACAAAAATCTCTGGCATATTGATTCAGCGGTTTGATCCTTTATGGGAGAAAAAAGTAAACTTTTCTCCAGCTCCTCTAATAAAGCTTGATACACTCTTTTTAAAACTTCCAAACAAAACGATCCTACTTTGTCCTGAGAAAGAGAAAGAGAAATATAAAATCCAGGAAATATAAGACTTAAAAGGTCTTCGGTGAGTTTTGAGACGGCTTTTTTGGAGGGAAGATTCTTCCCATCAGCACAATTGATTCCACCATGAATTTTATAAGAGGTAAGAAGCTCCTCTAAAATCAAATTGAAAGAAAATTTTTCCATTTTTTTCCCTTATCTATTAAAATCTAATGTGATCTTAATGAAAACTTTCAATTTTTAGCTATCGCTATTCCATCTATTCTCAATCATATTAGCTATTAGTAGCGATTATTCATTCGAAAATATTGTTTGATTTTTACGATGAGGAACCAAAAGTATTTTACTTTGGAAACACTTGCTGATTTTCATCCAACAAAACCTAGTTTTGCAGTCTTAGGAAAACCAATTGCTCACTCCTTATCTCCCATTTTCCAAAAGGCAGCTTTTGAAAAATTATCCATCGATTCAGAATACATACGAATAGAAGTTTCAGAAGAAGAATTAGAACAGGCGGTGAGCCTTTTGATTAAAAAAGGTTTTTTAGGTTGGAATTGTACTTCTCCTCTTAAAAAAAGGATGATGGAGTTCTGTAACCAATTGGACCATTCGGCAATTGCTCTCGGATCAGTCAATACGGTTAAAAGAATGGAAAACGTATTATGGGGCTTTAATACGGACGGCCTCGGATGGGTAAACGACGTTAAAAAAAACTTCTCTATTGATTTCCAAAAGTTATCCATTACCATATTAGGCACGGGAGGAGCAGGGGAAGCTATTGCCAAACAATTAGCCACGGAAGGTGCCCAAAAACTCATATTAGTAAATAGAACTTATGGTAATGCTTTAAATTTGGCAAATGTTTTAGAAAGTCAGTACAAAACTAAAATTCAAGTCCTGACTATAACAGAAGCTAATGTTAAAAAAGCAATTGAGCAAAGCGAGCTTTTTGTTCAAGCCCTCCCTTTTCAATATTTTAACTCTCTTGGATTTCATTGGGAGAATATTCTGCGACCTGGAATCCTTCTTTATGATCTTTTATACTTTCCTAATCCTACCCCCCTTGAATCACTAGCAAAAAAGTCCGGTTGCAAGGCATTAAATGGCTTGGGGATGCTTATCGAACAGGGTGCGCTTTCATTTTCAATATGGACCGGCCTTCCTGCACCTATTGAAATAATGAAAAAATCAGTGGCTTTTTATGAAGCTTAGATAGTTGATTTAGAAATAGAAAAAACCTAAAAGGTTTTTTCTATCGGAACATAGAAAAAAATTATTCATGTCA